>JAILLJ010000027.1 GCA_024693205.1 Clostridiales bacterium | reverse complement strand
GCTCCGCTTTGCGGGATAGGCTTTGAAAATATTTCAAAGGTCCTCGGCGTCGCGCTCAAAAAAAATAAAAATCTCAAAACGGTTATCATGAATTTCGACGCGGAGCTGATATCCTCCGACGCTTCAAGCGATATCTATGAGCTTCCGTGGCACCTTTACGACAGTAACGTTTTCAACGACGTCAAATACGTCTTGAATAAAAGTATCCTTATAGAAAAGATCGGAAAGGTCCTCATCAAGACTTCAAAAAAAGAAAAGACCGATTCGCTCGACGACGTATATTTAAGTTCAAACCAGTATTATTTAAGAGAATTTGCGATACTGTCCGACGCAAAAGACATCGTGATGACCGAAAAGCCGACAGCGCCGTCCGACGTAAAAAATTATAATTTGCGTTTCTTCGACGCGAACATGAACAGCTTTATTAAAGATATCGCGGAAAAATATCAAGGCGTCGAATTTTATCTTTTTATCCCGCCCAAAAGCATCGTTTATCTCAGGGAGCGCTATGAAAGCGGATATACCGATACGATGCTCAGCGTCTATCAAAAGGCGTTTGAAATGCTCTCGGCTTATAAAAATGTCAGGATGTTTTGCTTCCAGACCGAAAGGGATATGATCGGAAACCTTTATAATTACGTCGACAGCCAGCATTTTTCTCCGCTCGTCTCCGATAAAATAACGGAGAAAATGTCAAAAGGCGAAGGGCTTCTGACAAAGGAAAACTACATGTCGGAGCTGTCAAAGATCAAAACGCTTACCGAAGAATTTGACTATTCCGTCTTTTCATCTGAAGCTTATCCGATAAAGGGCGAAACGGATCTTTCGGATTATCTCGATATCATCTCGGACGAAAGATATATCGTCTCCGTCGCCCTTAAAAACGACGACGGCAAAACGGATACGACGCCGGGCATAACCTATCCGTTCATATCAAATTCCGTCTTTAAAAACGGAGTCTATAAAGGAAATACCGCCTTCATTTCCGAAAACAAAGACGGTATTTTGACATATCATGTAAACGGTATGACGTTTGAGATATCCGGCGGAGAAAACGACGGGGAATGCCGGATAACAATAGACGGCGTCGATTATTCACTTGATCTTGACGGACTGAATATAGTTGTCTGCGACACGCTTCTCGGGCGTGTCATCGACAGCGTTAATTTCAGCGGCGTAAACTACTGTGATGCGGCGCGGACAAGGAACAGGAGAAGAAGCTGAATGGATAAACAAAAAATCGAAAACGCTGTGCGCGATATACTTATCGCCATCGGCGAAGACCCCGACAGAGAAGGGCTTGTCGAAACTCCCGCGAGAGTCGCGAGGATGTATGAAGAGATTTTTTCGGGACTCGAGGACGACCCGAAAAGACATCTTAAAATTTTTAACGAAAACAACAACGACGAAATGGTGATCGTCCGCGATATACCGCTCTATTCGATGTGCGAGCATCATCTGATCCCATTCATGGGAAAGGCGCATATCGCGTACATCCCCAACGACGGTAAGGTGATAGGGCTTTCCAAGCTCGCGAGGATAGTCGACACCTTCGCAAAGCGTCCTCAGCTCCAGGAACGCCTTACGGCGCAGATAGCCGATTTCCTCTTTGCCGAGCTTTCTCCGAAGGGAGTGGCGGTCGTCATCGAGGCTCAGCACCTCTGTATGACGATGCGCGGAGCGCGCGCGGCAGGCAGTGAAACGCAGACCTCCGCGTTAAGAGGAATGATGCGAAGCGACGCGAGAACAAGAGCCGAGGTCATGACTCTTCTCAAAGGACAAAAATAAACCGATATAATAAGCTGAGAGTTGAAAAAAATGAACGTGCCGGAATATTTTTGCGGGAAGAATTTTTCCTTTTTACTTAATAAAAAAACATATGTCATGGGGATACTCAACGTGACGCCCGATTCGTTTTCGGACGGCGGAAAATATTTTTCGCCCGAAAGCGCCGTGAGCCATGCCGTGTCGATGCAAAACACCGGCGCCGATATCATCGACGTCGGAGCCATGTCGACAAGACCGGGAGCCGAAATAATAAGCCCCGAGGAAGAAATATCGAGGCTGAGAGGCGTTTTGCCGCTTCTTTCAAAAGAGATCTCCGTTCCCATATCGGCAGATACCTACAACGTCGAAACAGCGCGCTACGCCCTCGAACACGGCGCGGCGATAATAAACGACGTCAGCGGAAAATTCGATCCCGAAATGGCAAAGCTCATCAAAGAATACGGCGCAGGCTGGGTGATCGTTCACGGCGGCGACTCAAACGCCGAAAGCTCATGCACAAAAGATATCATCGGCTCGGTAAACTCGTTTTTCAAAAGCGCTGTCTCTGCGGCGGAGATGTGCGGTATAGATAAAAAAAGCATCTGCCTCGACGTCGGGATAGGCTTCGGAAAAAGCCGTGATGACGACGCCTATCTCTTGGGAGATCTGAAAAAGATAAACACGCTCGGCTGCGCGCTTCTCGTCGGAGCTTCAAGAAAGAGATTCATAGGCGAAGTGACAGGCGAAAGCGAGCCTTCAAAGCGCGACGCAGGCACCGTTGCGGCACACACTCTCGCGATAGCCGGAGGAGCCGATATCATCCGCGCCCACGACGTCTTTTCGGCTGTCGGCGGAGCTTTGACAGCCGACCGCATCGTGAGATATCGAAAAACAGACGATGAACAAACGGACAGGATAATCATAGAGGGACTTAAAATCTTTGCGTATCACGGAGTAAATCCCGAGGAAAAGACCGACGGCCAGAATTTTATCCTTGATATTTATGCCGACGCGGCGGTAAGAAAAGCGTGTTATTCCGACGACCTCGGCGATACGGTAAACTACGCCAAAATAATAAAGACGGTCAAACGCGCGATGACCGAAAACAAATACGACCTTATTGAAAAGGCGGCGCAAAAAGTATCGGACGCTGTTTTTGACGAATTTCCCGCGATAAGAAAACTTCGCATAACTCTTAAAAAACCCGAAGCGCCGATAAACGCAGACTTCGGTTTTGTCGCCGCGGAAATAGTACGCGAAAGATAATAAACGGTAAAGGACTGAAAAAATGAGTAAAGCTGTTATAGGACTCGGCTCCAATCTCGGAGACAGCCCCACAAATTTAAAGGCGGCTGTCAAGGCTGTATCTCTTCTTCCCGGAACACAGGTCGTAGGGCTGTCAAAAATATACGAGACCGTACCCGTCGGGGAGGTCATTCAACCCGACTTTTTCAACGCGGCGATACTCATCGAGACGCGCCTTACTCCGAGAGCGCTTTTAGGCGCCTGTCTCGGGATAGAGGCGGCTATGGGTCGGCTAAGGACGGTAAAGGACGGCCCGAGGACGATAGACCTCGATCTTCTGCTTTTTGAAAACATCAGGGACGAATCGTTCGAGCTGACGCTCCCTCATCCGGGCATACTGAAAAGGGCGTTTGTGCTTGTTCCTCTCGGCGACCTGTTTCCCGCCGGCAGGGCGCTCGGTCTTTATTTCGCGCCTGCGCTGCGCGATATCGACAAATCCGGCGTCCGTGAAACGCTGTTTACATTAAACGATTATTAAGGCAACGCCGCACAGTCGCGGCGTACGCCTTTAAGGAGATGCTATCATGTCATTTAAAGAAACAAACATACGAGAGATAAAGGAAAGCGCCGTTAAAATGATCTCCGACGATTGGGCGCTCGTAACGGCAGGAGATAACAAAAAATTCAACACCATGACCGTCAGCTGGGGCGGCCTGGGCGAGCTTTGGGGACGCGACGTCGCGTTCATATTTATTCGCCCTCAGAGATATACGCTCGAATTCATTAACAGAGAGGACTTCTTTACTTTAAGCTTTTTCGGCGGAAAATATAAAAAGGAGCTTGCGTTCTGCGGCTCAAAAAGCGGCAGAGACGTCGACAAAGCGGCGGCGACCGGTCTTACTCCCGCTTCCTACGGAGACGCTGTTTTTTTCGATGAAGCCGAAACGGTTTTGGTATGCAAAAAAATCGCCGTTTTTGATATTTTACCCGACGGATTCCTCGACAGATCCATTGACGATAACTACAAAAACGGAGATTATCACAAGGTCTTTGTAGGTGAAATTGTGAAAACGTTGCAGAAATAACAAAAAAATGCTTGAATAATTATAGTTGGAAGACTATAATTGTATGTGTTTTGCTTTAGCGGCTTAAATCGACCGCTTAATAACACGATATTTGGAGGTAAGAATTAATGAACGCGTATCTTGAAAAGGTAATCAACGAAACAAAAAAGAAAAACGCTTCCGAGCCTGAGTTTGTTCAGACCGTCGAAGAAGTTCTTTCTTCTCTCGGCCCTGTAATAGACGCACACCCGGAGTACGAAGCGGCAGGCCTTCTCGAAAGACTTGTCGAGCCCGAAAGACAGGTATCGTTCCGCGTCGTCTGGACTGACGACAACGGCAAGGTACAGGTAAACCGCGGCTACAGAGTTCAGTTCAACAGCGCAATAGGCCCCTACAAGGGCGGACTTCGTTTCCATCCCTCGGTCTACATCGGCATTATCAAATTTCTCGGATTTGAACAGATCTTCAAAAACAGCCTTACCGGTCTCCCGATGGGCGGCGGCAAGGGCGGCTCGGACTTTGACCCCAAGGGTAAATCCGACGCTGAGGTAATGCGTTTCTGCCAGAGCTTCATGACGGAGCTTTGCCGTCATATCGGCCCCAACACAGACGTTCCCGCAGGCGATATCGGCGTCGGCGGAAGAGAGATCGGATATCTTTACGGCCAGTATAAACGCCTTCGCAACGAGTTCACGGGCGTTCTTACAGGCAAGGGACTTCCCTTCGGCGGTTCTCTTGTACGTCCCGAGGCGACAGGCTTCGGCGCAACATATTACGTAGTCGAAATGCTCAAACACTTCGGCGACACGATAGAGGGCAAAACGTTCGCGGTTTCCGGATTCGGCAACGTGGCGTGGGGCACGGTCCAAAAGATCACGGATCTCGGCGGCAAGGTAGTTACCCTCTCCGGCCCCGACGGATATATCTATGACGCCGACGGCGTAAATACAAAGGAAAAGATAGATTATCTTCTTGAAATGCGCGCTTCCTGCCGCAACAAGGTTCAGGATTACGCGGATAAGTTCGGCGTGCCGTTCTATGCCGGCAAGAAGCCCTGGGAGGTCAAGGTCGATATCCCGATGCCCTGCGCGACACAGAATGAAGTCGGTATCGAGGACGCCAAGAACATGGTCAAAAACGGCGTGAAATATTACGTCGAGGTCGCCAATATGCCCACGACTGCCGAAGCTACGGAATACCTCAAGGAGAACGGCGTTATCATCGCTCCCTCAAAGGCAGTAAATGCCGGCGGCGTATCGGTCTCCGGTCTTGAGATGTCACAGAACTCCATGCGTTACAACTGGACCTCCGAAGAGGTCGACGAGAAGCTTCAGGGCATTATGAAAAACATCTTCCAAAACTCCGTTGAAGCGGCACAGAAATACGGCTTCGGCGACGATCTTGTCGCCGGCGCGAACATTGCCGGATTTATCAAGGTCGCTGACGCAATGATGTCGGAAGGCCTCGTATAATAATAAACTGTTAATCAACAACTTAAAAAGGACTGAGACGATCTTTCGCCTCAGTCCTTTTTTTACCGATCAATTAACGTTTAAGATTTCTTACTATCCCGAAGCCTGCCGCTACGGCTGTCCAAAGGAGAGTAAAGAGTATCACCGTCAGCGAGCCGACGCCCGAAAGGCCGACGGCAAGAAGCAAGATGATGAAGAGCAAAAGTCCGAGGGCTGCTCCGATCATTTCAAAGAGCGCCGCAGTGTTGGCGATGTTTTTAACAGACGTCGCCGCAGAAACACAGCGCAGGAACGACTCCGGCTTTCCGTCATGGATCGCCGTCGCGGGCACGGACTGTTTTATCTTTTTGATTTCGTCTCCGAACATGGCGGCCGCGGTCGGGCTGATTATTTTAACGCATCCGGGCGGAAGCCCGAAGCCCTCGTTGATAAATTCCTCGGTGATGTTGCAGTCCGTTACGCTGACGAGGATATTTTTTCCGTCCTCTATCAGCCTGCGGAGATACGGACGAAGGCTCTCGTTTTCGGCGTATCCGACGACGAGCATGATGGCGAGCCTGTTTTCGATAGCCATGTAAAGAACGCGTTTGCCTGTCTCGGTATATTTTTGTTCGGCGCCCTTTGGAGGCGTTTCGATGCTGTGGTTGATAAGGAGATTTCTGTTGCCGAGAAGCACCCTCTGTCCGCGTATCCACGCGGTAAGTCCCAGCTTTTCTTCATATTTCAGCGACTTTACGGGAGGCAGTAATATGTTGCTGTGTTCTATTATTTTTTCAAATTCCGTCGTAAGCGGTCCGCCGGAGCCTATTACCATCGCCGCGGCGTAGAGCAGGATATCCTTGATATTTGTCGCCTTATAATCCTTAAAGCCGAACATCTTACAATGATCTCCGTCGTAAAGGTCGGCGCTGTTTATAACGACCGCATTTGCGCTGCTGCATATGGCCGCCGCTCCGGGCGACGCTATCATTCCTCCGCTTTGTGTGAGCTTGCCCGATTCGATGAAAAACGGAAGCGTTACAGCCAGCGAAGCGCATGCCGGCATCGAAATGCAGAGCGCTCCGACAAACGAAGTGAACGCGCTCATCAGAACTCCGTCCGACTTTATCCAGCCTATTATAGCGACAATAAAGCTTATGCCCGCGGCGGCGGGGATAAGAAGCTTCGCTACCTTTTCGGTCGGATTTTGGAGATTTGAATATTTTATAAAATCGGACGGGAATTTTGCGCGGCAGGAATATCTCAGCTCGGGATCGCCGAGAAGAAGACTGCGTCCTATTTCAAAGCTCGTGTTCTTGTCGTCGAAATTCTGTATTCCGTATATGGACTCGGAATCCTTGAACGCGCAGAACTTGAAGTTTTTAAGCGTCGCGGAATTTGCAAGTATCTTTGACGCCCTGCTCAGTAAAAGTAAAAATACCGACGCGGCGCAGTATATGCTCGCTTCGCCGAGCGACGATGAGAATATAAACGCCAATATGCTGTGGATAAATGCGAACGCGAGAACTATCGAAACGGCAGAATCCTCATTGGGCTTTCCGGTAAAGAGAGCCTTGAAGCCGGCGATAACGGAATTTATGCAGAGCGCCGCCGCTCCGGACAAAAGGAATGTCGACACGGCAAATATCACATCGGCGTTCATGCTGTTTTTTGCAACCTGTGAGAGGATGATAAGGATAAGATCTATAACGCCCACTCCCAAGGTCGAGATCATAAGCGATCTTCTCGTCTTAAGAAGCGAGTGGCCGATCTTCATCCGCTCGGACGGATGTGTGTATTCCGTCGGCTCGGCGTTGTTCCCTTCCTCTCCTTCGCCCGGTCCCGTTTCTTCATCCTTTTCTTCCTCGTCCTCATAGGGCTTCGGAAGATCAGTCTCGTATTCGGAGGCAAATTTCATTATCCTGAAATTTTTTGCCTTTTCCTGGCGCTTGCTGCTGAGCTCTCCCTCGACCTGCTTTTCGTCGACCTTTTCGACGTCGTCGCTGAACGAAAAGCCCCGGAGAGTTATCTGGCCGTCCACCATCTCGGACTCTTTTTCTTTCGGAGCCGGTTTAGGCTCCTTTGTCTCGGCGACTATTGTCTTACCTTCTTTTGCGTCGCGAAGCATGTTGTCGGCAAAGCGGATCTGCGGCACCTCGACAAGTCCCGTCTTTTCGTCGGTCTTTCCTTCCTTAACTATGACGCCCGGCTCCTCGATAGGGGTCTTGTCGGTCTTGGGATCGTAATCCTCGTCGGGATGTTTGTATTCGACCTTGCGCATGAACCTTTCGCGCTGTTCGTTATGCATCTCGCCGTCGTATACGGGAAAGAGATTTTCTCCGTCGGTCTGAAGCTTTACCGTACGCGGGCCTTTTCTTTTACCGTCTCTCCCCGCATTTTCGCGCATATTTTCAAATTTACGCGCTATGCTTGAGTCGGAATATATATCTACGTCCTCCGTTACGTCGGGGGATGTTTTTTTGTTTTGACTTCCCGCCGTATTCAAAACGGCAGATCTCTGTCCCGCTCCGATCCTATCGGGCCTGTTTCCTCTTACGCCCTGTCTCCCCTGCGGAGCTCTTGACTGACCCGGACGGATCGGTCTGAATGTTTTTGTCGCATCGCTGTTTAGAGACTGTCTTACATCCTCTGTAGGCTGCGGGATATGCGTCGTCCTCGGCGTCGCGGCGCGCGAGGGGTCGGTCGACTTTCCGAGACCGGACGCCCTGAGCTGATTTGTCGTAAACGGCTGTTGTTCCTGACGGACGGGCTTTTTTCCGAAAAAGCCGCGTTCTCTTTTTACCGCCTGTTCGGGAGCTTTCTCCGACGGCCTTTCGGAAGAAAATATATCTGTCGGCTCTTCGTTTCCTTGGACTTCAAAGGGCACCTCCGTCGCCGTTTCGTCCGCCGAAATATCTATATTCTCCGCCGACGTATCGTCGGTTTCCTCGACGGTAAATACCGGTATCGCTTCACGCGGCTCATCTGACGTCTCCGATTTTTCATCGGGCGTTACCGTTTCCGGCTCGCTCGAATCCTTTGGAACATTAAACGAAAGGTCGTCGACGACCTCGGGAACATATGTAAGATCCTCCGGCTCCGGAAAATCGTAGTCGGAAATACCTGCCGTCGGATCGTCTTTTCCGAGCAGCCTGTTTATTTCGCTGTCTGTCCACTGCTTACGCGGGGCAAGCGTGTCGTTATCGTATGCGGATCTCTCCATGTTTTGTTTATTGACTTCAGCAAGGATACGGTCTATCTCGTCGTTTCCGTCGCCCGAGCCGCTGACATATCTGTCGCTCATTTCGCATTTCCTCCCGCATCTGTTTTTATATCTGAACGCTGACGTAATATTTCATACATCAGTATTCCCGCCGCCACTGAGGCGTTCAGGGAATTGATCTTTCCCTTCATCGGAAGAGACATTATAAAATCGCATTTTTCCTTTACGAGACGGCTGAGGCCATATCCCTCGGAGCCTATTACGAGAGCCGCTGCGCCGTCGGCCTTTGAGTCGCACCACATAGTACCGCCGACGTCCGCGCCGTATATCCAGACTCCCCTTTTTTTCAGTTCGTCTATGGTGGACGCGATATTTGTCACGCGCGCTACAGGCACATATTCTACAGCGCCTGCCGACGTCTTTGCGGTAGCGAATGTCAGCGACGCGCTCCGACGCTTCGGTATTATCACTCCGTGAGCGCCCGCCGCCTCCGCGGTACGTATTATCGCGCCTAAATTATGGGGATCCTCAAGCCCGTCGCAAATGATGATGAACGGCGGTTCGCCCTTTTCATCAGCCGCCGAAAGGATATCCTCGAGAGAGGAATATTCATGCGCCGCAACGGATGCTATAACTCCCTGGTGGTTTGAGTGGCCGCACATATAATCAAGCTTTTTTGAGTCGGCCTCTTTGACGGGGATACCGATCTTTTTACATTCGGATATTATCTTTCCTATCGAACCTCCGCGTTCGCCCCTCGCTACAGTGACGCAGTCTATCTCACGTCCGCTTTTCAGCGCCTCAAGCAGCGCGTTTCTTCCTATTATAAGAGTATTTTGCTCCTGACCGGTTTTGTCGTTCAACGCGGCCGCTCCTTTCGGAATAATATGTATTCAAAGTATTATATCATACTTTTAAATAGTTTTACATAAAAAATCAAAAAAATATTTATTTTTTTTTGAAATTTTTAAAATCGGCAAAACAGCCCGTCAAACGACAGCGTGATGCGACATGTTTTTCTCATTTCACGATGTATAATCAGCGTAAAAAAGGATAGGAAGCTGAATTATGGAAAGCGTCAGAAAAAAAGTCGAAATGCCTTACGGTATAAAATTTGCGTTCCTTCAAGGCGTCTGCTTCGCCGCGTCGTTCCTGCTCGGGCGAGTGAAGCTTCTCGGGCTTCTCCCGACATTCGCCGTATCGCTGGCGTCGTCCGCTCCCGGGGTCTACGCCGTCTCGGCGGCCGCGGGAGCCGCCGCGGGATGCGCCGCCTCGGCAGGTAGATAATCGTGCTCAGCGACGGGATGGGAACGGGCGGACGCGCCGCGATCGACGCGGCGATGACAGCAGAGCTTTTTTCAAAGCTTGTCCGCGCCGGAATAAGCTTTGACAGCGCGCTCGAAATAGTCAACTCCGCGCTTCTCGTAAACGGCATCGACGAGTCCGTTTCAACGCTCGACGTCGCCTGCATCGACCTTTATACCGGCGAAACGGAATTCATGAAGGCAGGCGGAGCCGCCACATTCGTCCGTAAAAAAAATAAAGCCGCAAAGCTCGAGCTCGCGGCGCTCCCTGCCGGGATATTGAGGGACGTCAAATTTGAAAAGGCGTATTCCCCCCTTTCGTCGGGAGATATCATATTGATGGTATCAGACGAACTCTTGACGGAAAACGACTCCTGGATAATAAGCGAACTTATCAACTACACCGGCGACAGCGCCCAGGAATTCGCCGATCTCATCGCAAACGAAGCGCGTATCAGAAAGGAAAACGTCCGCGAGGACGACGTCACCGTACTTTGTATGATCCTCGATTAGCGGCGGGCAGTGCCCGCGGACATTTCGAGGCGGACAGTGTCCGCAGACATTTCGAGGCGGACAGTGTCCGCAGACATTTCGAGAAGATAGATTGAGGGAGACTTTTTGTTTTTGCCCGACCGGAATGTCAGGCGGGCAAGCTGACGAGGTAGCTATAGAGCCTCCATTTACTCAAGGGAGGCTCACCCGCGCCCCCAAGGGAAGCCGATTATTCCACGCCCCTGTAAAACAGTCCTCTTGTGAACGTTCCGTCGAACGGCGTTTTCTCTGCGTATTTTTTTATTATCCTCTCGCAGTCGCCTCTGCTCTCTTTTGTGAAATAATACAGCATGAAATCGACGTTTTTTATATCGTCGAGCTTGTCCGCCATATAGACGGGGCACGAATTGAGAAGCTCGGCGCAGCCCCCGACGCAGGATATCGGAAATTCCGCTTTTTTCCTGTCTGTCAGCTTTCCGCTTTCCCTGCACTCATCGCATGTCCTGCCGTTTCGCGCCGGACAATTTCTCATCAGCATAAGCGGTATCCTGCCGTATGCGAAAACGCCGCGCGGCAGACTGCCGCCGATCTTTTCACACGTTTTTAAACTCAGCTCGACGGAAAGGAGAAATTCCTTTGCTCCGAGTTTTTCTATCTCCCGCGCCGAAAGCGAATTATATATATTCGTTCCGAACGAGGCGGTTATACGAAATCCCGACTCTCTCGCAACAGCTATGCCGTCGATCGTTCCGCAAAACGCCTCATATATTCCGGCGTTTTTAAGTTCAAGCAGTTTCTTTTTAATTTTTTCGGACGAGCCGAATATCCCTCTCGGTATTTCCGGTACGGCGCCCGTCTCAATAAAATCATCCGTATCGCACGAGAGCGGCAATATTATTTTTTTCGCATTCTTTGCGTTTTCCGGTATCTGCGAAGCTCTTTCAAAGCGCATATAAATATCCGCTTTTTCCTGCGCGTTATGGCTTTCGATATTTATTTCCGGCTCCCTGAATGAATGAGGAACGGGAGATTTTATTTTTTCTTCAAGCTCCGACAGCGCGTCTCTTCTCAAAGCATTCAGCGACGACGCCGATATAAACAGCCCGTCGTCCATGTCAGTCACGAGAGAATTCAGATAAAACGCCGTACCGCCGCATTTTGAAAGCCTCTGTAAGACCGACTCCTCCGTAAGTCCCCTCGTTTCAGCCGCCTGCGGTATCTCGCCCGTAACGGTCGCCGAGCTTTCACCGGACATGGCGGTCAGATATGTCGGCTCATCTTTTTTACATCCGAAAACAAAATCGACGGGAACGTCCTCCCTCTCCTTTTCGTAAAGCTTTTTAAGCGAAGACAGCACCGGCGCGGCGGCCGTGACGTCGTCGTGTCCCCTCACTCCGAACATCTTTCTTCCGCGAAGTCCCGTAAAATATCCGTCGGTAAAGCCCGAGCGTGAAAATACGCTTCGGAGCTTTTCGTTTATATCGCCGTCATCTTCTCCGTTCAGCGCGGCTCTGCACGCCGTCACCGCGGCGGCGACATATTCCGGCCGCTTCATTCTTCCCTCTATTTTAAACGACGTAACGCCGATATCCTTTAGCTCCCGAAGATGCGGCAGCAGCGAAAGATCCTTTAGGCTTAGGTCGTATCCCGTTCCGCCCTCTGCGGAAAACGGCAGGCGGCAAGGCTGGGCGCAAAGTCCCCTGTTGCCGCTCCGTGAACCCAAGACCGCGCTCAAAAGGCACTGTCCCGAAACGCACATGCAGAGCGCCCCGTGGACAAAGACCTCAAGCTCGATATCGGTTTTTTGAGCGATATTTTTTATCTCGTTTTTTGTCAGCTCTCTCGGCAAGACCGCGCGTTTAAAGCCCATTTCCGTGAGCAGGTTTATCCCCTCCGGCGTCTGTACCGACGTCTGGGTAGAAGCGTGAAGCGGGATATCGGTATAGTCCCTGACTACAGCCGATATCCCGATATCCTGCAAAATAAGCGCGTCTGCGCCGATGGCGCAGGCACGCTTAATGATCTCTTTCGCTTTTTTAAATTCGCCGTCTCCGACAAGCGTATTAAGTGTCAGATACGTCTTGACGCCGTGAAGCCGGCAATATGAAACGGCGGCGTAAAGGTCGTCGTCGCTGAAATTTTCCGCTCCGCGTCGTGCGTTCAGCGCCTGACCTCCGAAATAAACGGCGTCCGCGCCGCACCTGACCGCGGCGACAAGCGACTCAAAGCCTCCCGCCGGAGCAAGTATTTCAGGTTTCATTTATTTATTGCCCTTTGCGCGAAGCGAGGCAAGCTCCTTGCCGAGCCTTTCCGCTTCTCTTTTTGTTATCTCGGAATCCGTTCTCGCTCTCGCGGCGTCCTCAAGATAATCCTGTATCTGTGAGCGAAGATGCTCCGCGGTCGTGTCGGATTTTTTGAACTCGTCGAGGAATTCGAGCGAGCAAAGCACGGCGGCCTGTGTGACGGAAAGACGCTGGTTGCTGTTTAAAAGCGTACGCATTTTTTCGTCGATCTCTTTTCCGAGCTCCGTAACATATTCGGGATCGTCTTCAGTGCTGATAATATAATCCGCGCCGCAGATATTTATTCTTACCTTGTTCTTATCCATGTTCTCTTGAGTTCCTTTCTCTGTTTTATTTGTTTACTGATGGTATAATTTACTCGTTTCGTATTTCGGCTCGCATGTAAGGCGGATGCCGAGCTTTCTGAATATATCGTTATCTACCTGGGAGAGCATGACGCTCGAATGCGCCTCACAGTTCTTTAAAAGCGGGAGCTGTTTTATCGCAAGCTCGGCTTCGGGATTTTCGGCGGCGCAGATCGCAAGAGCTATCAGCGCTTCGTCGGAATGGAGCCTCGGATTGTGGTTGCCGAGATTGTTGACCTTTAAGCTCTGTATCGGCTCGATAACGGAGGGCTCGATAAGATGCTCCTTTTTTTCTATTCCCGCGAGCGCCTTGACTGCGTTCAAAAGCGCGGCGGCGGAAGCTCCGAGAAGATCGGACGTCTTGCCCGTTATTATCTCCCCGTTCGGAAGCTCGATAGCCATTGCCGGCTGATTGTCGGTCTCTTCGCTTCTTCTCATGGCGCATCCCACGACCTTGCGGTCTTCGGGAGAGATACCCGCCTGTTTTAAAAGAAGCTCTATCTTATCGACGGCCGACTGACTGCCTTTGCCCGACTTGAAGTCGCAGAGTATCGCGAAATAGCGCCTTATTATTTCGTCGTATGACGCTTCCCTGACCGCCTCGTCGTCGGTTATGCAAAAGCCCGCCATGTTGACGCCCATATCCGTCGGGGATTTATAGGGCGATTTACCGAATATCTTTTCAAAGATGGCGTTGAGTACAGGGAAGACCTCGACGTCGCGGTTGTAGTTTACGGTCATGACTCCGTATGACTCGAGGTGATACGGGTCTATCATGTTTACGTCGTTAAGGTCTGCCGTCGCCGCCTCATAAGCGAGATTGACGGGATGCTTTAACGGAAGGTTCCAGATGGGGAACGTCTCAAACTTGGCGTAGCCCGCCTTGATGCCCCTCATGTTTTCGTGGTAAAGCTGTGACAGACATGTCGACATCTTTCCGCTTCCCGGTCCGGGCGCCGTCACGACGATAAGCGGACGCGACGTCTCGATATATTCGTTTTTGCCGAAGCCGTCGTCGGAAACTATATGGGAAACGGCAAGGGGGTATCCTTCTATTATATAATGGAGAAATACTTTTATTCCGAGACGTTCAAGCTTTTCCTTGAATTTTTTGGCGGCGGGCTGACCGTCGAACTGATTTATAACGACGGAGCCGACATAAAGTCCTATCCCGCGGAAGCTGTCGATAAGACGAAGCACATCGCTGTCGTAGGTTATGTTGATATCGCTGCGTCTCTTGTTGCTTTCGATATCGCCGGCGTTGATAGCGATAACTATTTCGACGTCGGAGGCTATCTCCTTAAGCATCTGGAGCTTACTGTCGGGCTTAAAGCCCGGAAGCACCCTTGAAGCGTGATAGTCGTCAAAAAGTTTTCCGCCGAATTCGAGATAAAGCTTACCTCCGAATTCGTCGATACGCTTACGGATCTGTTCGGACTGTCTTCTTATATATTCGTTATTGTCAAAGCCCGTTTTAAACATACACCCACCTCCGACGCTTGAACGATTTACTTGAATAAAACAATTATATTACATGCGCGCGACTGTTGTCAATCGGATGAAAAACTTTATTTTAAAAGTTATATGGAAAAATCGTCGGCGGAATATTCCGGTATCTTCGGCGCCTTCCGGGGTATCCTTTTAAGCGGATCGTAAGAAAACGAGCGGCATGAAGAATCGGCTTCCATAATGCCTCTTTTTATACACAGCACCGTTTCGCCGTCGGGAGTCAGACGGCCGTATTCGCAGTGCCTGCATTTCGGTTCGACTATCCCCTTGTTGAATAAAGCCTGTTTCATGATCTGACGTTTTCGCCGTCCTTTCAAAGCATACTGCAATATTGTATTTTATCACAATGCGTCATATCTTGCAAGATTTAATTGACGTTTCGTTTTTATGATGATATATTTTATAAAAAAGGAGGAGAGAAAATGTTTTCCGAGCTTGTAAAAAAGACAAGAAGCTACCGAAATTTCAAAGGAGGCGAAGCGCTCAGCCCCGATCTTTTGAGATACCTTGTCGAGCTTTGCCGCTTTACTCCGTCGACAGCCAACAGACAGCCGCTCAAATTCGCCTGTGTCTGTGAAAAGGATATGTGCGACGAAATCTTTCCGTGTCTCGCGTGGGCGGGATACTATAAAGAGAACAAACCGCCGTTCAAGGGAAACGAGCCTTCGGGCTATATCATAGTCTGTTACGACAAAACGATCAGCCCGGAGTCGCCGGAGGTCGACGTCGGGATATGCGCCCAGACGATAGTTCTCGGCGCGTCCGAAAAGGGAATAGGAGCCTGCATGATCGGAAGCTTTAACAAAGAAAAGGTCTCCTCGCTCCTTCGTCTTCGCGAAAACATCGTTCCCCGTCTCGTCATCGCCCTCGGCGTACCGAATGAAAAGGTCGTCATCGTCGACGAAACAGACGGCGACATAAAATACTACAGGGACAAAACGAATACTCATTTTGTCCCCAAAAGACCGCTTGATGAAATTATATTAAGGTAACGCCGCTAAAACTCCGGCGTCCCTCTCAAAAGCTTTTCGCGCTCACGGTAGTCGGGCATATATTTTCCGACGAGTGAATAAAACGACCTGCTGTGGTTGTGGTGCTTTATATGGGCAAGCTCATGCACGACGACATAGTCTATCGCTTCGTCGGGATAGCGCATAAGGATATATGAAAAACAAAGACTGTTTTTTCCGCTGCAGCTCCCGAAGCGCGAATGCGCGGATGTTATTTTTACTCCCGTCGGAGTCAGCCCCATTATCTTGCTGTAATGCTTAACCTTTTCGGGTATCACCCGCCGCGCAAGCTCCGTCAGCCTTTTTATATCATCGTCCGTAAGCTCGTACTCAGTACGGGCTTCGTTTTTTAAACGCATTATCTCGATATGCTTTTTTATCCATGCGTCGTACTGACGGAGAAGCTCGGGTATCCGAGACTCCGGATAGTTTTTCGGCAGTCTCAAAACGACCGTAAGATCGCGGTCTATCTGTATCGCGCAGGTCCTTCTGTCGGAGCGCACAATTTTTACATCGTATTCAGACATTTAATAATTGAAGTTCGTGAATTTAACTGTAGTCGTGCCGCTCGCCGTTCCGCCGGAGCCGTAGATCTGTGACATTTCAAAATCAATGTCAAACGTCACGGTAATATCTTTGATCTCGCCCGTCTCGCTGTCAACTGTCGCCTTGACGACGGCGCTTGAATATGCTTCCTTTATAGTGGCGTTGCCCGCTATCTCGTTGATGGCGTCATATACGCACTGGGCCGTCTTGTGGTCGTAATAGTCCTTGTCCTCCGTGCCGGAGCTTATACCGCTCTTGTCAAGCGGAGCGTTGAGGGAAACGGACTGTCCGTCGATAACGGAGCTTGACCCGTCTTTAACCGAAAGAGTGATGACGTAATTTTTGCCGGACACGTCGCATGTCGCGGAGGTGACGTCGGATTCGGAAAGGGTGCTCGCTTTGAAATATTTTTCGTAGCTCTCGTCGCCCTTCACAACGTCCTTTGTGTATTTGTTTTCGGAGCCGATACCCATGAACTTATAGACGATGTTCTTGAACGCCTTGAGCGCAAGACCCGCGTCATATGTCTCGCTGCCCGTCTCTCTCGTCTTTGAGAAGGCGGCCTTTTTTTCGACGGCTTTGGCTGTCGCGTCGTTATAAAATTTAATGATCTCCGCTTTGCCCGAAGGAGCCTTTTGGGCGGCCTGTGTAGTTTCTTCCGCAGTCGTCGTTTCCGTCGTCGCTTCGGCCGTAGTTTCTTCCGGCTCGGTCACGTCGGCGGGAGCGGATGTTTCGTCGTTTCCGGTTTCTTCGGTCATGACGTCTGCAGAGGTCGTGTCCGCCGCGGGCTCGGTCACATCGGTCGTGTCGTCCTTATCGCCGCCGCATGCGGCAAACGAAAGTACCATCAAAACGGAAAGCGCGAGAGCAAAAATTTTTAAAAGCGATTTTTTCATGTATATCTCTCCTCTTGCTTTTATAATGATATTTTATCAAAATGCGCCGTTCAAGTCAACAACATTCAGCGCAAATATCCCTTCATCGTCGGCTGGATATAACTCACAAGGCGGTCGAGAAGCTTTGAGGTTATTTCCTCGCCGTGCTTTGTCGGGATTATCTTTGTAACGTACTTCCTTACGGAATCGAGAATTTCCATGACCGTCGGGTCGCTGTACATCTCGAGCGTCACGCGGGAGCCGCTGAAGCGGAACGTCATAACGCGTTTTCCGATCGACTCAAGAGGTCTTATCCAAAGTTCGAGCGTGTCGTCGTTTACCCACTTCGCCGCGGAGCAAGCCGTATATCTCGTTCCCGCGAGAGTTATCATGCTTCTCCTGTATTTCCCGTCGAGGCCGCTCAAAATACAGCATATCTCGTCGCCCTCACGCCACTGGAACAGGAAGAAATCGTCGTAAAATCTGAATTTTACATGGTCGATATTTCCCGCTCTGTCTTTTGTCATATAGACCGAAACGATGTTGAGCACCGTCGGGGGGAAGCCCGCGATATTTGCGAAAAGAGGCTTCGAGAAAAATACCGTCTTGTCGTTTATTTCCTTTTCGAGCGGACTGCGGTAGCTCGAATAGGGAACGTCGTCGATATATACGGAAGCGAGCTTTTCTTTGAGCGCCTTGTTTTCGGTCGGGGACTTGTCCTCCGGCACGAACGCTTCGTCATTGTAAAAGAGATTTATGCCCTTCCAGATAGGCGAATCGTCCGTCTCGCCGCTCATTACGGCGATGACCAGATCCCTCGTTTGATCTATCTGTCCTATCTGTCCGAAAACGCCCGACGCGTGGTAATCCTTTGTTTTTTCGTCGTCCGCTCTCCTTATCCAGAAGCAGTAGCCGTAGCCGGAGTAGTCGCCGTCATCGCGCTGCGCCTTGTTTGACCAGAGCTTGCACGATTCCTCGACCCACTTTTCGGGTATTATCTGTTTGTCCTCGAATTTTCCGTTTTGTTCATAGACAAGCAGGAACTTCGCGAACGCTTCGAGCGTCAGGAAAATACCCCAGCCGCCCGACTCGATCCCGTTTTCGTCGGTCTCCCAATAGGGAGTCTTTACTCCGAGCGGCTCCCAAAGACGCGGAGTCAGAAATTCGCTGACCGTCTGTCCCGTAAGTCTCTTGAGCATTGCGCAGAGCATGTAGATGTTTTCATTTATATACTTGAATTTTTCGCCCGGCTCGCCGTACCATCCGGCGTCCGTAAAGTGGTTTATCCAATGGCCCTTCGTCTTGTTGAGCATGTTGTTGGGGTCCTTGCCCGCGGTCATCGAGAGAAGGTGTCTGACCGTTATCTTTGAAAACTTCTCCGCCTCGTCCTCGTTTATGTATTCGGGGAAGATGTCGGCGACCTTTGTGTCGAGCGTAAGATATCCCTCCTCTATGGCGAGACCGATCGCGCAGGAGGTGACGCTCTTGCTTATCGAATACATTATATGGGGCGTTTCGGGATTGAAGGGATAGCGGTGGCTCTCCGCGACGACCTTGCCGTGACGGATTATCATATATGAATGATAACGAACGCCCGAGCTGTTGAGCATATCGGCAAATTCTTCGATCGTCTTTGACGATACGCCTACCTCCTCCGGCGACACGGCGCGCGGGATGAACTTCGTATCGTAGACCGTCTTTTCGTATTTCTTTATTTCAAACATTTCGCTTTTCTCCGCATTTTCCGTTTCGCCTTCGGAAACGTCTTTTGATCCTTTAGGGGCGTCCGATTTTTTTGACTCGGACTTTTTGGCGGTTTTCGCGCCCGATCCCGTCTTTAAGGGCGCCATCCTGAACGCGAACGTAAGACCTGCCGAGCAGTCCACCTTATATTTCGGAAGCGTATCGGGTCCGCAGCTCGAGGTTCCCGTGCCTCTTACAAAGCCGTCGATGCTGACAGCCGTTGTGTTTTCGTCAACGACGTCCTCTGTATGCTTCGCGCCGCAGAGCAGCTTTTGTGTGAAATGACGGACGCTGAAGCTGAAGGGATTTTCGCTCGCCGTAAATACAACGCCGTCTCCGTCGCTGTCGGAAAGCTTTAAATATCTCGTCCCGCCGTGGTTGCCGTTGTCCTGCGGCTTTATGTACGGCTCATATAGCTCGTCGACCTTCGCGTCGTAGATCCCGAGGACGGATTGCGCCGTGAAATCGGGAAGATTTTCTTTTTCACCGAGTCCGAAATATCTCACGTTGTCGAGCGACCTGTCCATTTCGAGCATAACGCCGAAGCGCGGGATGTCGTCGGCGCAGTCGAGAGTCTTGGGCGTTACCGACGCTTCGACGTCTATCGTTCCGTCGCCGTAGAGCTTATATGACAGCCTGACTGCCGCTATGTTGAGTTCGCCGAAAATGAGGTTATAGTCGGCGTTGACGAACACGGTATCTGTGTCCGTGCCGCTTTCAAACGCTGAAAGAACGGGAGTATACGCGTTGAGGCCGTTCTTTGCCCATTCGTCTTTTTTCCTATCGTCGTTGTCGAGGGAGGCGCGGAAAAGATTGGCGGTAAAGCCCCTGTAAGCGGCGGGCGTTTTGTTCAGCATCTCTTTTCCGTTTATCTCATAGGAGATCATAGCTCCGTCCGCCTTGTCGAATACAGCTTTTCCTGCGCTTGTCTTTACCGTCACAAATCCGTTTTCATCGGTCAGGGACGCTTTTTTGCACTCGGGCGCTTTGAGGACAGGCATCTCGCCGCAAAGGTTTATCATCTCCTTTGCGACCTCTGTCGCGCCGTCAAGATATGTGAAAACAATATAATATTCGCCGTCTGTCATTTCGGGAAGCTCGATGCGGAAATTCTTTTCCTGCTGCGGCTCTATCGGGAGAGAGAACTCTCCGTTTGTCAGCGGTTCCCCGTTTTTGAAAAGCTGCCACGAGATCGAAAGATAATCGGCGGCGCGGAAACGGTTTGTATTCAGAAATTTGAACACATCGGCCTTTTTGTCGTATGACGCCATTACGGGACGGTAGACGTTTTTCATCTCATAGGCGCCTGTATGCGGCGTCCTGTCGGGATAGAAGAGCGCGTCGACGCAGAAATTCCCGTCATGCTTCTTCTCGCCGTGGTCGCCGCCGTAGGTGTATTTGTATTTTCCGCTTTCATGATAGACCGCGTGATCCGCCCATTCCCAGATACAGCCGCCCATGAATATATCGTCGGAATAAATGATATCCCAATAGTCGCTGAGACTGCCGGGGCCGACGCCCATCGCGTGGCAGTATTCGCAGAGGAAGAACGGCTTGTCGGTATAGCATTTCTTTCTCTTTCTGTCGCGGACGAGTATAAGGTCGTCGGGATGGGTGTACATCTCGGACATCACGGAATACGCGTGGCGCGCCGTCCTCGAAACGCCCTCGTAGTGAACGGGGATCTCAGGGCAGACGCTCTGAAGATAATCGAAGCAGCCGTCCTGGCACTTATATCCGCCGGCCTCGTTGCCGAGCGACCACATCGTTACGGAGGGGTGGTTCTTGTCGCGCTCGTACATGCGCGACACTCTGTCGATGTAACGCGGGAGCCATTTTATGCTGTGGCTTATCGCATTTATGTCGTTTATCGGCTCTACTCCGCAGCCGTGAGTCTCGATATCCGCCTCGTCCACGACATAAAGTCCGTATATGTCGCAAAGCGTCATGAACTGAGGATCGGGCGGATAATGAGACGTCCTTACGCCGTTGACGTTGAACAGCTTCATGAGACGGATATCCTTGATGATATCGTCTATTGTCATGACGTAGCCGGTCACGGGATCTGTGTCGTGATGGTTCACGCCCTTTATTTTTATGTTTTTACCGTTGAAAAGGAAGGTGGTTCCGTCTATCTCGATATGCTTGAAGCCGGTGAAATTTCTCACCGTTTCGATCTCTTGTCCGTCCTTTTTGAGAGTTATATAAAGCTGATAAAGCTCCGGTATCTCGGCGTTCCATTCCTTTACGTCAAGCTTTCCGAACGATATTTCGGAAAGCTCCTTTGCCTCGACGCTGTCCGCGGCGATGACCGTGCCGTCCTTTTCGAGCGAAACGTCGACAAAGCACCCCTCGTATTCTCCCAAAAGAGAAACGGAGAGCGAAAGGCTGTAATACTGACCGACCTTCTTTGTCTTTATCCCGAAATCATTTATGAAGCCCGCCGGCATCTCATAAAGCAGGACGTCTCTGAAAATGCCGTTTTCTCTGAACATATCCTGACATTCGAGATATGTTCCCGTCGACCATTTGTAAACGACGGCGACAAGCTCGTTTTTACCCTCGGCGACGAAATCGTTTATATCGAATTCCGCGGTGTTGTGAGCGCCCTCGCTGTAGCCCACATATTCGCCGTTTATGTAGACGTCGATACATGGTATTACGCCCAAAAAGGCAAGTATGTATTTTTTTGTAAGATCGTTTACGTCAAAAAACGTGCGATAGATCGCCGCCGACATGTTTTCGGGAAGATTCGGAGGCGTTTCATCGAAGGCATAGGCGCAGTTGATATATACGGGAGGCTCATAGCCTGTCCTTTGCCACGTCGACGGTACCTTTACCGTATCGAAGCTTATCTCCGCCGTTTCGACGGATCGCGGCATATCGGCGATATCGGAATAATACTTGAAATCCCATTCGCCCGAAAGGACCTTTACCATGTCGGACGAATTTCTTTCGTCGCGGAACGGCGTGTCCTTAAGAGCCGCGGCGGATGAATAAGGTATAAAATATGACCTTGCCGCCCTCTTGTTTTGTTCAAACGTCTTGAAGCTCTTATAATTCTTTCGGTTTATCGTATATTTCATTTCTTCGCTCTCCTTCCTTTATTTTAAGCTCCTCAGCAGTCGCCCTGCTGCTTATATTTTTTTATCATAAGCTTTGCCGCCTTGTAGATATCGCCGCATCCGAGCGTTATCACAAGGTCGCCGTCCTCCGCGTTATCGACGATATACTGCGCGACCTCCTCAAAGGTGTCGAACCATACGCTGCCGTCGATCTTAGCGGCAAGCTGGGAGGTGTGGACGTCGTATGTGTTTCTTTCGCGCGAGCCCATTATCTCGGTCATCACTATCCTGTCGGCGATCTTCAGGGCTTTTGCAAAGTCGTCTATCAGCATTGCCGTTCGCGAATATGTGAACGGCTGGAAAACAGCCCAGACCCTTTTGTAGTCCATCTCCTTTGCCGCCGTCAACGTGACCTCGATCTCCTTCGGATGATGGGCATAGTCGTCGGCTATCGTTACGCCGTTACATTTTCCGAGTATCTCAAAGCGCCTGCCCGCTCCGTGGAAGTTTGAAATGCTCTTCTTTATGTCGGAAAATTCGACTCCGTTGAGCCTCGCCGCCGCGATCGCCGCGAGAGCGTTGTACACGTTATGGATCCCCGGCACCTTAAGCGAAACACGTCCGAGCGTCTCTCCCTTATAAACGACGTCAAACTCCGGAAACGCGCTATTCATCACGATATTTTTCGCCGTATAGTCGCAGTCTTCGCCCTTGCCGAAGCTTATCATGTTTTTATCCTTTACGCTTTCGAGTGCCTTTAATGTCCTCTCGTCGTCGCCGTTATATACGATGTTTTTTGTCGTGATGTTCGAGAATTTAGTAAACGACGCTATGAGATTGTCTACCGTCTTGAAATAATCGAGGTGGTCGGCGTCGATGTTAAGTATCACCGCCGTGTCGGGCGAAAGATCGAGGAACGTATCGACAAATTCACACGCCTCGCATATCATGAGGTCGGTATGCCCCACTCTGCCGTTAGTGCCGGTCAGCGGGAGCTTTCCGCCTATCACACACGTCGGATCACAGCCCGATTCTATCATTATCTGGGAAAGCATTGACGTCGTCGTCGTCTTTCCGTGTGTTCCGCAAACTCCGATGCAGTTGCCGTACATCCTCGTTATCGCTCCGAAAAGCTTTGAACGCTCAAAGGTCGGTATGCCCGATCCTTTGGCGGCCACAAGCTCAGGGTTGTCCGGAAGAAGAGCGGCGGTATATACTATCATCTCCGCTCCCTTTATGTTTTCGGCGCGCTGTCCCATAAATACCGGGATGCCAAGAGCGCGGATCCTGTTTAATGTATCTCCGTCGTTGTTGTCGGAGCCGGAAAGCTCATAGCCCTCCTTATTCAGTATCTCGGCGAGCGGGCACATGCCGCTCCCGCCTATTCCGATGAAATGTATTCGTTTGACTTTTTTAAGAAGTTCATCTATTGACGTCAAAATTATCACCCTTTTAGAATTATTGCACATTCCGGAGCGCATGTATACTTATCTATTATATTCTATTTCTCGGAAGAAATAAACACTATTTTGGAAATTTTTTTATCCTTTATTAAAGAACAGCCTTATTTTTTTCGTGAAAATACATTTCACCGCTTACAGACGGATAAACAGACGGACAAAAAAGGCGGGCGATCGACGATCGCCCGCCTTTTTATTTAAAATTAAAACTTTATTACTTCGTTCGTTTCCACCGATCTGAATATCGCTTCTATCAGCGACTCGGACTGACGAAGCTGGTCGTGAGTTACCTCGATCGTCGCCTCTCCGTTTATCGTCGCTATGAGGTTCTTATAATATTCCGTCCAGTCGGCCTCGACCTTTTCTATCGGGAACGTCTTGACGGTGTCCTCGTTTCTCGGCGCCATCGTCTTTGTCAGTCCCGCTCCGGCATGTACCGGAACGATCTCGTACTGCTCGAAGTTTACGACCTTGACGATTTCGCCGCTGCAGTCCCAATCCCTGACGACCGCGGAGCCGTTTTCACCGAGCACATACCATCTCGGCATGCTGATGAAGTTGTTTGTATCGACCTCAACGACCCATTCGACGTCGTTGTCGAATTTACAGATACAGGTAAAGCCGTCGTCACATTCCTTGTTTGTTATGTTCGTAAAGGTGGCGTAGACCGAAACAAGCTTATGACCGCGCATAAGCGTCAGCATCTGGTCGAGAAGATGTACTCCCCAATCGAGAAGCATTCCGCCGCCGTGCTCCTTTTCCTGACGCCAGCCCTCGGGGATGCCGTGGGAGCCGTGTACCTTTGACTCGATGCGGAAAACTCTGCCGATAACGTTGTCGTCGACTATTTTTTTGACGGTAAGAAAATCCTCGTCCCAGCGTCTGTTCTGATGGACCGTAAAGAGCTTGCCGTATTTTTTCGACGCGGCGATCATCTCTTCAAGCTCCGCGCAGGAAAGCGTGACCGGCTTTTCGGAGACGGCGTTCTTTCCCGCCTTTAAGACGTCTATAACTATTTCCTTATGAAAATCGTTTGGCGTGGCGACGACTACGACGTCGATATCCTTGTCGGCAAGAAGCTCCTCGCGGGAATCATATGCCTTTATCCCGCGCTCCCTCGCCACCTTGTTTCTTTCGGGATCGATATCGTAAACACCGACAAGTCTTATCCCGTCGACTGTCTGCATTTTATTCGCATGGAAGCCTCCCATGCCGCCGTAGCCTATGACCGCTCCGCCGATAACTTTTTTTGCCATTTCTTTCTCCTCGTATTTCCTGAAAATTTCGGGTCAGATCCACCACATCTCGCCGACTTTTTCCTTAAGGAGCATCCCTTTAAGGAAATCGACGGCCTTCGTAAGTCCTTCGCGCTTGCTCATGAGGCTGTCCTCATGCTCTATGCTTATCGCATAGTCGTATCCGACAAGGCGGAGAGCGGAGATGATATCCTTCCAATATGACGCGTCGTTGCCGTAGCCTATCGTCCGGAATATCCATGAACGGTTGATCTCGTCCGAGTATGATTTTGTATCAAGCACGCCGTTTACGGCGATGTTTCTGTTGTCGAGCTTTGTGTCCTTCGCGTGGAAATGGAATATCGCGTCGCCGAGCTTTTTGATGCAGACGGCGGGATCCATTCCCTGCCATATAAGGTGGCTCGGATCGAGGTTAGCGCCGATCTCGGGACCTACCGCCTCGCGAAGACGAAGCAGGCTCTCTGTATTGTAGACGCAGAAGCCCGGATGAAGCTCAAGCGCGATCTTGTCGACGCCGTGCGCCTTTGCGAATGAGACAAGCTCCTTCCAATACGGAATGAGCACCTCGTTCCACTGCCAATTAAGGATATCCGTAAAGTCGTTGGGCCACGGGCACGTCACCCAGTTGGGATATTTCGCCGTCTCGCAGTCGCCGGGACATCCGGAAAATGTGTTTATCTGATGAAGTCCTATCTTTTCGGCAAGAAGGATCGTGTCGCGGATAGTCTTGTCGAATTTCGCGGCGATCTCCTTATTTGGATGGACGGGATTTCCGTGGCAGCTGAGCGCGCTTATCTCAAGACCGTATTTTTTAACGGTATCGGTAAATTCCTTCAGCTTCGCGTCGTCGTTCAGAAGGATCTCGGGGTCGGCGTGGGCGTTTCCGGGGTAACCGCCGCAGCCTATCTCGACCATCTCTATCCCGAGCGACTTAAAATATTTACATGATTCGTCAAGCGAGAGATCGCTTAAAAGCGTTGTAAAAACACCGAGCTTCATATTTCACATATCCTTTCAAAATATAAGGTTTTCTTTAATATATTTCATGCTTCTTGCAATATCCTCGAGACCGCTTGGCGTCGGGTCGTCGTTTTCGAGGATCATCCATTCAAGACCGATATCCTCGGCGGCCTTTACGACCGCTTTAAGATCGCAGTTGCCCTCGCCGAGAGCAGTAGGATGTCCGTCTATTCCGTCCTTTATATGGATATGGACAATCCTGTCTTTGTTTTCCGTCATGAATTTATAGTTGTCGACGCCTGCGAAAAAGCTCCAGTATGTGTCCACCTGGATATATGTGTTCTCGGCGATCACGTCCTCACAGAGCTTTCCGTCAAAATCGATCTGGAACTCCTCGTAATGGTTGTGGTAATAGAACTTTACGCCCTCTTTTTCGCCCATCTCGTTGGCGGCCTTGAAGATACGGCAAAGGCGGTCGACTTCCTCCTTTGTTTTATGAGGCTCTCCGCCCGTTCCGATAGTGGGAGCGCCGAGAGTCTTTGCGACGGCTATGGTCTCCTTCACCTTTTCGGGCGTATCGAAGTTGCCCATACCGTAGTGAGCGCCGACGGCGACAAGTCCCGCCTCGTCGAGCGCCGCTCTGATTTTTTCGGGCTCGTTTCCGCCGAAGCCGGCAAATTCTATGCCCTCAAAGCCGAGCTCCTTGACCTTTTTGAAAAGCGCAAGAAATTCATCGGCGGTCTTGTAGTCGTTTCTTAATGTATAATACTGAACAGCAATTTTCATTTCGGCTTTTCTCCTTTATCAGTCAAAATATACCGGCTTGCCCGTCTTGGAAGATTCGTAGATGGCCTCGAGTATCTGTGTCACTACGAGCGCCTGCGACGCCTTCGTCGGAGGCTCGGTATCGTTAAGCACGGCGTCTATCCATGCTCTCGCCTCAAGCAGCGCCGGAGAACCGTCTCCCTTGCCCTCAAAGAACGCCACGCCGCCCGTCGAGAAGTCGGGCTTCTCTATCACCTGGCGGTTATTTTTTACGTAGTTTATACGAAGTCCGTCGTACATATCCGCTCCGGCCTTGTCGCCGCAAAGAAGCGTTATGGCTTCGTGCGGGTCGGCTATATTGAGCGCCCAGCTCGATTCAAGGATCACCGTAGCGCCGTTTTCCATCACGATAAATCCGAACGCGGAATCCTCGACCGTATTTTTTTCGGGATCCCAATCGCCCCACGCGTTGGCTGTATTTTTAGCGTCATTGAGCTTTTTATATTTTGTGCCGACGACCATCTTCGGCTTATAGTTGTCCATCATCCAGAGAGTGAGGTCGAGCGCGTGTGTGCCGATATCGATAAGCGGACCGCCGCCCTGCTCGTATTCATTGAGGAAAACTCCCCATGTCGGCACGGCGCGCCTGCGGAGCGCTATTGCCTTTGCGTAATATATGTCGCCGAGCTCGCCGTCGCGGCACGCCTGATAAAGATACTGCGAATCGCCTCTCCAGCGCTGCTGATATCCTATCGTAAGCTTTTTGCCCGTCCGTACGGAAGCCTCGTACATCTTTTTTGCCTCGGCGTATGTCTTTGCCATCGGCTTTTCACACATGACGTGTTTTCCGGCTTCGAGCGCGTCGATGGTTATAAAGCTGTGGGAACGGTTGGGAGTGCAGACGTGGACGACGTCGATGCTCTCATCCTTTAAAAGCTCTTTGTAATCTACATATGTCTTTGCGTCGGGAGTACCGAATTTTTCCTTTGCCTCAACAGCTCTCTCCTCGACAATGTCGCAGAACGCCACCATTTCGACTTCTTCGATCTCGGCGAGACTCGGCATATGCTTGCCGTTGGCGATACCGCCGCATCCGATGATGCCTACTTTAAGCTTTTTACTCATGACGGATTCCTCACATTCATTTGTAGTTTTGTTTTAAATATGTATATACATATATACACAAGTACATTATAGCCGTTTAGCCGCTTATTTCAAGAGTTTTTATCGAAAAATCGGACAGACGGCAAAAAAATATTCATTGTTGCGAAAGAAGCAAAATATTTTTGCGAAGTTAACAAAGTATTTACAATTAAATTATTGACAAAACGGCAAAGCGGTTGTATATTATTAGCAGAGTTAGCACTCAGGCGTTAAGAGTGCTAACTTCCTCAGATGATAAGAAGGCGGTAACAATGGAATTAAGTGAAAGAAAGAAAAGAATACTTGCCGCTGTCGTCGAGCAGTATATAAAAACGGGAGAGCCTGTCGGCTCTAAAAATCTCCTGAAGGTGCTTGACATGAATCTCTCGTCCGCCACGATACGAAACGAAATGGCGGAGCTTTCGTCAATGGGGCTTCTCGATCAGCCGCATACCTCGGCGGGAAGGATTCCTACCTCAAACGGCTACAGGTACTACGTCGACAACCTCATGGGCAGTCAGGAGATCGACGAAACGCTGCGTAAAAAGATCGAACACGCCGTGTCCGGCGCCGGCACCGATCCCGATAAGCTTTTAAAGAAGGCGGGCGAGGTGCTCGCGGATATGACGAACTGCGCCGCGGTGTCGACCATGTCGGTCGGCGAAAACGCCTCGATACGACGGATCGAAACGGTGCCCGTCGGATCGCATACGGCAATGATAATTCTCTTGACCTCGACCGGTATCCTTAAAAGCCGTATCTGCCGCTCCGACAGCGAGATATCGACTCCCCTGCTCGAACGATTTTACAACATCACTTCCGCGCTCGTCGGCAAGTCGCTCGGAGAAGTAAATATCACGACGATGCAGACGCTGGCGGCGTCAATGGGCAGCGACGCGTTTTCGATGCTTCCGCTCCTTGCGGGAGTTACGGAGCTTGCGGACGAGGCGGCTCATATGGACGTCAGGCTGAACGGCCAGTCAAATCTTTTGAATTACCGCGAGCTTGAAGCCAACGTATATGAGCTGATCGACTTTTTGCGCAGGGGCGAACCGCTCGGACATCTTATAACAAACGGCAAGAGCGGGGTCAATATAACGATAGGCAAGGAAAACAAATTCCCTCAGCTCGAAAACAGCAGCGTCATCCTTTCGCGCTACAGCGTAAACAATCAGGACGGCGGCTCGCTCGGACTTATCGGACCGACAAGGCTCGATTACGCAAAACTCATTCCGAGCGTAAAATATCTGACCGATCTTGTGGGACATATTTTGACAAAGGCGCTGGAAGAATAGAAAGATCAAATTGAAAGGTAGATAATAAAGGTGGCTAAAAAAGAAAAGACGGAAAATCCCTCACAAAAAGAGGAAAAGAACGAGCCCGCTGAAAAAGCGGAAGATAAAAAGAACGAAGGCGAGGAACAAAAAGAAAAAAAGACCGAGGAGACCGAGTGCGAAACGCTTAAAAAACAGCTCGACAAAAAATCCGATGATCTCTTAAGGCTTGCCGCGGAATACGACAACTACCGCAAACGCACGGCAAGAGAAAAGGATGAGCTTTACGCTTCGGTAAAATCGACGGTGATATCCGAATTTTTGCCGATAACCGACAACCTCGAAAGAGCGCTCGGCAACAAAACGGAAAACATCGAAGATTACAAAAAGGGCGTCGAGATGATAGCCAAGCAGTTTGCGGATGTGTTCACAAAGCTCGGCGTCACGGAATTCGGCGAGGTCGGAGACGCATTCGATCCCAACCAATACAACGCGGTGATGCATATCGAGGACGAGTCGCTCGGCGAAAACGTCGTTTCGGCTGTGTTCGCCAAGGGATACAAAGCAGGAGACAAAGTTATACGCCACGCTATGGTACAGGTGGCAAACTAAGGCAATGCCACACAAATCGCGGCGTACGCCTTGCTTGAATCTTATTTCGTCTGACTGCGCAAAAATCTCTTGACTTGCGTTAGCAAGCCTGCGTTCTTTTTGCACAACCTGACGAACAATCTTACTTCGCAATCCGCACACCCCGATTTGTGCGGTATTGCCCTAATAAAATAATTCATATTACGGAGGAAAATATTATGTCAAAAGTTATAGGTATTGATTTAGGTACGACAAATTCATGCGTAGCGGTCATCGAGGGCGGCAAAGCGGTAGTCATCCCCAATCCCGAGGGAGCGAGAACGACTCCGTCCGTCGTGGCGTTCGGCAAAACAGGCGAACGTCTTATAGGTCAGGTCGCAAAACGTCAGGCGATCACAAATCCCGACCGCACGGTTTCATCCATCAAAAGGCAGATGGGTTCGGATTATCATGTAAGGATCGACGACAAGAAATACACTCCCCAGGAGATCTCGGCAATGATCCTTCAAAAGCTCAAGAGCGACGCCGAGGAATATCTCGGTGAAAGGGTCTCCGAAGCCGTCATAACCGTTCCCGCGTATTTCACCGACTCACAGCGTCAGGCAACAAAGGACGCCGGAAAAATAGCGGGTCTTGAGGTAAAGAGAATAATCAACGAGCCGACAGCCGCGGCGTTGGCTTACGGCATCGACAAAGAGTCGGATCAGAGAGTAATGGTATTTGACCTCGGCGGCGGCACGTTCGACGTTTCGATAATCGAAATGGGCGACGGCGTTCAGGAGGTTCTCGCGACCGCCGGTAACAACCACCTCGGCGGCGACGACTTCGACCAAAGGATCATCAACTGGCTCGCGGACGGCTTCAAGGCCGAAAACGGTATCGACCTTCGCGGCGACAAGATGGCGATGCAGAGACTCAAGGAAGCGGCTGAAAAGGCAAAGATCGAGCTTTCGGGCGTTACGTCCTCCGCTATCAGCCTTCCCTTCATCACGGCCGATCAAACAGGCCCGAAGCATCTCGAAACAACTCTTACAAGAGCTAAATTCAATGAGCTTACGCATGACCTCGTCGAAGCGACGATGGGTCCGGTAAGACAGGCTATCTCCGACAGCGGACTTAAAATTTCCGAGATCGACAAGGTCCTCATGGTCGGCGGCTCGTCGCGTATTCCGGCAGTCCAGGATTCCGTACAGAGCTTTATCGGCAAAGAGCCGTTCAAGGGCATAAATCCCGACGAATGTGTCGCAATGGGCGCGGCTCTCCAGGCAGGCGTAATGGGCGGCGAAGTCGAAGGACTTCTTCTCCTCGACGTAACTCCGCTTTCGCTCGGCATCGAAACGATGGGCGGCATCAACACAAAGATAATCGACAGAAATACGACTATCCCCGTAAAGAAGAGCCAGATCTTCTCGACAGCGTCGGATAATCAGCCCTCGGTAGAAGTCCATGTGCTTCAGGGCGAACGTGAATTTGCGAAGGACAACAAAACTCTCGGCGTGTTCCATCTTGACGGCATCATGCCGGCGCGCAGAGGCGTTCCGCAGATCGAGGTAACCTTCGACATCGACGCCAACGGCATCGTTCACGTCTCGGCAAAGGATCTCGGCACCAACAAGGAACAGTCTATATCCATCACCTCCTCGACAAATATGTCAAAGGAAGATATCGAAAAGGCAGTCCATGAGGCCGAGCAGTTCGCTCAGGAGGACAAACAGCGCAAGGAAGAGGTCGACGCCAGAAACGAAGCCGATCAGATGGTATATCAGTGTGAAAAGCTCATCAGCGAGAACGGCGACAAGTTCTCCGAGGATGACAAAAAAGAGATAAACGACAAGATAGACGCTCTCAAGGAAGCGCTCAAGGGACAGGATATAAATCTCATCAAATCGCGCCAGGAGGAGCTTCAGAAGAAGTTCTATGAGATATCCGAAAAGCTTTACAAGGCGGCAGGCGGCCAGGCCGGTCCGCAGGGCGGTTTCGATCCCAACGCGGCGCAGGGCGGCTTCGGCCAGAACGGTCCTCAGGGCGGCGGATATCAGGAAGCGGACTTCACCGATATTCCGGAAGATAAAGATTGAACGTAACGGCAGCCGAGGGCCGAGAGCCGACCGCTCAACGCCCTTGACTGGTAGGTTTTAAAAAGGAGCAATTCTTTTGGCTGAGAATAAACGCGACTATTACGAAGTGCTCGGCGTTGAAAAAAACGCGTCCGAGGAAGAAATAAAAAAAGCATACAGAAAAAAGGCGAAGCAGTACCATCCCGACCTTAATCCCGGCAACAAGGACGCCGAGGCAAAATTCAAAGAGGCAAACGAAGCTTATGAGGTGCTTTCCGACGCCGACAAGAGACAGCGGTATGACCAGTTCGGTCACGCCGGTGTAGATCCCAACTTCGGCGCGGGCGGTGGACCCGGCGGCGGATTCGGCGGAATGGACTTCGACCTCGGCGACCTCTTCGGAAGCATATTCGGAAGCGGTTTCGGCGGCGGATTCGGCAGGCAGTCAAATCCCAACGCGCCGAGACGCGGCGAGGATATCCAGGAAAGAGTCACGATCTCCTTCGAGGAAGCCGCAAAGGGCTGTAAACGTACCGTGGCCGTCCAAAGGATAGAGGTCTGTCCCGAATGCGGCGGAAGCGGCGCGTCAAAAGGCTCCTCGCCTAAAACATGTCCGGACTGCAACGGCAGAGGTCAGGTAATGTCGCGTCAGCGCACGCCGTTCGGAGAGATATCGACCTCCAAGGTCTGTCCGAAATGTAAAGGTAAAGGCAAGATCGTCGAAAATCCGTGCCAGAAATGCCGCGGCGGCGGGCGCGTAACAAGGCGCGTCACCGTCGACGTCAACATACCTGCCGGCATCGACGACCGCCAGGTCATCAACGTTCGCGGAGAAGGCCATAAGGGCATGAACGGCGGTACGCCCGGCGATCTTCATGTCGCAGTATTCGTTCGTCCTCACCCGTTCTTTGAACGCGACGGCTATGACGTTTGGTGCGATATAACCGTCAGCTTCGCGCAGGCGGCGCTCGGCGATACGCTCATGGTGCCGACGCTCGACGGAAAGGTCAAATGGGAGCTTCCGGCGGGAACACAGCCCGGAGATGTGTTTATGCTAAAGGGCAGAGGCATTCAGAATCTCAACGGCCGCGGAAAGGGCAATCAGCTCGTTCGCGTTGCGGTCGAGGTGCCGAAGAAATTAAACGATCAGCAAAAGAACGCCATCCGTGAGCTCGACAGAGTACTCGGCGGCAAACGAAATGAATTTACCGACGCCGATACATCCGACGACCGCGACGACAAACACGGCGGCGGTGG
>JAILLJ010000008.1 GCA_024693205.1 Clostridiales bacterium | reverse complement strand
CATAAAGAGACACGAGATAAATGCGGTGACTTCTCTGAGATTTCCTTGAGGCACTGTCGAAAAACCGGCTGTACGAAGCGTCACCGATTGAAAGAAGCTGTTGAGGATTTTATATCCGAGCGGCATTTTGCCGAGAGTCGCATCATTGTCCTTTTCGATCAAAAATACAACTGCGGCGCCGAAAAGTATCAAAAAAACGGTCAGTGTGAGAACCAGCTTCGTGTGCTCGTTTAGGCGGCGGAAATATCCGTAAAGCGAGCCTTTTTTTCTACCCGTTTTCTTAAGGGTGTCTGAAAGATCAAACCAAACGATAAATCCGAGACCGCCGAAAAAGATAAGGAACATCGTAGTCAGCAGCACGAGCGGGTCGTCCCAAAACGGAACAAGGCTGTCGGGACCGAGGACGTCGATGCCGGCGTTACAGAACGCCGATACGGACGTGAATACAGCTTTCCAAAGCCCCTTGATAAAGCCGAACATGGGGATAAACCTTATCGAATAAAGTACTGCCCCCGCTCCTTCGACGATAAAAATGCCCTTTGCGACTTTTTTTAAAAAGCCTACTATACCGGACATGGAATTTAAGTTGAACGAGTCCTTTATCAGCGCGCGGTCGCGTATGGAGATCTTTTGTCCGATGATCGCCATGAAGAGCGACGTTATCATGACGACGCCCATGCCGCCTATCTGGATAAGAAGAAGTATCACGATCTTTCCGAAAAGCGACCAATACGAAAACGTGTCGACAACGACAAGTCCCGTCACGCAAACGGACGTCGTCGATGTGAAAAGCGCCGTCAGAGGACCGGCGCTGTGTCCGTCCGCGGAGGCGACGGGAAGCAGAAGCAGCGCTGCGCCGATAAGTATTATCAAAGCGAAGCCGAGCGGGATCATCTGTCCCGACGACATTTTAACTTTAGTTCGTCTCTTTTTTTCCACGACAGTTCTCCGGTGACATTCTTCGGGCAGGCGTCGTGAAAGAGATCACACAGCCTGCCCGGAATATTTTTGGTTCAGCATCCGCCGATACCTCGGGAGTATGGCTCGTCGGAGCTTATTTCATCATTATACCGAGAAAATCCGGAACGCCGAGAGGCATAAGCACTTTCATCGCAAGTCCGTACATGATCTCAAAGGGCGTAAGAAGGGGAAGCCCAAATAAAAGCAGCATTTTCCACATAGTAAATTTCTCCTTTCGATCGTTACTTTATATCATTATATCACATCTGTCAAACGATTTCAAACATCCTTTTACGATTCCCATATACGGCTCGCGATAAATTTTTCTTTAAGCTTATCGTAGACCTCATCGGGGATATCGGGGTTGCCCTTTGAGTAGCTCGGTAAAGCGTTTTCACCCGCGGCGGGATCGGTGCACGAAGCGTCGCTTCTCCATTTGTCGCGTTCGTCCGCGTTACGGAGATCGGGGATATCCATCGGTATCCCGCCCGCGAGCGCCGAGCGGTATGCGAAATGTCCCGGAAGGTACATGTCGAGCGCCTCGTAAATATCGATCACGTCGGCGTTGCGGTTTCCGCGAAGCTTCTGGATAAAGTGATACATCATATAGTCGTCCGCTCCGCCGTGACCCGACTGTCCGAATTTTTCGTTTACGTCGTCGTTTATGTCGACCTCGACGGCTTCGGAATCGTTATCGCCCTCGTTTAAGTCGCAGTTTTGATAGACCGTTCTGACTCCGTTATGCGCCTTGTCGTCGACGCGCGCGCTTTCCATGCGCCCCTTGGAGCCGTAAACGCAGAACCATGTGGAGTCCTTGGACGGGCCGACGCCCTGGAGGTTTTTGATGAGCGCGCCGTTTTCGAGCGTCACTATCTCAACGCCGAACGGGCCGGCTTTTGCGCCCATCCGATACATCCTGTCGTTGAACGGCGCCTCAAAGCCCGACACGCGGACGGGACGAAGACCGCTTACATGTATCATCGGCCCCATCGAATGGGTACAGTAATAAAACGCGGACATCGTGTTGCGCCAGTGATTTGGGTCGCCTCTTGTGAGAGAATCCCAGCCGGACTCGCAGTTATGCATGTATTCTCCCTCGCCGTACTCGAATTTTCCGAGAAGTCCCTTTTTATAAAATTCGCGCATCTTACGCGCCGAGGGCATGTAGCAGCAGTTTTCGGCGTAGCAGTAGATCTTTCCGGTCTGTTCTATCGTTTCGACAAGCTCCACCGCCTCGCTCATCGACTGAACGGGCAGTACCTCGCTGAGTACGTTCATGCCGGCTTTAAGACAGCGGACCGCAAACGGCGCGTGTTCGTTGGCGTAGTTCGCTAATATCACCGCGTCCATATCACAGCGAAGAAATTCCTCAAAGTCGTCGAAATATTTTACGGTGTCGCTGTTTCTGCGCCTTGCGCGATCGAGAGCGGGCGGATAATTGTCGCAGATGGCGACGAGCTCCGCCATGCCGTATTTATTACAGAAATCCATCATCGACTGTCCGCGCCCCGCGCCGACAACGCCGATACGTATTTTTTTCGACTTGCTCTTGCGGTATATGGTCCTGAAGGGCGTCGCGTCCTCATAAAGCATCTCTACGCTTTCGATGCCGTATTCCTCGAGTACGTTTTCCCATCTGTCCTGCATCCCGAAGGAATATTCGACGGGCAGAAAGCCTGCGGAAAGATAGCTCTTGACAGCGGCCTTGCGCCACTCGTCGGTCGTCAGGCGGATATAAGGCACGTTTCTCTCATTCAGCGATTCGACCGCCTTTTGGCTCAAATATTTTGAAAGCCCCTTGCCGCGGTAGTCGGTACACATCCCGACCATGTGGACGTTTCCGGCGCCGCTGTCGCTGCGCACGAACGCCGTGACCGTGCCGATATGCTCTCCGAGGTGATCGAGGAAGAAAACATCTTTTTCGGGGATGATATCGTCACAGCTTCCTATTGATTCGTAAAACGCCTCCGCGGCGTCCGCGTCGTCGGAGATAAGCCCGTTACGGCAGCATTTTGCCCAGGCAAGCTTGTCGCCGTCACAGGAATAATTTGAAAAAGAATAACCCTCCGGCAGGGGATCGCGCCTGAGCGGCGTTCCCGGCAGTCGGTACATTTTAAGCTGATCCATAGCTCTACCTCCAATATTATAATGCTTCCGGAATGAATTACAAGATTTTTAAAGGATTTAACAGATCAATTTCTTTGATCTATCGGGAGATATTCCGCCTTGTCAACGACGCTCTGATACGCTGGGCGGATTATCTTGTCGGAGTTTACGATCTCCTCCATCCTGTGCGCGCTCCAGCCGACGATCCTCGCCGTGGCGAACAGGGGAGTGAAAAGCTCAACGGGTATGCCGAGCAGATCATAGACAAGCCCCGAATAGAGGTCGACGTTACAGCAGACGCCCTTATAGATATGTCTTTTTTGCGGGATGAGCTTTACCGCCGCGTTTTCGACGCTCCTGTAAAAATCGAAGTCGTCCTTCCGTCCCTTTGACTTTGCCAACTCCTCGGCATAGAGCTTGAATATTTCCGCGCGCGGATCGCTGAGCGAATAGACGGCGTGACCTATGCCGTAGACGAGCCTCTTGCGGTCAAACACCTCTCCGTCGAGCATCTTATCTATATACGCTTCGATCGCGTCTTCGTCCTTTATATCGGAGACGTTTTCGCGGATATTTTTCATCATCTCGACGACCTTGATGTTCGCTCCGCCGTGCTTGGGACCCTTGAGCGAACAGAGCGAAGCGGCGATAGTCGAATATGTGTCGCTTCCCGTCGAGGTCACAACTCTCGTCGTAAACGTCGAGTTGTTGCCGCCGCCGTGTTCCATATGGAGCATCAGCGCTATGTCGAGGACAGCCGCCTCAAACGGCTGAAATTTTCCGTCCTGGCGAAGCATCATCAAAATGTTTTCGCCCGCGGTGTATTCCGCTTTAGGACGTCTTATATACATGTCGCCGCCGTTTATCGAATAGTTATATGCGTGGTAGCCGTATACGGCGAGCATCGGGATCTGTGAAATAAGCTTTATACACTGCATCAGCTGTACCGACAGCCGCTGATCTCCTATAGTCCTGTCATAGCTCTGTAGCGTCAGGACGCTTCTTGTGAGACTGTTCATGAGATCCTTTGAGGGAGCCTTCATTATAACGTCTCTCGTGAAATTCCTCGGCAAGGTCATACATTGAGCGAGCGTTTTCCGAAACATCGAAAGCTGTTCGGCTGTCGGGAGCTTTCCCATAAGGAGCAGAAAAGCGGCTTCCTCGTATATATCCGTCCTCTTTTCGGAATCGAGTTTTTTCAGAGCGCCGTCGACAAGATCATGTACGTCGTAGCCTCTGTAATAGAGCTGTCCTTTTACGGGAACTATCTTATCTCCCTGTTCCTCGACTCCCGTGACGCGCGAAATATTCGTAACTCCCGCGAGAACGCCCTTTCCGCTTTTGTCGCGAAGCCCCTTTTTGATATCATATCTTTCGTATTTCTCAACGGGGATGCGGTCGTTGATGTTTATAAGCTCGCTGTATTTGTTCAGCAGCTCGTCGGGTACGGTATTCTTTTTCATTTTTGCCTCCTTTATAATGGTCTGAAGGTGTCGTTTTCGGTCGAATATATCTTAATATCTTCTGTCGTTCTGTTTTCAGTTTTGACCGTAATAGGCGTTCTTGCCGTGTTTACGGAGATAATGCTTGTCAAGAAGCTCCTGCCGGATCGGAGAAGCGTCGGGCGACAGCATCCGCGTATAAAAAGCCATGGATGCGACCTCCTCGAGTACGACGGCGTTATGAACGGCGTCGACGGCGTCCTTGCCCCATGCAAACGGGCCGTGGGAATGAACGAGCGCAGCGGGGACGCTCATGGGGTCGATATTGTTTTTAATGAACGTCTCGATCATGACGGAGCCGGTCTCCTTTTCGTATTCGCCGTTTATTTCCTCCGGAGTCATTTTTCGCGTACAGGGCACTTCGCCGTAAAAATGATCTCCGTGCGTGGTGCCGTAAGCGGGAATGCCGATGCCCGCCTGAGCGAAGCTTACCGCGAAGCGGGAATGAGTGTGGACGATGCCGCCGATATCGGGGAACGCCTTATAAAGCTGAAGATGCGTCGGGGTGTCGGAGGAGGGTCTGTATCTCCCTTCGACGATGTTTCCGTCCATGTCGACGACAGTCATATCCTCGGGACGCATATCGTCGTATTCCACGCCGGAGGGCTTAATGACGACAAGTCCCTTTTCTCTGTCGACGCCGGAGACGTTTCCCCATGTAAACGTAACGAGCCCGTATTTCGGGAGCATCATATTTGCTTTAAAGACGAGGTTTTTAAGTTCTTCCGTCATGAGAGCCACCTCACTTCAATTTCCATGCGAGATCGTTTAAGAACAGCTCGCGTTCGAGCTTCTCGGGCGTTGTGTTTTCGTCGATATGGACGAACTCGATATCGTTCATCCGCGCAAAGTCGCGCATCTGTTCGGCGGAGACGTCATAGCTTAAGACGGTATGGTGCGCGCCTCCCGCAGTTATCCAGCATTCAAGACCTGTCGTGAGGTCGGGTAAAGCTCTCCACATGACTCTCGCGACGGGGAGATTCGGCATCGGCAGTATCGGTTTAACGCATTCGATATCCTGTACGACGAGGCGAAGCCTGCCGCCCATGTCGATAAGGCTGACTACTATAGCCTTTCCGGCCTTGCCCTCAAAGACGAGGCGCGCCGGATCCTTTTCGTTCATACCGATGCCGAGGTGATGAGTCTCTATGCGCGGCTTCTCCGCCGCGAGGGAGGGACATACCTCAAGCATATGCGCTCCGAGAGAATATTCTTCGCCTTCGACAAGATTATATGTATAATCCTCCATGAACGCGGACGCGCCGTTCCCGCCCTCGCCCATGGCCTTTAAGATAGCCGTCATCGCGCTGACCTTCCAGTCGCCCTCGCCGCCGTAGCCGTAGCCCTGTGCCATGAGATGCTGAGAGGCGAGGCCGGGAAGCTGTTCCATTCCGTAGAGATCCTGGAAGGTGTTTGAAAAGGCCTTGCAGCCCTCTCTGTCCATCATTTTCTTTATTGCGATCTCTTCCCTTGCCTGATAGCGTATTGCGTCTGTGTCGTCTGTTGCGACGACGTAGAGACGCTCGTATTCTTTGACGAGCTCGTCGATCTCGCTGTCCGTGACTGAGTCCATCTCCCTGACGAGATCGCCTACCGCCCAGGTGTTTACCTGCCAGCCGAGTTTAGCCTGTACCTCGACCTTGTCGCCCTCAGTTACGGCGACCTCACGCATATTGTCTCCGAAGCGCATGACCTTGAGAGATCTTGAAAACGCGACGCCGACAGCCGCCTTCATCCAGTCGCCGAGGCGTTTATGGACTTTTTCATCGCGCCAGTAGCCGGCAATGACCTTTCTCGGCTTACGGAGCCTTGCGCCGATAAAGCCGTGTTCACGGTCGCCGTGAGCCGCCTGATTGAGATTCATGAAATCCATGTCGATCTCATCGTTCGGGATGGCGCGATTGTACTGCGTCGCAAGATGGCACCAAGGCTTACGGAGCATCGCAAGGCCGTTTATCCACATCTTGGACGGGCTGAACGTGTGACACCATGTGATGACTCCGGCGCACTCGTCCCGGTGATCTGCGTCCTTTATCGTATCGACGATCTCTTTGTCGGTCTTGGCAGTCACTTTATAGATAACGGGGTAGGGCAGTACCTTTGAAAGCTCCTCAGCCATTTCGCGGGCGCGCGCGTCTACTGTCTCGAGCACCTCGGGGCCGTAAAGGAACTGACTGCCGACAACGAACCAGAATTCGTATTTCATATTATTTCTCCTTATATGTTTTATCTTTCGGAAGGCTTTAATATTCCGCCGCGCCGAACGCGGTATTCCTTATACATCCGATAAATATTTTACAATAATTCCTACCTAACTGTCAAGGCTTCGCATGCCGCGCACCCGATCGCGCGGCGCCGATCAGGTTTTCTTAAGGGACGATCATTACGATAATTATTATATTATATTGCTTCTTTTACGAATGTATGGTAAAATAAACGACGTGCCGGGCGGCGACAGAAAGAGACAGGAACATACAGGCCGCGTCGGCGATACGTTATAAATTAAAGCTTTTCATCGTCAGGAGAGATAATATGCTTAAGTCCGCGCTTTCCCCCTCGCTCATGTGCGCCGATCTCTTTAAAATGAAAGAGACGATCGACGACTTTGAGCTCAGCGGGATCGAATATCTTCATATCGACGTCATGGACGGCACGTTTGTGCCTAACTTCTGTCTCGGGACGGATTTTTGCCGAAGGATAAAGGAAAAATCGTCGATACCGGTGGACGTCCATCTTATGGTGACAAGGCCGTTCGAGAAGCTCGAGAGATTTCCTTTCGGCGAGGGCGACGTCGTTTCGGTCCACCACGAAAGCGATATCGTGCCCCATACGCTCGACGCTATCGAAAGGATCCACGCGCGCGGCGCCGACGCCTTTATCGCCCTTAATCCCGATACGCCTGTTGACGTCCTCGACTGCTATACAGATCATATCGAGGGAGTACTGCTTATGACAGTCTATCCGGGCTTTTCGGGTAGGCCGATGGTACCCGGCTCGCTCGAAAAGATAAGACGCGTCAGGGACTACCTTGACTCAATAGGCAAGGAAAACGTCTCCGTCGAGGTAGACGGAAATGTAAATTACGAGAAAGCGCCCCTGATGCGAAAGCACGGAGCGGATATGTTCGTCGTCGGTACGTCGAGCGTCCTCGGCCCCGGCGATCTTAAGGAAAATATTAAAAAAATGAGAAAGCTTTTAGACGAGGCGGTAAAATGAAAATAATAGTTTTCGGTTCTTTCAATATAGACAAGGTCTACTCTCTGCCGTATCTGCCGGAGAGAGGCGAGACGCTCTACTGTCAAAAATATGAGGTCCACGTCGGCGGAAAGGGCGTCAATCAGGCGCTTGCGTTCCGAAAGGCGGGAGCCGAGGTGATCGCGGCGGGAAGAGTAGGAGAGGACGGCGATTATCTGACCGACTGGCTTAAGGCAAACGACGTCAACGCCTCATTTGTCGAGCACGGCGAAGGATATACGGGACATACGATAATCGAAGTTGCGCCCGACGGACAAAATCAGATGATACTTTTCGGCGGCGCAAACCTCGGGATAACACCCGAATATTGCGACAGGCTCCTTGACGCGCACCGCGACGCCGAGCTTGTGATGATGCAATACGAGACGTCGTGCGTGGAATATATGCTTGAGGCGTCAAAAAAAGCGGGGATACCGACGGCGCTCAATCCGTCCCCCTATACTGAGAAATTAAAGGAACTGCCTTATGACATGGTAGACTATCTGATCCTCAACGAGTCCGAGGGCAAAAACATCACGGGCAAAAACGATCCCTCCGACGTCATCGACTCTCTTTTGAAGCTTTGCGGCGGTAAGGTCATCCTCACTCTCGGAGATAAGGGGAGCATATACAGCAGCGGCGATATTTCCGTCAGCGTTCCCGCGTTCAGCGTAAATGCCGTCGACACGACGGGCGCAGGCGATACATTTACGGGTTACTGCCTCTATGAGCTTCTTTGCGGCGCGTCCCCTGAAACGGCGCTCAAAAAGGCGAGCGCGGCTTCCGCTATCGAGGTGACAAGACCGGGAGCGGCGGAAACAATACCCTCCGCCGACGAAGTCGATGAATTTTTATCGCGTCGGGAGAAATAAAGCTCTTCCAGACCTTATTCGATTTAATATCAGCAGTAAAACAGATTCCCTTCCGTGCCGGTTTTTGCGGCGCAGAAGGGAAGCTTTGATATTTATTAACATGATTTTGCTTTTTTGAGGATCGCCTCAATCCCGGGGCATATCGTCGTTTTCCGACCGGGCGTCACCGGTCAAAAGCTGTTCACGCCGTTCGGCAAGCTGCGCTCTGACGGAGGCGAGGCGATCGCCGCTGAGATCGTACCAAAAATACGGGATCATGCCGAGGCAGTTGACAAGCTGGGGCACAAGCACATAGAACATCCAGATATAAAAATCCGTTTTTTCGCCCTTGACGGCTATCTGTCTGCCGCCCTCAGTGCGGTAGGTAAGGCCGATGATCGGAAGCACGGCCGTAGCGATAGCGGTACTGACGGAGCTTGTCAGCTTACCGAAGAACGAGGATGCGGCAAACGATACGCCCTCGTTTCGTTCGCCTGTCCGAAGCTCCATGTAGTCTATCGTATCGCCGATCATCTCGACGGAAATGATATTCCGCACAGTGTTGGCTATGCTTATGACGATATTGAGGAACATAAGTATCGGCACGGCAAACACCTTGGAGGTGTAGTGACGCATTCCTGTAAGGAAGCAGAGCACTCCCGCGACAGCCTTTGCGACGAAGTGGATAAGCATAATCTTGCGGTTGTCGAAGCGGCGTTTGATGGCGGGGATGAACGCGTATGTCGCCATGCCGACCGCGCCGCCGGGAAGATCGATAAGCATTTTCAGAGAATTGAGCTGCGCGACCTCGGCGAAATAGTAGGTCGTAAAAACGCTGTACAGACCGCCCGCCGACATCAGCATGTTGCTGAGGATTATCAGCATCAGCGGCTTGTTGTGCGTCAGCACGCGAAAGCTCTCGAGGATGCTCGGCTCGCGAATGCTCTGCGCGACGCGTTCCCTGGTGAAAATGCCGCTCAGCGAAAACAGTCCCCCGCCGAAAAGAGCGGAGATGACGCCGATAAGCAGAAACACTGTCCGAAGGTTTATATGCCACAAGCCCTTTTCGGACGCGTCCATAAAAGTCAGCAGCATGAGCTGTCCCGCCTGGGCGAGAATGCCGGCGATGAATGTGGAATATGAGATGACGCGCGTTCTGTCCTCCGGCAGGGGACTTATTGCCGTCGTCATGCCGTTAAACGGAACGTCCGCGCAGGTATAGCACATCTCCCACATCAGATAAGATAAATACATATAGATTATCTTGACGGTCTGTGGCGCGCCTCCGAAAAATCTCGGCCCGCCGAAAAGGAGCACGGTAAGGACGGCAAACGGAAGCGGCGTCAGTAAAAGCCACGGACGAAGCTTGCCGTAGCGGGTACGTGTTTTGTCGATGACCGAGCCTATGAGGGGGTCGTTGAACGCGTCCCACATCCCCGATAGCAGCATCATGAACGATACCGCTCCGGCAGGAAGTCCGAAAACCTTGATGAAGAAAATGGAAAGATAACCGCTCTGGGTAGGAGCGGCGATAAAGCTCTTGCCGCCGGAGGCGAGCCCGTATGCGAGGCTCTCCTTGAACCCGACGTAGCGTTTGGCTTTTGGAAGCGCATGTACCGGAGTATAACTTCTTTCCGTTTCGGTTGACGCCAAAATATCATCCTCCGATCAAATTTCATCTTTAAAACAATATGATTTTATCACATCGGAAAGGATATTTCAAGAAAACATGATATCGGATTTCTTTATGTGACGTTTTCCGCATGTCGGAAGCGCTGATCGTGCGATGTTGACAACCGCCGGCGGTATGTCATGCCAAAATGTCGTCGACTGTTTCGGGCAGATGAACGGGATGAACGTCGTTTTCGGAAAGAAGCTTCACGAGCTTTATAACCTCATCCCTGTCGGCGGAAATGTCGTCCGCTCTGTATACGGGCAAACCATTCTCACATCCGTCCGGAAAAGCGCAAAACCCGTACCCACGGTATCGTTCGTTGCAACTTCCTTTTCATGCAACACAAAGTGTGTCAATGTTGCTCTGATTACCGCATAGTTAATCATCGTCATCTTCGCAGATGGAATGTACTTTTACGCCGAGAATATCCGAAATTGCTCTGGCTCTTTCCCTCAGCATAGATCGAAGTTCGTCATGCTCATCATCGTCTAATTCTTGCGGGTGATTGTCGCAAAAGGATCGAATGCTCTGATCAATTTGGTAAAGATCATCACCGTCATACTTTTTTCTGCTCATCGT
>JAILLJ010000170.1 GCA_024693205.1 Clostridiales bacterium | reverse complement strand
ACGTTAAGAACGGTAAAGCGGAGATTTTCGTACTCGACGACGTTCATCTCTCCGTCCTTGGGCAAAAATCCGAGCTGACTTATCAGAAATCCTCCGAGCGTCTCGTAATCGCCCTCGGGCATATCGATCCCGACAAGCTCGTTCACCTCGTCGATGACGGTCGTGCCGTCAACGGTAAACGTCGTTTCGTTTATCTTGGAAATTTCGTCTTCCTCGTCGTCGTATTCGTCCTGGATATTTCCGACTATCGACTCGAGAAGATCCTCAATCGTTACAAGTCCGGCAGTTCCGCCGTATTCGTCGACGACGATGGCGATCTGGGTCTTATTTTTTGTCATCTCCTCAAAAAGCTCGCCGCAGCGCTTTGTCTCCGGCACAAAATACGGCTCGCGCATCACTTCGCGAAGCGTTATCTTTTCGGGCATCTTTTTGCCGATATAAGGAAGAAGATCCTTTATATATAATATTCCGACTATCGTATCGGGGTCTTCCTCAAAAACGGGGATACGGCTCCTGCCTTCTTCTATCGAAAGCTTTATCACGTCCTCGAGCGGATCGTCGACGTCTATCGCCACCATATCGGTACGGTGCGTCATGATGTCGCCCGCGTCGATGTCGTCAAAGTCGAAGATGTTGTTTATCATCTCTTTTTGGGTATCTTCGATAACGCCCTTTTCCTCGCCGACGTCGACCATCATTCGTATCTCTTCCTCTGTCATCGACTCGTTATCGGCGTTAGGGTCGATCCCGAACAGGCGCACGACAGCGTTTGTCGAGACCGAAAGTATCTTGACGAACGGCTTTGTGATCGTCGAAAAGAAAAGAAGAACTCCGACGACCTTATATGATATCTTTTCCGGAAAATGCATCGCTATGTTTTTCGGAACAAGTTCACCCAAAACAAGCGAAAAATAGGATGTGATAAGCGTGACGATAATAAGCGAGATCGTTCCGAGAACAACGGTAGGAACGCCGCTGAACGCGCTGATTTTATTGAGAGCGCCCGAAAGCATGCTGACGAATTTGTCGGATGCTACGGCGGACGTCAAGAACCCCGCAAGGGTAACGCCTATCTGGATGGTCGAAAGAAAACTGCTCGAATTAGAGGTAAGCTTTTTAATAAGCTTCGCTTTTTTATCGCCCTCCTCGGCAAGACGGTCGATCTTGGCGTCGTTGAGAGCGATCACCGCGATCTCGCTCATGGCGAAAAACGCGTTTATGAGGATAAGGATAAAAAGTAAAATAAGCGTTGCCGGAAGCGGAAAATTTATCTCCGGAATACTGCCGCCGGTACTGCCGGGGTCATCCATATGGGATTTGCTCCTTTCAAATTTAAAAAATATCGGAAACCGAGACATGTAGACTGAATAATTATATAATATTTATATATGATTGTCAATTATTTTTGCTTAAACTCCTCCCGAAAGACGGAAAAAGCAAAAAACGCTGTAAATAATACAAAAAACCGAAGCCTTCAAAAGAAAGCTTCGGTCGGAAAACAGGCTGTTTTGATGTTTTTATTATTCCGCTTCCGCAGGCTCTGTCTCGTCGGACGTCTCTTTTGGCGCGGGATCCTTTTCCGCGTTTTTCTTTTCGATCTTTTTGACGACGAACGCGGCGCCGACGGCAAAAACAAGGATCGGGAGAAGGAGCAGATAGCTCTTGGGATCGGACGGATCGCCGTATGCGCCGAGGCACGTCCACATTATGTTGAGCGGAAGAAGTCCCAAATTCGCCGCTATCATGTATTTTTTATATGAAATGTTCATCGCGCCGAAAAGAAGACTGCTGAGGTCGCTCGGCATTATTCCCGAAGCCTTGATGCATAAGACTATTGCAAATTCATTCGCGCCTGCGAATTTATCGATCTTTTTTACCGCCTTGAACTTTTTGCTCAGCGTCGCTACCATGTTCTTGCCCGTAAAGCGACCGAGGAAATACGGCAGAGAGAGACTTAAAAAAGTCGAGATAAGGTTGACGAAGATCGCGGTAAATGCGTTGCCGTAAAAAATACCGCAAAGAGCGAATATAACGGCGGGCGGAAAAACAAGGGCAAATGATTTTATTACGGAGAACAGGATTATACCCGCTCCGACGGCGACGGGGCTTCCCGAGATCATATCGCGAAGACCGTCGATATTTTTGAGCGAAATGTTGAATTTTTTGATAAGAACGATGCATACGACCACCATCGCGAGCATAAATACTCCCGCCGCGATCTGTAATACCTTTATCAGTTTCCCGTAATCCTTTTTTGTTTCCGTACCGTTTTCCACTGAAAGCACTCCCCTTTTGTTAAATGAACATACATATGATATCAAACATAAGGAATAATTGCAAGCGAATAAATAAATTTATCCGTTATCGTTTGACAAAACGACGCGGCGATATTATACTTGATTTCAGATTTACGATCATGAAAGGATCTGCTCCCGATGAAAAAACGTGTTATATCAGCTTTTATATGTCTTTTGGTCTTTCTGTCCTGTTTCTCGTTTTATTCATCCGCCGAAACGGAAAAGGCGTCGGCTTCGGGACTTTACGCGCTCACGATCGGCGCTCATAAGCTCGGCTCCGACATAATATCAAACGACGTGATGAAGGTGACGGCGTATATAAACGGCTCCTCCGAGGGCAGGACCGATAACCATATTTACGACCTGAAGACCGGCGACACAGTCGTTTTAAAGGCTGATTTCAACAGTAATTACGACGCGTTTTATTCGTTCTGGGGCTGGCTCGACAACAACGGTGTGATCTTAGGAGAAGAAAGCACGCTGTCGTTCACCATAGGCAAAAGCTCCGTCTCATGCTTTGCCGTCTATCGTGAAATGAGCGACAGACATGTTATAACGTGCGACACGCACGGAAAAGGCTCTGTCACGGCGTCCGATCCAAAGGGCTTCGACGTTATAAACGGCGACAATATGATAAGCGTATTAAACGGCACTTCGCCCGTTCTGAAATTTAAGCCGAAGTCAAAGAGCTTTGTAGTCAAAAAGATCACCGTGGACGGAAAAAACATCACGAGCCTTTCCGGCACTTTGAGCGCCGTCGGCTCATTCTTATCAAAGAAAGATTATTCATCCGCGGCAAAAGCGTTTAAAAACTACAAGAACGCAACAAATAAATTCATCGGAACGTATCAGCTTGAAAACGTGACCTCCGACGTCACGGTCGACGTCGTTTTTTCGGATAACCCGATCGACATTATCTTGAGCATGGACATACTTTGGCTCATGATATCAAAAATATCGGGGCTCGGAAAATAAGATTTTCTGCGTAAAATGATCCGCGGCAAAAATTTTTTATATATTTCCAATATATTTTTATAAAAGCCTTGATTTTTCAAAAAATCGTGATATAATAAGTGTATACATCGCGGAGTGGAGCAGTTCGGTAGCTCGACGGGCTCATAACCCGTAGGTCGTGGGTTCAAATCCCTCCTCCGCAACCAAAAAGCCTTTTGTCTGATGACAAAAGGCTTTTCTTTTGGAACGATGTGTTCCGCTTCGGCGGAACGTGATGTTCCCTTCGGACGTAAAGTGAGGCTTCGCCTCGTGAAGTGCGCTACGCGCGTTTGCGGAACACATCACTTCACTGCGGTCAAAGGGAGCTGCATCTCAACGGCGAAGTCGTAACATCACTTGCGAAAGCGGCGCAAACATCACCGAATAAAGAAAGCCGGAGAAAAATGATAGGATTAAAAAAAGGAACAGTCGCACTTTATCCGCATGAAAAAGCATGGGAAGCCGAAGCGAAAAAAACGATCGGCGTTCTTCGCGATATCTTCGGTGATACCGCCGAAGATATTAAGCACGTCGGCAGTACGTCGGTACCGTCGATCATGGCGAAGCCGATCATTGATATCGCGGTCGCGGTCCGCGACCTTTCGTCAGTCCGCGCCCTTATTCCCTCATTACGGGACGCCGGTTTTTATTTTCGCCCCGATTCGTTCGATACGCAGCTTCTGTTCGCCTGCGGCAGCTATTACGACGGAACCGGCGATCTTCAAACGCATTTTATTCACGTCGTTGAGGCTGGCGGCACGGAATGGCAAAACTATATAAACTTCCGTGATTATCTCCGCGCCTTTCCCGACGTCGCAAAAGAATACGAAGCTCTGAAATGCCGCCTTGCTGCGGAAAGACCGGAAGACAGCGGTCGGGAACATTATCTCGCGGGCAAAGAGCCGTTTATCACTTACTGCATCCGTAAGGCGACGGTTTGGTCATTTCTCGGAAAAATGATCCATATTGAGATCGACCGTCCCATAGGCTATGTCCACAAAAAAGGGAACTATACGCTTGTCTATCCGATCAATTACGGCTACATCCCCGGAATAATCGGCGGTGACGGCGAGGAGCTGGACGTCTATCTTCTCGGCGTCGATACTCCCGTAAAGGAAGCCGACTGCCGCGTTATCGGGATCGTCCATCGCAAAAACGATGTTGAGGATAAACTGATCGCCGCGCCGGACGGGATGACGTTCACAAGGGAAGAGGCCGCCGAAGCCGTAAATTTTCAGGAGAAGTGGTATGACTCCGAAATAGAAATGGCAGAGAAAGCTCTTTTACGGCGGAACATGATGTTACCTTCGGAAGTGATGTTCGCCTTCGGCAAGTGAAGTGCGCTGCGCGCGTTTGCGGAACACGCCGCATCACTTTGCGGCAACGCCGTAAAACATATTGAGAGAAAAGGAGAGTAGTCATATGTCAGCTCCATTGGTCAGCATTATTGTACCGGTTTATAGGGTGGAAGCGTGGCTGGAGCGCTGCATTCAAAGTCTTATAAATCAGACCTTGCGTGATATTGAGATAATTCTTGTAGACGACGGTTCGCCGGATAACTGCCCCGCTATCTGCAATGCCGCGGCGGCAAGGGATAAGCGCATCCGCGTCATTCACAAAGAAAACGGCGGAGTCAGCAGTGCAAGAAATGCCGGTCTTGATGTGTGTTCAGGTACTTATATAAGTTTTATCGACAGTGACGATCACATTGAGCCTGAAATGATAGAGAAAATGGTCGCTGCCATGGAGCAGTCCTCCTCACAAGTCGCGATCTGCAACATATACCGGCACAGTGCTGATGGGATAAGGCAACATCATCTGAGCCTGCTTAAAGGAACCGTTTCTTTTGAAGGAAAAACCATGGAGAATTTTTATAATGTGTTCGGCATCGGAATATCACCGTTTCTTTGGAACAAGCTGTTTTACCGCGATATCATTGAAAATCATCATCTGAGATTTGAAGATATGGAAAAAATATGGTCTGAGGATCAGTTGTTTTTATATTGTTACTTTTGTTTTGTAAAAAAAGCCGTGTTTCTGGATGATTCCCTTTATCATTATTATGTCCGCGACAACACTTTAAGCCACTATTCCGTCAACACAAAGCTGCTAAATCAGTGGACAACCATGATAAGCGAGATCAAATCGTTCGTCAGCCGTGAGCAGCCTTCATTCGCCCCTCCCTCATACTTCTATTCGAGAATATTGTGGGATTATTTTTGCGTTGTATGTCAAAAAGCAGGCAGCAAAGAAAATCTCATTGTTGCGATCGAAAGCATGGAACCGGCAAACTATCAAAAACTAAAACAAACATTTGCTTCAATTGCTTTCGGCACTGCCGGTCGGTATATTTCCAAAGTACAGCATCTTTCTCTCAAAGCCACCCTGTATTTCCGGTTTATGGGGTTGCTGCTTTGGCTCGGTCGCATTGACCGCCCGCTGAATACCTTTCTTCTTTCGCAAATGTAATAGAAGCCTGCTCGTTTTTTCTGACAGTCTGCTTGATTATCCGTCACAATACGGTACTTTGAAATAGTCCAGTACTTTCTTAAAGCGATCCTGCGCGGTAAGGCATGTGTCGCGAAGGAAACCGGGCTCCGTCCGCCAGTTCTGCAAACCGCGATAATAGAACATTTTTAAGTCGTCCGTGATGATAAACGGAACGATTCCGTTTCGCAAACACTCTTTGAAAAGTATCAGCCGTCCGACACGTCCGTTTCCGTCCTGAAACGGGTGAATCGCTTCAAAACGGTAATGAAAGTCCAGAAGATCATCGAAAGTTTTTTCCCCTGTTTCATTATACTTGGACAATAGTCTTTTCATTTGGTCGGCGACGTCTTCCGGGGCGGTCGTATCTTTCCCTCCTACTTCATTCGGCAATCTTTTATAATCACCGACGGCAAAAAAGTCCTGGCGTGAATCAGTCGTCCCGTTTTTCAAAGCAGCGTGAATCAGCTTGATGAACTTTTCGCTTGGCGCATATGCGGCATTGTCGATGACCATATCAATGCATTTGAAATGATTTGCGGTTTCCACCACATCGTCGACCCTGACGGTTTCGGCGAGCCCGATCGTATTCGTCTCAAAAATACAGCGGGTCTGCTCATGCGTCAGTTTACTGCCTTCAATATGATTTGAGTTATAGGTCAAGTCGATTTGAATGCGGTGATATATCCCGCCGTGAAGTTTGGCCTTCTTTTCGGCTTTAAGCCGGGAAAGGAGATCCGTGGGATTTTGGTCGTTTTTATTGATCCGGTCGGGTTTTTTTGCCGTTTCCGGAATATTCCATGTCTTTCCGGTCAAAAAAGCTCCGTCAATTCTGCCAAGCGCGCAATAGTTTCTTGCACTGCGTTCCGAGATCCCCCAACGCTTTGCAGCTTCGGCAACAGAGATATAGTTCATATAAGAAGCCTCCTCTCACCTACGCATTTATTTTATCATATTATCGGCAAAAAATCAATATTATATACTATATAATTGTAGTTTTATTGCCGATAACGGCAAATAAAAAAGGGGCTGTCGCATTTAGATGAAGACGCCGTTTTCTTCGCCCGATAGGCGTATAAAGATACGTCGAGGGCGAAAAAACGGCGAGAAAGGAATCATAATTCACAACTCATTTTTCTATATTAAAACGAAACAGGGCTGTTTTCCAAATTTCTCCGGATAAACAGTCCCTGTTTTTATTTATTCTTTTCGTTCTTCGCTAAATGCGACAGCCCCTTTATTTTTTTACTTCTGATCCTCGCGGGAAATGCGCTAAGGGCGCCGTAAACATTTGATTTTATTTTGTTTTAGTAAAATCCGTTATCTCCACTCGGACCAAACCCTATTTATACGAATCCTGTGCTTGTATCCCCGAAAACCTATTCCTCATCATATACCATTTCATAGTACAGATTAAATGCTCCGGCAAGGTATCTGCGGCGGAGGTTTCTGTTTATCCATTTGATGCTCTTTTGATAAATTTTCGTGCCGCCGTTCCAATTTACCGCATCATCATACTCCGGATCCTTTGGATCGTTCAAAACTCGTACAAGTTCTGAAAAACCGTATGGCCCGCCGCAGTCCTCCGGCGGCGCGTCGCCTTTCAGCTCTGTGCATATCGGAGCAGGGATATCAGCATCGTCGATCATTTCAACAAGGCGCACCTCGTGCGTCCACCCGTCGCCGAAATCGTACTCGTAATAAATACTATCATTCTTTGAAAAAACTTCTTCAAGCGTGATCTCTCGCTCATCAATGATCCTGATCCCGCTTGCGCCGAATATATCCTCATCATCCGGGAAAGGAATTTTAGCTATTTTAAGGGGACGCCCGTTTTTCGCCTGCTTCAGTATAAACTCATGCAAGTGGCAATTTTCCCATGAAAACAGATTCTGAATGATATCGTGCAGATAGAAAAGCGAAAAGTCCATAGGTATCATCACACGCCTCAGGCAAGGCGTTTCAAGCTCAAGCGAGATCTCAAAGACTCCCGCGCGAGTGTTGTAAAGCTTTCCGTATTTTTCTTTCAAAAATCGTTCCTGCTCCTCGCAGGTTTCATAGGAATCCTTTTTGTCGGCTGTGTACCTGATATCATAATTTATATCAGGCAAAATAAGCGTTTGAAAACGATCGTCGGGTTCAAAACAATTTTCGTAGAACTCTATTCTTTGGCAGAACTTGTTTAATTTTGCAACGGAGGATCGGTCGACTGTTTTACACAAGCTCGCCGGGAAACAGCAATCACCGATATAGCGGTCTATCACGTCTTTTGTAATGTTTTCCGACGCGAGCATATTCCGCAATCCCGCCTCCAACAGTTCCTGCAGCTTCTTTTTATCGCTTGCCGTGATCCCGTACAGCAGAAAACCGCATCCGGTCGCGTTATTGGCGACTGCGACGCATTTTCTTCTATTCAGTATGATAAGGTTTGCAGAAAACCCGAACAACGGCTCGATCTCCTTCGATGCCGGCGACGGCGATATACCTAAATAATCGATCAGTTTTTTTGTGCATCCGATCTGTATCATAATTCTTTTCCCCTTTCACAAATACAAAACCATCTCAGGCCACTTTTCTACTGCGAAAAAGCATCTCAAAGGAACTGTGTCATATACACGGGCACGCAGAGCGTATCCGCATCCTTTGCGAGGTCCTTTGGGTAAATAAGATACTTTTGAACATGATCCCGCTCCGTTCAAAATTTTAATTTCAACAAATTTCGATGTAATCGCAATTTATTATTATTCATTATAGCATAAAATCACAATTTTTCAAACGATTGAGAGAAAAAGATGTAATCATAACTTTTGCAAAAGAGTTTATCGGTCCCGATAGAACAGCTTTTCCGCATCTCTGAATGCGTCCCGCTCCACGAGGTCGCGTGTACAATCGGGATTATCGCAGAGTTTCTTGCCCTGTTTGCAAATGCAGGCGACTTTCCCTTGCTTTATGCAAACGAATACCGGGATCTGTTCTTTTCCTTTCATGTACACCGTCCTCTCGTGTTTTGGGCATAAAGAAACAGACTGCCTTGTTCGGACAGTCTGTGTAAGGCATGCAGGATCATCTTGGGTGCTGTGGTATGTTTTTTTCAAATAATACCATTGATTACGGGTGTCCTCGGATCGTCATATTTTTTCCTCCTGCATTTAAACGGGCATAAAAACACCGCCTACCTTTCGGCGGGCGGTGTAGTTGTTAATCTAAAACTTCGATTGCCTGAATATCGGGCAACTCAATTTCGACGTACTGTCCGGCAAACGGCTGACCGTTTTTCAAAGGATTTTCCATGATAAGGCTCGCAGGATCGGGTTCCTTGTCAAGGGCAGAAAACAACTCAGTACAGCGCCCAACAAAAACATCTCCGTTCGTCAAAACGATTTTGGCTTGATGCTTTTGAGCGTTGTACATTTCTTTCTCTTTTCCATGCAATCTACCCACCTTAATCCTCCTTTGCCGGTGAGATATGTACGCCTTCTTTTGAGTACCGTATGGAAAACCGAACAGTATCCGTTTCTTCGCCGGTATTTGGATTAACATTCTTACCTATGACATGATCTGCACGGCATATTTCCATATTATTAAAAGAGCCGTCCGGCCTTCTAATAATCCTTCCTGTGCCCGCGTACTGTTCGATAAGGTCCGGTATCTCTTCTTTTGAAACGGTAAGATAGCTTCTTTCTTCTTTGTAGTTATTGGTACCCGGAATATGCTTATCTTGTCTGCCCCAATGAACAGATTTATTGACCTTATCTGAAAGATAATGTCGATGCTTCTGATAGCCGAGGCGATCGACAACGGCACTCTCCGCCTCACCGACAAGGTGACGGCAGGCACTAACGCCGCATCCAAGGGCG
>JAILLJ010000167.1 GCA_024693205.1 Clostridiales bacterium | reverse complement strand
GAGCGAGTCCAAGAGAAAGAAAACAAAGAAGAACAAGGACGAAGAATAAGAGAAGACCGGAATATAAACAAATGGGGCTGTCGCATTTAGCGAAGAACGAAAAGAATAAATAAAAACAGGGACTGTTTATCCGGAGAAATTTGGAAAACAGCCCTGTTTCGTTTTAATATAGAAAAATGGGTTTTGAATTTTGATTCTTTTCTCGCCGTTTTTTCGCCCTTGACGTATCTTTATACGCCTATCGGGCGAAGAAAACGGCGTCTTCATCTAAATGCGACAGCCCCTTTTTATGTCCGTAAAAGTCAGTCGGCGCGATCGCGGCGAGAATTTAAACAGCCGCGTTATAAAAGGAGTAATAAGAGGCGCAGTCGTCGGAGCGGTATTTTTCTTTTTGTTTTTGACCGCGTTTTCGGCGGTGATATTGAAGTTCGATCTGAAAGGCGATGCAATAAAAGTGTTTCCTTTTTTGAGCGTCGCTCTTTCGTCGTTTATCGGCGGATTCGTTTCGGCGATAAAGCCGAAAAAGAACGGCGCCGCTCTCGGCGCGCTGTCGTCGGTCGCGGTAACCGCAGTATCTTTGGTTGCTGCGGCGGTAACGTCGGGCACGGTCGGAAAGACATTTCTCTTCGCCGTTTTGGCGTCGTTTGCCGCGGGAGTTCTCGGCGGGATATCCGCAGTAAATATCAAATCAAACAGGAAACGGCGGTATTGACGTTTTTCGTCAGCCGCCGTTAAACGATATATTTTTTGACGTCAGTTGTTGTCTTCGTTTTTACGCAGTCTTCCGTCGGGAGCTTTGTTTATTCCCTTTCGGAGATCTTCAAAAAACTTTTTTAAAAGAGCGGAGCATTCGTCCTCCATAAATCCGCCGACGACCTCGGGCGAATGATTGTACGGCAGCTCAAATAAATTCACGACCGATCCGCAGGAGCCTGCCTTTTTATCATAAGCTCCGAAAACGAGCCGACGTATGCGCGAATTTATTATCGCGCCGGTACACATCGGACAAGGCTCCAGCGTCACATACATTTCACATTCCCAAAGCCGCCAGCCGGAAAGATTTTTACACGCTTCGTCTATCGCCTCGGTTTCGGCGTGAGCGAGAGCGTTTTTGTTTTTTTCGCGTCTGTTCCTGCCCCTGCCGACGATCTCTCCGTTTCTTACGACAACGGCGCCGACGGGAACCTCTCCCTCGTCGCCCGAAATTAAGGCAAGGCGGAGAGCTTCGTCCATAAAGAATTTGTCATCCATGCTTTAACCCGTATATGTCACAAAATTTGACGTCTCGATAAAGAGAAGGACAATGGCTATTATCATCGGAAGAGTGAAGATATATGCCGCTGTTTTCTGACGGATCGTCAGAAGCTCCGACCCGTTTTCGAGGCGGTTTCTGTTTTTTGAAAGGAGATAGACAGCGCCGCAGATAACGCCGACCGTAAAGAGAGACGCTAAAAGTATCCTGTAAAATGTTTCGGCGGCTGTGGGTCTTACTTCAAGCATATAATTGATGACGACCGAGTAGGCGTTGTTTAAAAGGTGGATCAGAACACCTGTCCATACGCTGCCGGTCGATATGACAAAATACGCGATGGCGACGCCCGCGATGAAAGCGAACGGTATCTGAACCATATTGCCGTGCATCAGCGCGAAAACCATCGAGGACATGACGATCGCAAACTTATCTCCGTATTTGCGGAGCGGCTGCATCACGACGAACCTTAAAGAAAACTCTTCGATGAGCGCCGGAAGGACGGCGATCGTAATGAGATTTGAGACAAGCCCGAACGCGTCGGCGCTCGTCTCGTATTCGCCGCCCGAAAGCTCGATGTGAAAGCGTTCAAGGAATGAGATCAGATAATCCGTCGCGAAATTGCCGATCATACAAAACATAAATCCGCAAATGACGGCGGGTAATATCATCGCGTTTGAACGCGGCTTTCCGAAGGAATTCATGTCCGGCCGTTCCTCGACGGGCGTCATCAAAAATGCGACGAGAAAGGGCAGGAATATTATCGTCAGATAATAGACGATATTCACCTCAAAGGCGAAATACCGGTCGTTTAAAAATCGTTCGTTAAGCCCCGTCAGCGCAAGCACGAACGAAAACGCGAATTGCAAAACAGCGAACGCCGTGACGCAAAGCCCCGCGGTGATGCTGAGCTTTTTTATTTTTTTTCGTTCTTCCTCACGCCTGTAGAGGAGATCGTACGACGGATATGGCTGAAACGCTCCGCCGTAATAGTCGTTGTAGTACTGCATTGTCAATACCGTGCGGCAAAAGCCGCCCCTTCAAAAAGATAGCGGATATCACGCGTGCCAGATGTTTTCGGCGTATTCGTTTACGGCTCGATCCGCTGAGAAATGACCCGCTCCGGAAATATTCATAAGCGACATGCGCGTCCAAAGCGTCCTGTCGCGGTAAAGGTCGTCGGACCTGAGCTGTGCCGAGCGGTAGTCGGCGAAATCCGCGAGTATCATATAGGGGTCGTTATTTATTATCGAGGAGCTGATCTCCGGGAACGATTTGCCGGAGATGCCGCGGCTGATAAAGTCGATTACGCGGCGAAGCTCGTTGTTGTTATTATAATAATTCGACGGACAGTAGCCTATGCGGCGAAGGTTTGTGACCTCGTCGGAATTCATGCCGAAAATGATTATGTTGTCTTTTCCGACGGCGTCGAATATCTCGACGTTGGCGCCGTCCATCGTACCGAGCGTAACGGCGCCGTTTATCATGAGCTTCATGTTGCCCGTGCCGCTCGCCTCCGTTCCGGCGAGAGATATCTGTTCGCTGACGTCGGCCGAGGGCATGAGCCTTTCAGCCATCGTCACGTTGTAATCCTCGACGAAGACGACCTTGAGTCTGTCCTTCATATCGGGGTCGTTGTTTATCTGTTCCGAAAGAGCGCAGATGAAGCTGATTATCTTTTTTGCCATGATATATCCCGAAGCCGCCTTTGCTCCGAATATATATGTGCGTGGCAGGAAATCGCCGTTCGGGTCGTCCTTTATAGCGAGATATCGCGCCGTGATGTTAAAGGCGTTGAGAAGCTGACGCTTGTATTCGTGAAGCCTCTTGACCTGAACGTCAAAGACGGACGTGGGATCGATGACGATACCCGTCTGTTTTTTGATGAGCGACGCGAAACGCTCCTTGTTTTCCTCTTTTATTTTTGAGAGCATCTCCAAAACGCCGCTGTCGTTTTTATATTTCCTGAGCTTTAACAGCTCGTCGCCGTCGTAGATGAATTTATTTCCGATAAGCTCGTTTATGAGCTGAGAAAGATCGGGATTAGCCTGACAGAGCCAGCGCCTGTAGGCTATGCCGTTTGTGACGTTTTTGAATTTATCGGGAGTGACTTCATAGAAGTCTCTGAAGATCGTTTTCTTGAGGATATCGCTGTGGAGAGCGGAAACGCCGTTTACGCTGTGACACGCGGCGACGCAGAGGTTTGCCATACGGACGGCGCCGTTTGAGATTATCGCCATGCGTTCGACCTTGTCGGCGTCTCCCGTGGCGGTCCAGATAAAGTAGCGGTAGCGATTGTCGATCTCCTTGATGATCTGATAGATCCTCGGAAGAAGTCTTTTGACAAGATCCTCCGACCAGCATTCGAGAGCCTCGCTCATGACCGTATGGTTGGTGTAGGCGAAGGTCGAGGTGACGATACGCCACGCGTCGTCCCAGCCGTAGCCGCATTCATCGAGAAGGATGCGCATAAGCTCGGGGATCGCCATTGTCGGATGGGTGTCGTTTATATGGATAGCCGTCTTGTCGGGGAAGGTGTCGATGGAGCCGTAACGGCGAAGATGTATCTGTACGATATCCTGGATGGAGGCGGAAACGAGGAAATACTGCTGGCGGAGGCGAAGGCTCTTTCCGTCGGGATGGTTGTCGGACGGATAAAGCACCTTGCTGATGACCTCGGCCATCGCCTGTTCCTCCATGGCGCCCATGTAGTTGCCTCTGCTGAATTTTTCCATGTCGAGACCGGGAGCTGTCGCTTTCCAGAGACGAAGGACGCTGATGCCCTTTCCGTCCTTGCCGGAGACGTACATATCGTAGGGGACCGCGTTCACAGTCTTGCAGTTCACAAGCTCGACGTGGTGATAATGAGCCTCCCACGTGTCGTTTACGGCGCCCTCGAATTTTACCTGGAAGGTGCTGTCCTCGCGCGGCGCGAGCCAGACCTCTCCGCCGGGAAGCCAGAAGTCGGGAAGCTCCGTCTGCCAGCCGTCGACGAGCTTCTGCTTGAATATCCCGTATTCATAGAGGATGGAATAACCGGTGGCGTAATACCCCTGAGTCGCGAGTCCGTCGAGATAGCAGGCGGCAAGTCTTCCGAGTCCGCCGTTGCCGAGACCGGCGTCGGGCTCGCAGTCGTAAAGCTTTTCGAGTTTAATATCGAAATCGGCGAGAGCGTCGGCAAAGACATCTGTCAGGTTGAGGTTGAAAAGATTGTTTTTAAGCGAACGACCCATGAGAAATTCCATGCAAAGGTAACAGACCTTTTTGCCGCCGTTTTCCTTTGCGTTGTCGGTCATTTCTTTTCTTCCCGCCGCGAGCATATCGCGCAGTATCAGCGCTACCGCTTTATAGTAATGCTCATATCCCGCTTCGTCGGGCGTAACGCCGATAAAGTGGGAGAGCTTTGTTTTAATTAGTTCTTTTGCCTGTTTTTTTGTGAGACTGTAATCCATCAGAGTACCTCCGCGAAAAATAATAACTGATTATAACACATAATAACTTCCACTTCAAGCTTTTAAGAAAGATTTCAGCTCTCTGTAAAATCGGGCGACGGGCAGACCGACGACATTGAAGAAGTCGCCGTGTATCTCCTTTATGAGAAGACAGCCCATGCCCTGGATCCCGTAGGAGCCGGCCTTGTCAAGCGGCTCGCCTGTTTTGACATATTCCTCTATCTCGCTGTCGGAAAGCTCGTAAAACAGGACGTCGGACTTTTCAAAAAAAGTTTTGACACTATATTTTGAAGCTATACAGACGCCGGTATATACGGAATTCGTTTTGCCGGAGAGGATGCGGAGCATTTTAAACGCGTCCTCTTCGTCCTTGGGCTTGCCGAGGATCATGTTGTCTATACTGACCACCGTGTCGGCGCCGACGACGATATCGTCGGGGTATCTTTTCAATACGTCGAGCGCCTTCTGAGAGGCGAGAGAGACGCAGAGCTTATCCGGAGAAAGAGAGCCGTCGTTTTTTTCTTCGCATTCGGATACGCTGACGATAAAATCGAACCCCGCGTTTTTTAAGATCTCTCTCCTTCGGGGAGAAGCCGACGCTAAAATGAGAGACATTTATATCACCCTTTTTACTGAAAATTCACGTCAACACCCAAAGTATTGACTCCGCTTTTATGTTTTTTTTGACGAAAAACCTCTGCAATCCGAAAGCGTCGAATATTCAGAGGCTCCCTTATATATTAAGACGTGCGCCGTGATTTGTGCGGCGTCGCCTTTAAAAAAAGACCGAAACGAGTTTTTTGTTCGTCCCGGTCCGATGATAATTGATATGATATCAAAGATTTTCGAGTATTTCACTGCCGATCTCCGAAAACGAAAAGCCGAGCGCGATCAAAACGACTGTCGCCGCCGCAAGAAGGATAATACCTAAGAGCAAACGTATAAGAAACGATCTCGCGTAATTCCTGAGGTTGTAATTTTTTGCCCCGCCGAATGAAAAGACAAGCAGCAAAATAAATCCCGCAAGGGGGAGAGAGAACAAAATACTGTAGCCGAAATATCCCCACGCCGATATCGGCTTGTATTCGGACGATAGGGCGGACAAGCTGCTCGGCGAAATAAAGTCGGAGCGGTCCTGCTGACCGAACGTCTGTTGATACAGCGGTATATTGTTATACGGTCTTTCGTCTTGCCGGGGAGCTTCTGTATCGGGAGGAGACGCCGGAGTCGGGGAAGGTCCGGTTTTTATTTCCGTCTTGTCATCAGGTAAAATGTCGATGCCGCAGGTCGGACAGAAGCTTAAGTTTTCAAAGAGCTCTGCGCCGCAATTTTTACAAAAAGCCAATGTTATTCCTCCTTTTTTTCAAATGATACCATAATCGACGGATATATTCAACAAGTAATTTATTTTAAACAGGGGGTCATTTGACATTATGAGCCTTATGTGATATTCTTTTTAAACAGCGGCTAAGGAGTGATAATTACGGGAAGAAATTTTTTCGCGCTTATTTCAAGGATGAAATATATAAACAGATGGGCGCTCATGCGAAACGTCCATGACGAAAACCTGAGCGAACACAGCCTCGACGTCGCGGCGACGGCGCATGCGCTTGCCGTTATCGGAAACAAGCGCTTCAAAAAATGCGTGAACGCCGAGAGAGCGGCGCTTCTCGGACTTTATCACGACGCTCCGGAAATACTTACGGGCGATCTGCCGACGCCGATAAAATATCACAGCGAGCGCGTCCGTTCGGCATATAAAACAGTCGAGAACAGCGCGTGCGAAACGATACTTGAGATGCTCCCCGACGATATGAAGGACGTGTACAAGCCGTTTTTCTTCCCGGAGGAGGGAGACGAGGAGCTTTGGAAATATGTCAAGGCGGCGGACAAGATAAGCGCGCTGATAAAATGCATAGAGGAGAAGAAGGCGGGAAACAGCGAATTTACGAGCGCATATAAGTCGACGCTCGATATAATCCGAAAAATGGAGCTGCCCGAGGCGGACTGCTTCATAAACGAATTTCTCCCCGCGTTCGAGCTCGATCTTGACGAATTGAAATCAAATTCTTTTAGCTAAAACTTATTGACATTAAATCTCAGTTGCTATAAAATTAAAAGGTAACGATGAAAGAAAAGAGGGGCGCAAGATGATAAAATATACGAGAGACGATATCATAAGGATCTGCGACGACGAGGACGTAAGACTTATACGTCTCCAGTTCACCGATATTTTAGGCTCTCTTAAAAACGTAGCCATTACGCGCCGTCAGCTTGAAAAAGCGCTCGACAACAAATGCATGTTCGACGGCTCTTCGATCGAGGGCTTTGTCCGTATCGAGGAATCGGACATGTATCTCTATCCCGATTACGATTCATTCGTCATTTTCCCGTGGACGGGCAAAAACGGCGAGGGTAAAATAGCGAGACTTATATGCGACGTTTATAAGAGCGACGGGACTCCCTTCGAGGGCGACCCGCGTTATGTCTTGCGCCGCGCCGTTAAAAAGGCCGCCGACATGGGCTACTCCTTTAACGTCGGCCCCGAATGTGAATTTTTCCTTTTCCGTCTCGACGCGGACGGCAATCCCACGACCGAGACTCACGACAGAGGCGGCTATTTCGATCTCAGCCCCGTCGATCTCGGCGAGGCGTGCCGGAGGGATATCTGCTATACGCTCGAGGATATGGGCTTTGAGATAGAGGCGTCCCATCACGAGTGCGCCGAGGCACAGCATGAAATAGATTTCAAATACGACGAAGCGCTCCATACAGCCGACAACGTGATGACGTTTAAATATGTCGTTAAAAATTCCGCCCCCTCCCACGGGCTTCACGCCACATTCATGCCCAAGCCGATCTACGGCATGGCGGGCAGCGGTATGCATACAAACATGTCGCTTTTCAAGGACGGCAAAAACGCCTTTTACGACGAAAGCAATAAAGAAAACGGCCTTAGCGAAACGGCGTATCATTTTATTGCCGGTCTTATGAAGCACATAAAGCCCATGACGATAGTTCTCAATCCTCTCGTCAATTCATATAAGCGTCTTGTCCCCGGATACGAGGCTCCGGTTTATATCGCCTGGTCCGCAAAGAACCGCAGTCCTCTTATAAGAGTTCCGACAGCGAGAGGGCTTTCGACGAGAGTCGAGCTGAGAAGCCCCGACCCCGCATGCAATCCTTATCTTGAAATGGCGGTATGCCTTTTGGCAGGACTTGACGGTATCGAAAACAAGCTCGTTCCCCCTTCGCCGACCGACTCCAATATCTACGACATGTCAAAGACGGAGCGGCGCGACGAGGGCATCGACAATCTCCCCGAAAATCTCGAGCAGGCGATAAACTGCTATAAAAACGATCCGTTTATCATGGACGCGCTCGGAGATCATGTCTACAGGAAATACCTCGCCGCCAAAAAAGAGGAGTGGAAGGCATACAGAGCGAGGATCTCGCAGTGGGAGATCGACAGATACCTTACAAAATATTGAGGTCGCCTCTGATAAACAATTTGCTGTTTATATCTTTGAAGGCTTATTACCTTTAAAGTTATAGATATACAGAATCACATTACCGAAAGGAGAAACCCCTTTATGAATTATTCCAAAGAAGTGGAAAACATGTGCGTGGTCGCAAAAGGTCCTCACCACGGCCCCGCTCCCATACCCGAAGAGGGCAAGTGGGTAAAGGCATATGATATCAAGGATATTTCCGGATTTACACACGGCATAGGCTGGTGCGCTCCTCAGCAGGGCGCCTGCAAGCTTACGCTCAACGTCAAGGACGGCATCGTCGAGGAGGCTCTCGTCGAGACATTAGGCTGCTCCGGAATGACCCATTCCGCGGCCATGGCGGCAGAGATACTTCCCGGAAAGACGCTTCTTGAGTGTCTCAATACCGACCTCGTATGCGATGCCATCAACGTCGCCATGCGCGAGTTGTTCCTCCAGATAGTTTACGGCCGTTCGCAGTCGGCTTTCTCAGAGGGCGGACTTGTCGTCGGCGCGGCTCTCGAGGATCTCGGAAAGGGACTTCGCTCACAGATAGGAACGATGTTCAGCACAAAGGCGAAGGGCGTCCGCTATATGGAGATGGCGGAGGGCTACGTCACAAAGATGGCTCTTGACGAAAACGACGAGGTAATCGGCTATCAGTTCGTAAAGCTCGGAAAGATGCTTGAGGATATCCGCCACGGAGTATCTCCCGACGAAGCATATAAAAAGAACACGGGATCATACGGTCGTTTTGCCGATGCGGCAAAATATATCGACCCGCGTGAAGATTGAGAAAGGGAGGATATTGAAATGGCAAATGATGTAAAGTTTGAAGGCAAAGAGAGAAGGATCGAAAAGATCGAAAAATGCCTTGAAAAATACGGGATCGGAAGCCTCGAAGAAGCTCGCGACCTCTGCCTTTCAAAGGGCGTCGACGTTGAAGCCATCGTCAAGGGCGTTCAGCCGATAGCGTTTGAAAACGCCGTTTGGGCATACACCCTCGGCGTAGCGATCGCTCTCAAACAGGGTATCAAGAACGCATCCGACGCGGCCGCCGCGATAGGCGTCGGTTTACAGGCGTTTTGTATCCCCGGCTCGGTAGCGGAACAGAGAAGCGTCGGCCTCGGCCACGGCAACCTCGGCGCAATGCTCCTTAAAGAAGAGACGAAGTGCTTTGCGTTCCTCGCCGGTCACGAATCCTTCGCGGCCGCGGAAGGAGCCATCGGCATCGCGCGTACCGCCAACAAGGTCCGCACGACTCCCCTTCAGGTAATTTTAAACGGTCTCGGCAAGGACGCCGCCATGATTATTTCGCGTATCAACGGCTTCACATATGTAAAGACCGATTACGACTTCTTTACGGGCGAGCTTAAAATATTGGAGACGACTCCTTATTCAAACGGCGAGCGCGCGCTCGTTCGCTGCTACGGCGCTAACGACGTTCTCGAAGGCGTCGCGATAATGAAGCATGAGCATGTCGACGTTTCGATAACGGGCAACTCCACGAACCCGACGCGCTTCCAGCACCTCGTAGCCGGCACATATAAGAAATGGGCGATCGAAAACGGCGTTTCCTATTTCTCGGTCGCGTCCGGCGGCGGCACGGGCAGAACGCTCCATCCCGACAACATGGCGGCAGGCCCGGCTTCCTACGGCCTCACCGACTCGATGGGACGTATGCACGGCGACGCTCAGTTCGCAGGCTCATCATCGGTTCCGGCGCACGTCGAAATGATGGGACTTATCGGAATGGGCAACAACCCGATGGTCGGCGCCACGGTCGCCTGCGCAGTCGCAGTCGAAGAAGCGCTCAAATAATTTTTAATAATAATATAAAATGTTCGGGCAGACAGTGTGAAGTTTTATCCGCACTGTTTGCCCGATAAGTTTTTATCGCCAACGGAACAATTAAGAATTATGAATTAAGATCGAAGCGTGAAAAAAATACGTTCCCTACAACGTAACAGACAAAAGAATCGGGCAGGCAGCGTAGATAAATAATCACGCTATCTGCCCGACTTGTCAGCGGATACTATCCGCCGCGTCGTTTATTTTTAAATCGCTTTCAATTTCGGGCTGATAACGTAAAGGTTCTATCACCCTATCTGCCCGACTTGTCAGCGGATACTATCCGCTCAGCGGGCACTGCCCACAGGGATGTTTATTTTTAAATCGCTTTCAATTCCGGGCTGATAACGTAAAGGTTATATCACGCTATCTGCCCGACTTGTCAGCGGATACTATCCGCCGCGTCGTTTATTTTTAAATCGCTTTCAATTCCGGGCTGATAACGTAAAGGTTATATCGCTCTATCTTCCCGACATGGGTGCAGGCTCAGCCTGCATCGTTGTACCATTTACGGAG
>JAILLJ010000139.1 GCA_024693205.1 Clostridiales bacterium | reverse complement strand
GCCATATATTCCGCCGCTAAGGTGTCGTTCGGATTTTTAAGTACGCCCGCGACGTTTTTTCCGGCGATCTCTTTTACGGCCTTTTCTCGCGCTACGGCGTATGTCACTCCGCCCGAAAGCTTTTCGCGGATAAGGCTGTCGACCTCCGGCGTTTTGAGCGCGTCTACGGCCGAACGGATAAGCTTTTCGTCTCCGCATTCGCTCCCGAAGCTTATCATGTCGATATTTCCGAGACCGTTTAAGATCGCCGCCGCTCCGCGCGCGAAGCTTTGCGCCTTTCCGCAAGCCCAGACTGCAGGCAGCTCCAATACGAGATCGGCGCCGCCTCGGAGCGCCGCTCTCGCCCTCGCCTCCTTCGTCAGAAGCGACGGCTCGCCCCTTTGGGTAAAGTAAGAGCTCATCACCGAAACGACAGCGTCCGCGCCCGCCTTCTTTGTCTCGCTTATATGAAAGGCGTGCCCGTTATGAAACGGATCGTATTCCGCTGTTATTCCGGCAATGAGCATTTGTTTTTCCTTTCGGCTTTATCCGAGCGCCTTGAAAGCCTCGATTATTTTGTCGACGTCAAGTATGTTTACAAGGAGCTTGTTACCGCTGTTCAGCTTCGTTCCCTCGTTCAGCTCAGCTATATAGTAGCTGTCGTCATACTCTGCTATCGAAAGCGTCATTTCGGAGAACTTATCGCCCGTGTTTCTCTTATATACTATCGTGATATAGTTTCCGTCGGCTGTTAAGACTCTCGACTTATCGGCGGCCTTTTCCGCCTTTATGTCATGGACGGTATTGAAGAAATTGTCGTATCTCGGCTCTGCGAGAGACTTGCCGTCCATCGTATAGGACACAGTCTCGCTGCCTTTTTCGTCTGTTGTCCTCACGACCTTTATTTCGTGCCTCTTTCCGTCGGCGGTTATTATCATCGACTCGACGGAGTCCTTGCCGATAAGACAGAGGTCGAGCGGCGCGAGAGTTTTTTCGTCAAAGGACGTGAGGGACTCGAGATAGTCGTTTTTGACAAGATAGACAGCGTTCGACGCGTCCGTTTTCATATAGCGGTCGCCCTGTCCGTTTTCGTCTCCCAACGTGAGCTTGAGCTTTTTATTTGCAGTTACCGTCTCCGTGACGTCGTTTCCGTCCTCGTCCTTTTCGCCCGTCGGCTTATCCTCGGACTCGTTATAGGTGAGGCTGATCACCGCCGAAGGCTTATCGAAGCCGTACTTTTCATTTTCGTCCTTGGCGAGGCTGTAATCCGCGCAGCCGTCGGAGGAGAAGTCCGCGACCGTCGAAAGATATGACATAACGGCTTCATTGTCAAGAGCTTCATCGCCCGAAAACCACGTATATTCCGAGGTGTAGCAATCCTTTTTACCGCTCGCGTAATATTTAAGCGAGATCTTCTTGCCGTCGGCGTCTACAGCTGCCGAGGTTATGTCGCCGCTCGATACCATAGGTATTTCCGGAACGTCGGCAAGATCGTCCTTGCCCACGGTAAACGTGTCGATAAAGCTTTGTTCGATTAGATAGACGTTTTCCGTCCCCGCCACATTCATATAAAACGCGTGGCTGAAGGTGTTTTCATCGCCGAAAAGATATGTCACCGTGTTGCCGTTTACGTCTGTAAAGACATATGACGACGACGGCCTGTCAAGCCCGTATTCAGCGAATACCGAGGATGATTCGGAGACGAGACGCTTTGCCGTCAGCCCCGCTGCGGCGTCCGCCATCGTTTCCGCTTTTGTCTGATCCACCGGGAATTTTTTGTCGGACGCGAGGAGCCATGTGCCGTCCTTTTTGACGAGCTTTATGTTTTCCTCGCCGTACATATAGTTCATCGACGCCATGTCGTCGACGCTGATCGTTTCGACCTTGACGGTCTCGCTTTCAGCCGCCGTTTCTTCCTCCGACGTATCGTCGTTCAAAAAATGAGTAGCGGCAAAATATCCGCCGACAAGAACTGCCACCGCCGCCAAAGCTATTATCAGCTTAGTACTCTTTTTTTTCATTATCTCTTTTTCCTCCTGATCCAGATAAGGATACCGCAGGTTATAAGGATGATGGGAATGACTACGACGAACAAGCCGTTCCAGATAAGTCCGGCGCCGTCGCTGACTTCGAGCTGACCGTTCGCGAGAGATTTTGACTCGACGACGGAGATGCTCTCCTCAAGCTCGCACATCCATTTAAGAGAATTCAGGAAGAGATTTGCGTTTCCGGCGTTTGACGCGAAGTTATCGCCTATGAAATCGGAGGTGCCTACATAAACCACCCTCGTCTCGTTGTCGCCGCTCTGTTCCGTCGCGGCGTAGGCAAGGCTGAACGGTCCGTCCTTGTCGTCCTTTTGCTTCTCCGCGCTGCTGTTCTTTTCAACGTCCTCGCGAAGGAACGCTTTCTTCGAGGTGTCTGCAAGAGACGTGAGCGTGATCGTTTCGCGGTGGGACTTCGTCGGCTCAACAGCCTGACATGAGGGCAGAAGCACCTGATATTTTGAATCAATGATGGGCGTGGTTATATCATGGCTCTGGAGATCGGCCATGAGGTAGTTCGGCATATAGTAGAAATGCTGCATATCCGCCTCGACGACCATTCCCTTTTCTCTCTGCATACCGTACACGGCCGTAAGCTTGTCGACGTTGGGAAGCTCCCTGCCGTAATCGGTCGTTATGAACATTCTTCCGCCGTTTTTAAGGTAATCGAAGATCATCTTTTCTTCGTCTTCGGTGATATCGTTTTTAGCTCCGAGGAAAATAAGGCACTTACAGTCGTCGGGCACCTTCTTCTCCTTCATGAGGTTCAGGTCTTTGACCTCGATATTTTCCTTGGCGATAAGCGTCGAAATCGTGCTTCCGAGCTCCTCCTCGCCGTGTCCGGAAAGAGTATAGACAACGGGAAGGACGTCGGTCGTGACGAAATTCAGAGCGCTCGTTATCTCGTTTTCGCCGTCGAATATATCGGGGCCGTTGTCGTAGCCGTACATGGCGTTCTGCTGCGCCTGTTGGCTGTATTCGTAAAGCGATCTGCTCGATACTACCTTATATCTCTTTTCGGTCACGAATATAAGACTGCTTGCCGGAAGCTCCTCGTCGGTGTATTTGCTCGCGAACTGGCTCAGCTCCGGATCCTTTGTGACGACCTTGATGTTGCTGTTGAGCGCCTGATATCTTCCGAGGATAGTCTTGACAGTCTTATCCTCGCTTCCCGCCGCCGCGAGAATGTAGATGGTCACCTTCTCATTGACATTCTTTGCGCACTGCTTCGAGTAATCGCTGAGCGAATAGAGGTCGCCGCTCGTCTGGTCAAGCTTCGTTATGCTTTCGGGAAGCTTTCCGACTATCATGTTGATAAGAATGACTATAACAACGGCAATGACACAGAGCGCGAAGCTGTATGTGCCGGCCTTTGTTGTCCTCGTCTTGAACGACTGTTTGAAGTTCTCTTTATTCGCCGCTCTCTTTTGTTTTTTAAGCTCCTTGGCGGATATTTCGTCCTCTGTCTCCGAAGCGTCCTCCGCCGAGTTTTCGGATGAAGCTATATTTTCTTCGGCTGTTATTTCGGTTTCTTCGGGAGATGCGTTTTCGACTGCGGGCTCGACGTTTTCGATCGAAGCGTTTTCGTTTTCGTTTAATGCACCGCCGGTTTCGTTAAGGAGCTCTTTGTTTTCGTTAAGTTCCGACATCAGCTCCACCTCCTCTTTTCAAGCGACTGGACCGTAAAGAACAGGAACAGTCCGGTTATCGTCAGGAAATAAACTATCGAATTGACGTTGAAAACGCCCGTCGCGAAATCATAAAGCTTGTCGAACAGAGAAATGTTGTCAAGCACCTTTGTAAGTCCTCCCTCAAGCAGGTCGGGCTTTATGAATCTTACTATCGCAAGCGGTATATCGAGAATGATAAATACCATCCAGCCTATGGTGCTGTTTTTTGTAAGGGCAAAGATGATAAGCGACATTATCGCTATAAGAACGACTATCCCGATAAATGACGCAGTGGATGAGGAGGGAAGCGTCAATATCTTAAACGAGATAAGAAAGTCGATGATGATATATGCGAAGCTCAACACAGCGGCTATTATCTGATTTTCCGTAAGGGACGACATGAAAATACCGACGGCAATGAGCGACGCGCCCAAAAGCAGGAACGCAAGTATCGTGCCGTATGAAGCTCCGTAGGAGATGGCGCCCGACGCGTCGTATTTACTTAAAATAAGCGGATACGCACAGCTTATAACGACCGGAACGGCAAATACCGTCAAGGTCGACAGATATTTTCCGAGGACGATCTTTGAAGTGCTTACGGGGAGCGAAAACAAAAGCTGATCCGTCTTTTGCTTTTTCTCCTCGGAAAACGATCTCATCGTAAGGATCGGTATCATGACGATAAGGCCTATCCTCATGTAAAACATGACGTACTCAAAATTCGGGACACGGTTCGAGAAATTTATGACGTTTGAAAGAAACGCCATTACGATAAGAAACAGCGCGATATAGATAAATCCCGTCATGTTCCTGAAAAACGCCTTGAACTCTCTCTTATAGATCGCTGTCATCGTTTTCCGCCTCCTTTTCGCCGGTTTCGTCGTTATCGGCGGTATCGACATCTGTTATCTCGTCGGCCGCTTCGTCGTCCTTCATGTCGAACGGCGCATGCTCGTCGGAAACGCTCTTTACGGCGTTGTTTAAAAGATCCTCGGCGCTGACGCCTTCTTCGTCATAGTAGGGTCCGACGTCTGTTTCGCCGTCGCCGCTTTGGCTTACATATCCCGCCGCGGCGTCCTCGTAATCGGACGCGTTTCCGCCGACGAGCCGTACAAATACGCTTTCGAGCGAAGTCTTTTCCGTATCCATTTTAAGGATAAGGCATCTTTGCTCGATCAAAGCGAACGAAAGAGCCTCCGTGATATCGGCGCCCTCTGCGCATTTAATCTTTGCGCTGACCGTTCCGCTCCCGTCGTCGTCGGTAACCTCGAACGACTCGACGCCTTCAAGGCCTGAGAGAACGCCGGCAACGGCTTCGTTCGACCCCTTGACGGAGATGTCAATGACGGTGCCGCCCTTGAATTTCTCTTCAAGCTCCTCAGTACTGCCCTCTGTGACGAGCTTTCCGTCGGATATTATCATTATACGGGTGCAGATCTCGCTGACCTCGGATAATATATGGCTGCTGAAGATAACTGTATGTCCCTCGGCAAGGCTCTTTATGACCTCGCGTATCTCGATTATCTGGACGGGATCGAGGCCTACCGTCGGCTCGTCGAGGATTATTATGGGCGGATCTCCGAGCATCGCCTGGGCGATACCGACCCTCTGTTTATATCCTTTTGAAAGGTTTTTGTTAAGTCTGTTTTTGACGTCGGTTATCTGGACGCGCTCCATGACGCTTTGGACTTCGCTTTTAAGCACTCTTTTCGGGATGCCTTTCAGCTCGCCGACAAAGAGAAGATACTCGTAAGGCGTCATATCCGGATAAAGCGGAGGTATCTCCGGAAGATATCCGATGAGCCTCTTTGCCGCCTTTGGCTCCTCGTAGATGTCGTGGCCGTCTATCAGCACTTCTCCGCTCGTGGCCGCAAGACATCCGGTGATGATATTCATCGTCGTTGTCTTTCCGGCTCCGTTGGGGCCGAGAAAGCCGTAGATCTGACCGTCTTCAACGGTAAAATTAAGATCGTCAACGGCAAGATGATCTCCGTACCTTTTGACAAGGTTTTTGACTTCAATCAAAATTTTTTCCTCCTGACATATATGAATTTTTATTAAACATAAGAAAAGACTTCCTTTTACGGAATTTTATAAGTTCTTTCTTAAATCCCGTTTACGAAAAAGTTAATAATAAATGAACAAAAACGTAAATATATTTCAAATAAGCGTTATTTCGATAAAAAAGCCCTTGAAAAAATTTATTCCGACGTATATAATATAACAGTTGAAAATTTATTTCAAGTAAAAATACTCTCGGAGGTAAATATTTTGAAAATTCTTGTTATTAACGCGGGCAGTTCATCATTAAAATACCAACTTATCGACATGCAGACCGAGGAATGGATAGCTAAGGGCATCTGCGAGAGGATTGGCTTCGGCGGAGAAGTCAGCGGTAAAACTGCCGACGGAAGACAATTCGATTACGAAGTAGATCTTAAAAATCATACCGAGGCGTTCATCGAGGTCAAAAAGGCTCTCACCAAGGGCGAATGCAAGGTCATCGACAGCCTTGAAGAGATTGCCGCCGTGGGTCACAGGATAGTTCAGGGCGGAGCGCTTTTCAACAAGAGCGTTCTCGTAACTGAAGAAGTCGTTGAGGGCATCGAAAGCCTTATCGACCTCGCTCCCCTCCACAACGCCGCCCATATCCAGGGCATAAGAGCTTGCCAGGAGGTCTTCGGCCCCGACGTGCCCGAGGTCGTCGTATTTGACAACGCGTTCCATTCGACAATGCCCGAAGCGTCGTATCTCTTCGGCGTTCCCTACGAATATTATGAGAAATACAAGGTCCGTCGCTACGGCTTCCACGGAACGTCTCACCGCTTCGTCAGCGCTGAGTGCGCGAAGCTCATGGGAAAAGACATAAAGGATCTCAAGATAGTTACATGCCATATCGGCAACGGCTCCTCGATAACTGCTGTCAAGGGCGGAAAGGTTCTCGATACGAGCATGGGACTTACTCCCCTCGACGGTTTCATGATGGGCACTCGCTCCGGCGGCATAGACCCGTCTGTAATAATTTACCTCCAGAAAAAAGAGGGCTGGACTCCTGACGAAACGGACGTCGTGTTAAATAAAAAGTCGGGTATGCTCGGCATCTCCGGCGTATCGAGCGACGACCGCGACCTTATCGCCGCCACAAACGCGGGCAACCACCGCGCAGAGCTCGCGAGACATATGCAGCGTTATCAGATACGTAAATTCATCGGCAGCTATATCGCCGCCATGGACGGAGTTGACGCCATCGTATTCACGGGCGGCGTGGGCGAAAACGCCTTTGATATGCGCGAGCATGTCTGCAACCACCTCTCGTTCCTCGGAATAAAGATCGACGCGGCGTTCAATTCAACGCTCGTCAAGGGCAAGGGCGGAGAGATCTCCACTCCCGAATCGAAGGTCAAGGTCTATGTCATCCCCACCAACGAGGAGCTTGTAATAGCGAGAGATACAAAGGATATCGTCGAAAGCCTTTGATATCTTGAATTACGAAAAGTCAATATAAACCGGACCCGCTCTCCGACGGAGAGCGGGTCCGGTTTTTTGATATATTATTATCGAGGAGATGTTGTTTCGTTTTTTATTATTTCGCGCAATGTACGGTCACGCCGCCCGGCAAGATCGCCGGGTAATCTGACGCCTTGACCAGCTTATCCCATTGCGCCTTTGTTCCTTTATAATAAATGTCCGTGATCGAAGAGCCGAAAAGAGCATAGCTGTCTATTCCGTCGTAATATCCGAGCGCCTCGAGAGACGTCGGGATCGTGATCTCCTTTAAGGATGTACATCCGTGGAACGCGCCGTTGCCGAGATTTTTAAGTTTATCGGGCAAATTCACTTTTTTCAGGGATGTACAGCCCGCAAACGCGCCTATGCCGATAAAAGTTACGCTGTCCGGCAAGGCGATCTCCTCGATATACGGGTTGTTGCGGAACGCGCTGTCGCTGCTCCACTCGCCCGCGCCGTTTAGGTGCGTTACGCCGTCCGGAACGGTGAACTCTTTATCACGTCTTCCCACAGGATAATAAACCAGCCATGTATTCTCTTTTTTCGTTTCTTCCCAATCCTGCATTTTGCGGTACAGAACGCCGTCATTCGTGTAATAGCCGTTTTTATTGTTTTCGGCGCTGAATGACCTCAGCGACGGACACTCGTCCGCCGAAAAGCTTTCCACATTTTTACCGAGCTCGATAGTTTCAAGATATTCATTCCCGTATACTTCAAAACCCTTGATATCCGACGGAACGGTAAAGTTCTTTGACGTACGGCCGGGAAGATATACCATCCTTTGATCCTGTGAGATCAGTAAACCGTCTGCGGTCGAGCTGTAATTATCGTTCCCTTTATCAACATTAACGCGCGTCAATTTCTTACATCCGATGAAGGCGGAGAAAAATCCGTCCATGTCGCCGAGGTCGGATACGGAAGCGGGAATATTCACCTTTTCGAGATAGAGACTGTCCTGAAACGCGCCGTAACCGACTCGTTCCGTTTTGTCGGGGATCGTGTACTCCTTTTCCGTTCTGCCTCTCGGATAGTCGAGAAGGACTGTTTCGCCTTGCTCCCCGTCTCTCCCCTTAGAGAACAGCACTCCGTCCTCAGAGTAAAAATTCGGATGACCGTCAGCCACGATATATTCCCTGAGCGGAGTTATCGGCGCGTTGTTCAGATCGCTGTGGTCGACGTATTCAAGCGAAGATCTCGCGGAAATGCGGATGACCTTGAGGTTTTTTGACGCCGGTATCTGTAAGCTTTTGACAGAGTCCGGCAGATCGAACGTCTCCACAGGCGACGCCGGCGGGAACATTTCGATCCTTGTCTGATCCTTTGAATATAAAATGCCGAGCGCATCTGTTTTAAAGTCTTTATTGCTCTCGGCGATCTCAAACCGCTCGATCTGCGGCGCAGTATTTGCAAGGCTTTCTGTCGCGTCCGACTCTATCAAGGACAGGTTGCTTTTCAGTACGCATACCTTAGGAGCGTCCTTTCCTATCGACACCATGGTGCTGCCGATGTAAAGCACTCCGCGTGTCCAGTTTTTGCTGTTTTGATAGAACGGAGAGCCCGATATGTCGTCTTTGAAAATCGACACCTGACAGTCGTCGGAACATTTTACGGATTCCAGATCATCATACGTATTACCCCGGCCGGTAAGATCGGCGGACAAAACTTCCTTGGACATAACTATCTTTTTTATCGAGGATATATCAAGATCTTCAGGCATAGTGAAATCCTCAACGCCCGAGATCTTTAATACGCCGTTTTTCGCATTGAACTTTATAAACGAACTATTATCCGACTCTTCGTCTTCTTCCGTATCCTCGGCGTCAGTCGGATCTTCCGGCTCGGACGCGGTTTCCTCCGTCATATCCTCCGAAGTCCCGATCTCGGTTACACTTTGAGTCCGATCCCCCGCAATATCGGCATGTATAACGTCCTGTTTTCCACAAGCCGCAGATCCTATCAGCAGCAAAAGCGTCATCAACAAAGCCAAAATCCTTTTCATTTTTCATTCTCCCATTCAGTCTTATATGATACTGTACGTCGATCATTTTCTAAATAAAATATAACATGAGCAACCGGATAATTCAAGTCTTTATTTCGATCCTAAGCGAAAGTCGCCGGTAACCTTCGCATTTACCGTCATTCGCCTCTCTCCGGCATTTACAAAAGCGTCAAACAATGCTATAATTACGATATAATTTTAAAAAGGGAAGATTTCAGATGCTTGAGCTTATAAAAAGGGTCACGCCCGACATTGCGGACATGTTCGTTATAAAAGATATCGCCCCGTCTGACGGCAACGACGTTTACGAGCTTTACAGCGAAAACGGCAAGGTCGTCCTCGCGGGAAGCTGCGCCGTCGCCGTCGCATGCGCGTATTACAGATATCTGCGCGACTTTTGCGGTGCGCAGCTCTCCTGGTGCGGGAACAATTCGGTTTACGAATCGGAGCACCCGCTGCCCGAAAAGAAAGTGACGCACGTCATAGACCGGGATATCCGTTTTGCTCTGTCGTTCGAGACATACGCCGACAGCGCGTCCCACTGGGACGAGGCGCGCTGGGAACGCGAGCTTGATCTCATGGCGATGAACGGGATAAACACGGTGCTGTTTCCCGTGGGATATGAAGCGGTATGGTATTACTCCATGCTGAAGCTCGACATAAACCGCGAGGACGCGCTCGGATTTTTGTCCTCCCCGTGTTTTCTTCCTCTCCAGATATCAGGCAAGCTCGATTCGTACCTGTCTATAGTCGATACCGATTACCTTAAAAGCAGGATCGAACTCGCCAAAAAGCTCCTCTCAAGAATGAAGGAGCTCGGCATAAAGCCCGTATTCCCCTGCTTTAACGGTCATGTGCCGAAAAGCATGAAGGGATATTTCTCAAAAGCTGACATATTCCCGGTAAGGCAGTGGGGTAAATTCCCGTACACATACAGAGTAGCCCCCGACGATCCGCTGTTTAAAAAGATAGGCGACGCCCTCGCCGAAAAACAGACGGAGCTGTTCGGCAAGGCGGACTACTATATAAGCTGTCCGTTTGACGGGACGTCTCCGATATCGTCCGATCCGTCGCTCTTGTCATCATACGGCAAAGCCGTTTCATCCCTTATTTCGTCGATAAACGACAACGCCGTCTGGGTCATGACCGACGCGACGTATTCGAGGGAGATGACCTCGAATGTCGATAAAAACAAAATGCTTATCCTCGATATCTCGGGAAAGAGCTGCTTCGATACCGACGGCTTTAACGGGATACCGTTCATCAGCGGAATGACGTTCAACTACGGCGGCCATACAGTCCTTCACGGAAACGTCAAGGCCCTCGCAAACAATCCGTTTATTGATATAAGAAAAAAATACAAAAACGCCGTCGGAACGGGCTTTTTCCCCGAGAGCCTGTTCGGAAACCCGCTTTACGCTGAGACGGCGCTTCTGATGATGACCGAAAACAAACCGCTCGACCTTGACTCGTGGCTTCGCTCCTACGCCGCAAGGAGATTCGGGAGCGACGAAAAATGTCTCGCCGACGCGCTCGGTATAATTTGTGAAACGTGCTATGGCGAAAACGGGGACGGCCGCGAAACAGGCTCGATAATAGCCGCGCGTCCGTCGACCGAGATCGCTCACACGTCGCCGTTCGACACGATAGAGCTTCGTTACGACAACGAAAAGCTCGTCGAGGCGCTCCGTCTCATGCTGTCGTCAAAGGGCGACTACACCGACGGATATGTTTTTGACGTCTGCGACCTTACGAGACAGATACTCGTAAACAAAGCGAGAGGACTTTACAGGTCGGCTATGGAAGGCTTTGAAAAACGCGACGTGAGACTTTTTGAAGCCTCGACAAACGCCTTTTTGAAGATCATCGAGGAAACAGACGCGCTTCTGTCCACATGTCCGGAATTCCGCTTTAAAAAACACGTCAAGGAATCGTCCGCAAACGCGGTGAACAAGACTGACGGCCGCAACTTCGAGTTAGCTTATATTTGCCGGGTGACGATGTTCGGCCCCTTCGGCGCGCCGGAATACTATGACTCCTGCTGGAGAGAATGGTCCGACCTCGTCGGCGGATATTACGCGGAAAGATGGCACTGCTTCTTTGAAACGCTGGCGGAAAATTTCAAGAAAAAGAAGAAATTTTCAACGGTTACAAAAAAGCAGCTTAACGGAAGAAATCTGACAAGAGGCGACAAATTCGGCAAAAAGCTCGATTCAGTCGAACGAAAATGGATCTCGAGGTTCGATTTTTCGCCGGGATCCGACGAAGATACTCTTAAAATTGCCGAAAAGCTATTAAACAAATATTTTAAATGATTTTTTTCTGCTTTTACCCGATAGTTTTTACTTTTTTCTTGACTATTAACATCTTATATAATATAATAGAATCAGTTTATTATTATAATTCTCTTAAAAGGGTTGTGCTTCTATGAAAGATAAACTTATCCGGGTATTATCGTTTGCGCTTATCGCCGCCGTCGCCCTCTGCGCCATTCATTTTTCGGCGCTCGGACAAAGGGGCGTAGATGCGTCGAATTACTCATACATACTCGACGGAGACAACGCTGTCCTTACGGGATGCTCCTCCGACCTCTCCGGCGTCGTTATGCTTCCCGAAACAATGGAGGGACATACCGTTACCGGGATCGCCGACAACGCATTCAAGGACTTTTCCGAAGTAACGTGCTTTTTCCTTCCCCCTACGCTCGTGTCGATCGGAAGCTATGCGTTTGAGGGCTGTACCGATCTCGCCAATGCGACTTTGCCCGCAACGGTAAGGACGATCGGTAAAGGCGCTTTCTGGAACTGCTCCTCGCTTATCAGCATGACGATCCCCACGGCGACGACCTCCATAGGCGAATGCGCTTTCTTCGGCTGCTCCTCTCTTTCGAGCCTTATCATTACCGGAACGACCGTCCGCGCGGCGGGACTGTTTGACCTCCAGCTCGATATCGGCCAGTCGATCTCAATAGGCTCGAGCAGCGTCTTTTCAAACGAAAGCGACAACCCCACGACAGTTTATTGCCATCAGGATTCAGAGGCGTATAAAGACCTTCTCAAATGTCAGTTCTCATCGTATAAGCTCCTTGAGGACTGCACGCTTACTTCATATACCGTAACATACAAGACAAGCGATAACAGCACTCTCTATCCTTCAAGAACTCTTTCGGATCAGCCCGTCGGTATCACCGTGGTCGAATTCCCCGCGCTTATAAGCGGCTATAACTGCGAATCCGACGCGGTCACAAAAATCCTTGTCGAGGACGAATCGGCCAACGCTATAGCTTTCGTCTACGCCGTTGAGGAAACAACGACGGAATCGACCACAGCGGAACCGACGACAGAAGAGCCGACGACGGAGGAGCCCACAACCGAGGAACCGACGACAGAAGAGCCCACCACAGAGGCTCCCGAGGTCCCGATAGAGCTCAAGGCGAATGACGCATCGGTAATCATCAACGATACAAACAACACGATCAGCGGCATCCCGACCTTGACTCAACCCGAAGTCCTCACGACACAGCTTCTCAATGTCGAAGGAAACGGACATATCGTTTTTGACAGCGACAAAGTCGGAACGGGCGCTAAGCTCTATCTCGTCAAAGACGGCGATACAAAAGAAAACGCCCTCAAGACATATACCATAGTTATTTATGGAGATGTCAACGGAGACGGAAACGCCGATTCGGCAGATCTTCTCATCTATAAGTCCGTTGCCGCCGTCACGAGCACTCTTAACCCCGATCCCGCGTTTACCATTGCGGGAGATATAACCGGTAACTCGATAGTCGATTCGGAGGATCTTATCCAGATGAAGGCTGTCGCCGCACAGCTCAAGGGTATAAATCAGTCAACGGGACGTACATACGATATCGCTTCAGAGTAAAATTTAACAAATTTCTAAAGTTAAGGGGCTGTCGCATTTAGCGAAGAACGAAAAAGGTCGGCAGTGCCGACAGACAATTCGGGCAGATAGTGTGATAATTTATCAACGCTACCTGCCCGAATTTTTTGTTAAGGCAACACCGCACAAATCGCGGCGCACGCCTTGCTTGAATCTTATTCCGTCATGCTGCACAAAAATCTCTTGACTTGCGACAGCAAATCTTCGATCTTTTTGTACAACCTGACGAAAAATCTTGCTTCGCAATTCGC
>JAILLJ010000017.1 GCA_024693205.1 Clostridiales bacterium | reverse complement strand
AAAAACGCCTTGGCGCGGTTTAATAAGCCCTTGCCGCAGTCATATTTCCTGCTGAGCGCGAAATAGGCGGCGAACGGGATAAGTCCGATAAACGGGAGCGTGCTCGCGAGCAGCGAAAACGAGACGATGAACACAAGGTATTTGTTGTTTTTCTGGACATAGAGCAAAGCCGTTATTATCCACGCGGGCAGGGACTGATTGAATACCCAGTAAAGCTGTGTGGTAAATGACGAAAACTGGGCAAAGTACGTCCACCACTCCAAATGTTCACCGATCTTCAGATCCATCCGGTTATATACAGCGCCGATAATATCAAGCCCGCTGAAGAAAATAAAGATCAAAAGGATCGTGAGCGAAAACTTTTTGTTTATCGCCGATGCCAGCATAAAGAAAAGGTATATCCCGATGACAGCCCAGACGACTTGAAAAAGGTAGCCGGCATAAAGACCGAGCAGCTTTCCGATGACAGCTGCCGGAAGCCAGAAAGCGATATAGTAGATAAGGACAAGCGACGAGCCGTCCGCGTAGGAGTACTTTATCGGCCACGTGTTGTTTACGAGAAGGTCAAATATCTCGTTTCGGCAGCGATGATCCTCTGTCTGGAAGCTCAGTTTACCGATGCCGGAAAAGAATACCCAGATAAAGATGATTATAAGCGCCGCCGCCATGATGATATATGTCTTTTTCTCTTTAGGCGGCGAATAGAGCGCGGGCGCGTCCTTTATCATAAAAAAGAGGCAGACGGCGGTGACGAGCGCAACGGGAACGGCTATAGCCGCCCTCATAAATCCGAGCGCAAAAATAAGAAACGGTATCGCGATATAAAGGTAAGAAAGCCTGACCGCCGCCTTTGATGTTTCACCGTTTTTATTTATCACCGTCAGTCCTCCGTTTCCGTTTAACATCTTGCATAATTATACTATATAAGCATTCATTTGTCCAACTTTTTTTACAAGATCCTCCTATTTTCTGCGTTATAAACAGATGTGTCCGCGATAGGTAAAAATCTTTAGCAAATCTTAATAAGTTATGTAGTTTTTTCTTAATCTTCGGTTTGGTAAAATGAGAGCAACTTGAGAAGAGGAGCGAATAAAATGAACCTTGGAAGTAAGATCAACAATCTTAAAACAATGCTTGACGCAGGTCTGCCCGTGCCTCATTTCACGGCGATACCGTTTTCGTTGCTTGTGCCGGATGTATCGCCGCTGTACGAAATGATGGACGAGGTGCGCGATCTTCCGCTCGGGGATCAGAGCCGACGTCTTCGGCAGGCTGTTCGTGACCTGATATCTCCGACATTTTCTTTGCCCGTCGGCGACGGGCAGTACGCCGTGCGCTCGTCCTGTTCGTTGGAGGATTCCGCCGACCGCAGCTTCGCCGGACAGTTCGAGACTTTCCTCAATGTGTCCGCGTCGGAAGTGCCCGAGCGTATCAAGGACTGCGTCTGCTCGCTGTTTTGTGAAAACGTTTTGGCCTATCTCAGGCGTGACAAAGCGGATATGCATGCGCTCGAAATGAACGTGCTGTTACAAAAAATGGTGCGCTCCGAGCTTTCGGGCGTACTGTTCACCGCGAACCCGAAGGGAGTTCTTAACGAAAGCGTCATCATCGTCGGGCGCGGCCTCGGGGAAAACGTCGTATCGGACAAGATCGAGACGACCGCGTATTATTACAACACGACTGACCGCGTCTACTATTTCGACGGAAAAGAAGAACTGCTTGACCGCGCCGCCGTTGAAAAGCTTATCACGCTGTCCGAACGTATCTGCGATCTGTTCGGCCCGTACATGGACATCGAATTTGCGATCGAAAACGGCGAAATCTATATTTTGCAGGCGCGTCCCATAACAACGCTCTCCGACGATCGCCCGCTCATACTTGACAACAGCAATATAGTCGAAAGCTATCCGGGTCTCAGCCTTCCGCTGACGGTATCGTTCGTCCACAGCGTTTACGCGGGAGTGTTTGAGAGCGCGGGAAGGCGGCTCGTAAAAAACAAAAAGATCCTCGAGTCTTTAAGGCCTGTGTTCGGAGACACGGTCGGCAGCGTAAACGGCAGGATATATTACAAGATCAGCAACTGGTATGAGATCATCTGCTGTCTGCCCTTCCGTAAAAAATTCCTGCCGATATGGCAGGAAATGGTCGGAGTGCGCTACAAGGAATCGTTCACGCCGCGCGTTCGCATATCGCCGCGAGTTCGCGCGGGCGTCGCCGTAAACACCGTGCGGGAGCTTTTGAAGATACCTCGCAGCATGGAGAAGCTTCACAAGACGTTCCTTGAGATAAACGCCGAGGCGACGAGACGGCTTCAAAAGGATATGACAGCTTCGGAGATATTCGAGCTTTACGATCTTATCGAAACGCGGATCCTTTCAGACTGGGGACTGACGCTGCTCAACGATACGTATGCGTTTCTTTTCACGGGACTTCTCAAGGGACGTATGCGAAAGAAACATTCCGGCGACGACGCCCGCGCGAACGCCGTCATATCGGGTATCACCAACATTGAAAGCCTTCGCCCGATCCGCGAAATGATACGCCTTGCCTGCGACAGAGCTGTTCTGACCGACGACGAATACGCCAAGCGAAAAAGGGCGTATATAAGCGAATTCGGCGACCGCAGTCTCGAAGAACTTAAACTCGAGAGCGAGACATTCCGTACCGATCCGTCTCTTCTCGACCGAAAGATCGAGGAATATACCGCCGATCCCGAAAAGCTGTGTCAGATGGCGGAGAGCCTTCATACCGACGTTCCCGAAAAGGAGCACGACATGCTGACGGAGTTTTTGCGCCGCCGGGCGACGACGGGGATCATGCACCGCGAGAAGTCGCGCCTTAACCGAAGCCGAATCTTCGGGCTCGTGCGCGAAGCCGTATTGAGGCTCGGCGATCTGTATCGAGGGCAGGGGCTTATTAACGACCGGAGAGACGTCTTTTACCTGACGCTCGACGAGCTTCGCTCTCTCGCCGGTTCTCCGCAAAAAATGCAGGACGTCGTCGAAAAGCGCAAAAAGCAGTACGACACATTTGCGCTTCTGCCCGCGTATTCACGGATCGTTTTCGCCGGCGAACCGTTCGACAAAAATCCCCAAAGCGTCAACCTGTCCGCCGTTGAGCGCGACAAAGACGAGATGGTAGGCGTGCCGTGCTCCGACGGCGTTGTCGAGGGCGAAGCGTATGTCGTGCAGGATGTGCGGGAAGTGAGGAACGTGCGGGATAAGATACTGATAACGCGCATGACCGATCCCGGCTGGGTATTCCTGCTTGCCGCGGCGAAGGGCGTCGTCAGTGAAAAGGGTTCGCTGCTCTCGCATACCGCCATCATCTCACGCGAGCTCGGGATCCCCGCCGTTGTGGGGATCGACGGTTTAATGAAAAATGTCCGCACCGGCGACGTCGTCCGGCTCGACGGACAGAGCGGAACAGTCCGCATCGTCAAACGAAGCGCAAAAAAATAAAATTTAATCACTGCGATCGGGTCTTTGTCAGGGAGGAGGCGGCTTTCTTCCGACAGACCCGATCGTTTTTTCTATGCCTTAAATATATTCGCTTTTTCGATTGAATTTCGTTTGATGTTGTGATATCATTGTGCAGTGAAAAAGGTAGGCGATAAAATGAGTCGAAAGATCTTCACTACGATATGTCTTATAATTTCTCTGTTGTTCCAATCGGCGTTTATTTTTCCGGCGAAGCACGCGGATGATATAAAGCTTAAGGCGGTACTTGTCTCCGATATACATACGGACGGAAATCCGATAGACGAGCGGTGCGACGTTCAGAGAAAGGTGTTCTGTAATATCGGAAAGACGCAGAACGACGCCGATACGATAGTCATGTCGGGCGATCTGACAAACTGCGGCGACGAAAAGGAATATTTCCATCTTTTAAATTTTCTGAACCTTTACTGTAAAATAAGAAACCGCGTTCCCGAAATGGGCAATCATGACAGCTGGCACCACAGCGACGACCCCGACTATGAGATCGCCGAAAAGAATTTCTTACAGTTTTGCAAGCGATGCGGCGTAAAGACCGACAAGGTTTATTTTTCAAAAGAGGTAAAGGGATATACATTCATCTCGACAGGCGTTGAGGACGCCGATTTCGGCAACTCTTATCTATCGGAGGAACAGCTTGAATGGATCGACAGCGAGCTTGAAAGAGCGTGCGGCGAAGGTAGACCCGTGTTCTTTATCTGTCACAAGCCCATCTATTCGATGGGAGACGTCAGAGGGAAGCTGTCTGAGATACTTTACAAAAACGCCGAAAACGCTTCGGCGCCGATAATATATATCAGCGGACACTGGCATGAATTGGGCGCCGATACATTTTTTGTTCCGAGGGAAAACCTTATATATCTCAATCTCCCGTCGCTGCTTCATACAGATGACGGCGGCCTCGGCTTTACGGCGGAGGTCTATGATAAAAAGGTCGTTCTGACGGGAATGGATTTTCTTAAAAACGAGGCGCTCGACGGCTTTACGTATACGTTGGAGTTTTAAGCGCTCCTCTCGTTTAAGGGGAAATGAAAATGATAAAAAAGAAGCTGATAACGTGTTTTTTGTCTGTTCCTCTTGCGGTGCGGTCATTTTCGGCGCGTCCGGTGCGGCGAAATGAGGAGATAAAACTTAAGGCCGTGCTTGTCGCCGACCTCCACACGGACGGCGACAGATACCGCGACAGGAACAACGTATTGAGGAGAGTTTTCGGCGCCATCGGGAGGACGCAAAACGACGCCGACACGCTCGTTTTGGCGGGAGACATAACAAACTGCGGCGACGAAAAGGAATATCGCCATTTAGACAGGTTTATCGACTTTTACGCAAAAATAAAGGACTGCGTTCCCGAGATGGGAAATCACGACAGCTGGCACCACAGCGACGATCCCGACTATGAGACAGCCGAAAAAAACTTTAAGGATTTTTGCAAAAACCGCGGCGTTAAGACAGACAAGATCTATTTTTCAAAGAAGGTAAACGGCTTTACGTTCATCTCCGTCGGAGCGGAGGGAAACGACTTTGACGACCCGTATTTTTCGGATGAACAGTACGCTTGGCTCGACGGAGAGCTGAAAGGTGCGTGCGCCGAGGGGAAACCGGTATTCGTTATATGTCACAGGCCGATAGAACACATGTTTGACTGCGCCGAGAGGTTTTTAAATATAATGAGATCGAACGCCGAAGGCGCGGCGGCTCCCGTAATATATGTCAGCGGCCATCTCCACGTCATCGGTGAAAACACGTTTTCAAATCCGTTTAAAAATCTTTATTATCTCAATCTTCCGTCGGCGCTGTATAACGACGGCGGCGGTATGGGTTTTAACGCCGAGGTATACGACGGAAAGATAATTTTTACCGGCATGAACTATATCAAAAACAGGAAGCTCGACGGATTTACATATACCGTCGGATCTTGAAAAATAATTTAAGGGGTGACATGAATGAGCTTAAACTCTACGCCGTCTGGCGACAGGATACATATAGGGATATTCGGAAAGCGAAATTCCGGAAAATCGAGCCTTATAAACGCCGTCACGGGACAGGAGCTGTCGATCGTTTCCGATATAAAGGGCACGACCACCGATCCCGTTAAAAAAGCCATGGAGCTTTTGCCGCTGGGACCGGTCGTTCTTATCGACACTCCCGGTATTGACGATGAGGGAGAACTCGGGCTCTTAAGAGTAGAGAGAAGCTACAGGATGCTCAATATGTCCGACATAGCCGTTTTAGTCGTCGATGTGAACGAGGGCTTCGGAAAAGAGGAGAAAGAACTCCTTAAAAAGGTAAAGGAAAAAGAGATACCGTATATAATAGCCTTCAATAAATGCGACGAAAAAAG
>JAILLJ010000129.1 GCA_024693205.1 Clostridiales bacterium | reverse complement strand
GAGAAGATCCCCGAAATACTTAAACTCGGACGCGGAGAATAAACTATGGATATTAAAATTACGCCGACTGTTCTTTCAGGCGAAATTGACGCGATATCCTCAAAATCGGATATCCACAGGGCGCTTATCTGCGCCGCCTTTTCGGATAAGCCGACAAGGATATTTATACACGGCGATATTTCCGACGACGTCCTTTCGACAATAAACTGTCTTAAGGCGATGGGCGCGGAAATAACGTCGGAAAGCGACAATATTTTTGTCATCCCCGTGAAAAAGCCGGGCGGAGAAATAACTCTCGACTGCGGCGAAAGCGGCTCGACGCTTCGCTTTATCCTGCCCGTCGCGGCGGCGGCAGGAGATGATTTTACCGTAACGGGCAGGGGACGCCTTCCCGACAGACCGATCCTTCCTTTGATATCGCTTTTAAGGGAACACGGCTGTATTGTCAGTTCCGATAAGATACCATGCTCCTCTCAGGGAAAGCTTCAGGGCGGCAAATTCGAGACGGCGGGGAACATCAGCTCCCAGTTCATATCGGGACTTTTGATGGCTTTTCCGCTTCTATCGGAGGGCGGTACGGTAGTTCTGACGTCGCCGCTTATGTCCTCGGGATATGTTGATATGACTATCGGAACGATGAAGAAATTCGGCGTTACAGCCCAAAAATCCGACGGCATCTATTCCGTTCCGGGCGGACAAAAATATAGCTCCGACGGAGAATATTTTGCCGAGGGCGACTGGTCAAACGCCTCGTTCTGGCTCTGTGCCGGAGCGCTTTCCGGCGGGATCGTCTGCCGCGGACTTGACGCTTTTTCATTTCAAAAGGACAGGACGGTCGCCGATATTATTGAAGGCGCGGGAGCGAAGATATCAAAGGACGAAAACAGCCTCAGGGTCGAGCCGTCAGACAGTCTCCTGCCGTTTGAAGCGGACGCTTCGGAGATACCGGACGCAGTGCCGTGTCTCTCCGTTTTAGCCGCCGGAGCGGTCGGGACGTCAAGGATATACAATATCGAGCGGCTGAGATTAAAGGAGAGCGACAGGGTAATGAGCGTATTTAAAATGATGAGGTCGCTCGGAGCCGATATAAAGCTTTCGGAAAATGCGTTCGTGATAAACGGGAAAGGCAGGCTTTCGGGCGGAACGGTCGACAGCTTTAACGACCACCGTATAGCGATGGCGGCGGCTGTCGCTTCGGTCATCTGTGAAAATGAAGTCGTGATAAAAGACGCCGGATGCGTTAAAAAATCATATCCGGGATTTTTTAAAGATCTTAATATGTTGGGAGGAAAAACGGATGTCGTCTGAATTCGGAAACGCTTTGAAATTAACTGTGTTCGGCGAATCTCATTCCGCCGCGATAGGCGCGGTCATCGACGGTATTCCTGCGGGCGAAAGGGTCGATCTTGACGAGGTCGCGCTCTTTATGAAGAGACGCGCCCCGGGCGGAAACGAATATTCGACGAAGCGCAGGGAGAAGGACGAAATAAAGATACTTTCCGGGATCGTAAACGGAGTTACGACAGGTACGCCGATAGCGGCGGAAATAGTGAATTCCGACGTCCGTTCCTCGGATTATAACGACCTTAAAAGGCTCATGCGCCCGTCGCACGCCGATTATCCCGCTTTTATGAAATACGGCGACGCCCATGACGCGCGCGGAGGCGGCCATTTTTCGGGAAGGCTTACAGCTCCGCTCTGTTTTGCCGGCGCGCTGTCTATACAGATACTTCGCCGCATGGGCGTCACGGTCGGCGCTCATGCCCTTATGATCGGAAAAGTCCGCGACGTTTCGTTTGACAGCGTGAACATCACTCCTTCCGAGCTTTTGGAGGTCACAAAAAAGGAATATCCCGTGTCGGACGACGGCGCGGCAGACGGGATGAAGGAAAAAATATCCGAGGCATCAAAAAGCGGCGATTCCGTAGGCGGTATCGTCGAATGCTGTATCCTCGGCGTAAAGGCGGGGATAGGCGAGCCTATATTTGACGGGATCGAAAATGAGATATCAAAGGCCGTTTTCGGGATACCCGCCGTCAAGGGGATCGAGTTCGGGGCAGGCTTCTTATCGGCGGAAAAGAAAGGCTCCGAAAACAACGACGAATATTATTACGACGGAGAGACGGTCAAAACAAGGACAAACAACGCCGGAGGAGCGGCAGGCGGTCTTTCGACGGGAATGCCGATAATATTCAGGGCGGCGTTCAAGCCGACGCCGTCAATAGCGAGGGAGCAGAACACGGTCGATATCATAAAAAAGGAAAACGCTGTATTGGCGGTATCGGGCAGACATGACCCGTGTATAGTTTTTCGCGCCGTACCGTGCGTGGAGGCCGCGGCGGCGCTGTCGATACTCAATCTTATCTATATGAATAAAGAGAAAGGAATGTAAGAAATGGAACAGCTTGAGCTTTTAAGAAACATCATCGACGAGACGGACGAGGAGCTTATTAAGCTTTTTGAAAAGCGGATGGAAACGGCGAAGGAGATAGCCGAGGCAAAAAGGGCTTCGGGCAGGACCGTCGTCGATAAGAAAAGAGAAAGAGACATAATCGCCCGGATATCGGGCAAGGTCCCGCCGGAGATGCAGAGCTACGCGAGGACGCTTTATCTGACTCTCTTCGGGCTAAGCCGTTCATATCAGAACAGATTTTTAAAGACCACGACCGACGTGTCCGATAAAATAAAATATGCGCTGAAAACGACAGAGCTTCAGTTCCCGGAGAACGCCGTCGCCGCGTGCCAGGGAACGGAGGGCGCGTATTCGCAGATCGCCTGCGACAAGCTTTTCAAATCGGCAAACATCATGTATTTCAATTCATTCGACAGCGTTTTCGGAGCGGTCGAAAAGGGACTTTGCAGATACGGCATACTGCCTATCGAAAACAGCTCTTACGGTTCGGTGACGCAGGTCTACGACCTTATGAGAGAACACAGCTTCTATATCGTCAGGAGCATAAAGCTTCGCGTAGGTCATTGTCTTCTTGCAAAGCCCGGATGTAAAAAAGAGGATATCAAGGAGATCTTTTCGCATGAACAGGCGATCGGTCAATGCTCTCGACTTATCGACGGGATGAAGGGCGTCAAGGTAACGGCCTATGCAAATACAGCCGCCGCCGCGAGAAAGGTGGCGGAGTCCGACAGAAACGACGTTGCCGCGATATCCTCGCATGAATGCGCCGGCATCTACGGACTTAATGTTCTCGGATACGACGTCCAGGACGCCGAGGCCAACTATACGCGCTTCATCTGCATTTCCAAAAATCTTGAGATCTATCCCGGCTCCGACAAGATAAGCATAATGCTTTCGCTGCCGCACAGACCCGGCTCTTTGTTTGAGCTTATGTCTGATTTTTCATCGCTCGGACTCAACCTCACTAAGCTCGAAAGCCGTCCGATGACGGGGAGAGACTTTGAATTCATGTTCTATTTTGACCTCGACGCTTCGCCCTATTCCGACGACGTTCTGTCGCTCCTTGACGAGCTGTCGTTAAAAACAGATCTGTTTACCTTCCTCGGAAGCTACAGTGAGAAGTAAGTATATTGAGAATTAAGAATTAAACAAAAGCAGACAGCGTAGAATTTACGTTGTCTGCTTTGATTTTTATGGTTTACTACTTGTCGGGCATGTAACACACCGATTATATCGCCCTACCTGCCCGACTTGTCTGTCGGCACTGCCCGCAACGGAACGCCGAGGGCGGCGTTCCCTACAAAAAAATCGGGCAGGCAGCGTAGATAAAATATCACGCTGCCTGCTCGCCTGCTTGCCAGACATTAGACATAAAGGTTATATCGCTATACCTGTTTTAAACATCAATCTACATGCGGAGTATCGTCATCCACAGGTTTTGTCGTCGGCTCTACATAATTCGTGCCCTTTGCACCGCAACGCTCGCAGACGCCCTTGTCATTGAACTTATGTCCGAGAGCTACACCTTCCGTATAACCGCAATTTCTGCACTTGCTCGGTTTGGTACATGTTGCGGGAGCCATGTTATGGCCTGACTCATTAGACGTTGCGCCGATAGAAATGTACTTCTTGTTTGCGGCGATATGGATATATCTCTCCATCATCGTCGGGCCGCCGTGACCCGTGTTATATCCGCCGTGATCGGAGGACATGAGAATAAGCCAATCCTCCGTGCTGTATGTCGCCCTGCTCTCGATGGCGTCGATGATCTCGTTTGCCGCGTCCTCGGCGTCCTGGAAGGCCTTCTGATATTCGGGATTTTTTATCGAAAAGCCGCTGCCGTGTCCCGTATGGTCGCAGAACTCAAGGATCGAGAAGATAAAGTCGGAGCAGTTTTCGCTCTTAACGTCGTTTAATACGTTCGCCTTTGTGCCGGCGTCGTCATCGGCTTTAACGAATTTGACAGCGAGATCTTTCTCCTCGATATATTTTTTCTCATTGATATATGTCGTATCCTCGCCCGAGAAGTGGCCGCCCCATGATACATAGAACGCCGAGGAGTCGATGGTACCGTCCTCGACCGCCGTCGTAAGGAGAGTCAGGTGATCGTTTGACTTCGGAACGCCGTTGTCCTTGATCCCGTGAACGTCAGCCCAAACGCCGGTAAGCATCGTGCACCAGCCGGGCGCCGTCGACGTCGCCTGGGTGTTGACGGCGGGATAATTTACGCCGCCGCAATACGCCAATACGAGCTGGCCGCCGTTTCCTGATACTCTGCGGATAGCGCTGTCCTCTTTTGTAAGAGTGAGAGCGTCGGCGCGGCAGCCGTCGAAGCCGATCATGATGACCTTTTTCTCGGTCTTGCCCTCGGGAAGCTTATCTTTAAGGAATGTGTCAATGATCTTATAGATTTCTGTCTGAGGAACCGCCGTTTTCATAGTGTTTTCATAGCCGACTTTTTCAACGTTCTTTTTGTACTTTCCGATAAGATCGAAATAGTTGACGCCCGCGAAGGAGCCGTAAATGAACATGCCGAACGTGATGATCCAGGCGATTATGCTGCGGAAAAAGTTTAAGATTGCCATAACATGACTTCCTTTCTTTTTTATTATTCCCATTCTATCACGTTCGGCAGTTAAAAACAATAACCTTTAAAATAAAAATTATTTTTTAAAAATATTGACAACGGGCAAAGCGGGTGATATAATCATAAAGCCGCTTACATAAGGTGGTGTATTTGTTATGCCTAAGTCGGCCTATGCCGCGCCTTATTGTAGCGAGTCTTAATAAA
>JAILLJ010000124.1 GCA_024693205.1 Clostridiales bacterium | reverse complement strand
GCGTATTGCTGAAGATTGCATCCTGCGAAAAGACATATCCCGCAGAGGACGCCGCCCTTTATCAGAACGCGCCTTTCTTCGGGCGTCTCTTTTTTATAAACGCCCTTCTTTTGTGCGCTCAGCTTGTTAATAAACATTATCGGCAAAAGAGATACGGCGCCGAGGAGCGTTCGTAATGCGTTAAATGTAAATGTGCCGATATATTTCGTGCTTTCGCTTTGGGCGACGAACGAAAGTCCCCAGATCAAAGCCGCGGACAGTAGAAGGATCATTCCTTTTATTTGATTCTTTTTTATTTCAGGTCACTCCGTATCAAATTATCGTTTTCGGTTTCGGTATCATCCGATCCCGTTTGGGCATTATCGCTTTTTACATGTACCTTATCGCATTTTTCCATTATCGTAAACATCAGCGTAAGGAGAAGAAGATAGGGGACGGGGCAAAATACGCCGGGATTTACGAGCGACATCATTTCGAGCGCTACCCATGAAACACAGAGCGTACATGTAAAAAACGAAATTCGCTCAAAAAATATTTTAAGTCTCAGCGCGAGCTGGAAAAGATAGCAGACGACGCCGAAAATGCCGAAGCTGCCTATCACCTGGAACGGGGAGGAATGGTACCAGCAGAGCGCGAACTTGACGGATCTGTGGATATCGCGGTTGCCGAAATAGGCGAGACCGCGTCCGAAAAGGGGATTTGATTTAAAGTCGTCGACGGCTCTTCTCATAAGCCCGAGACGTATCTTGTTTTCTTTAAATTCAAATATTCTGTCTATGGTTTTGCTTAAAAATCCGAATATATCCTGGGACGATATGACAACGAGAACGAGAAGCAGGGAAAATACCGCGAGATTCAATTTCCTGTGACTTCTGTCATAAACGACGTCGTAAATAAGACAGAGCGCAAATTCGACCGTTCCGAAAATGAGGCCGCCCCTCGAGCCGGAAAACAGGATGCAAATATAAGTCAGTATGCCGAGCGCGATATAGGGATTCTTTTTTTCGGATAGGTAAAACGGGAACGGCATCGAAAGCATCAGCATCGTTGCGATATTGTTTCTCCACTGAAAATCAAGGAGACTCTTTGTTGCTATAACAGCGGAGATGTTTTCAATATAATGCTCAAGCACCATAAAACAGCAGAACGCCGCGACAAGAGTCATAATAAGCGCAAAGCGTTCGCCCGTTTTCTTAATGGTTTCTTCTTTTATTCTTCCCGAAAAAAAGAGATATGCGGCAAGCATCCCGAATCCGAGCCCGAGAGTGTAATAGACCGACACTCCTGAAAAAAATTCGGACGGCGTTATCTTTCCGAGACCGCCGAGCGTTACGGCGACCGAAACGGCAAGAATGCCCGTAAAGGACGGTCCGAGCACAGCTTTTCGCGGAAAGCGTATTAAATTTATAACTAACGCCGCCGCGAAGGGTATCACCATCCAGATAAGTCGGATAAATGTATCGTATGAGTTAAAGCATTTTATCAGAAAAACCGAAACGAGCAGAAACGGGAAAAAGAGAGAGATCAAATCGTCGGAGCAGATAAGGACGATAATGCCTATCCACAAAAATACCATCAGCCCGATGACCGGCTGATGAGTGACGACGACGATACACGCGAGAACAAACATTGATACCAAAAAAGAGACGGTGCCGACGAACCTGCTTACGGTATCGGATATCTTTTTCAGCGCTTCAGTCATATTCGTTCACAGGCAAAAGCAAACGGCTTTGACACTTTATCTCATCGAAGAAAAAAGCCGATTACCGTAAGACCGCTCCTTTCCTTATTGATTACAATTTAACTACATTATTATACTATAAAAATTTGTCAAAATCAATGTTTTATTTGTGGTCTGTCCGAATTTTATAACCTCTTTTTTTGTTTGACCGTGTGCCCCGATCGTTTTTGAAAAACCGAAATACGGACGGCGTTTTAGGGTAAATTCACGAGCGGCTTTCCGCTTTCAGCCGTTTGATCCGGTCGAAAGCGGATATTTTATTAATAATATGATAAAAAAGAGTTTCTTTTTTGTTAAATGTATTGCATTTTTTAATAATATATAGTAGTATATATGAGTAAGATTGGATATTATGGCGTTTTGTGTTATTTATTTTAACAGGAGGTAGAAGTATGACAAAAACGTTTAAACGGTTTTTTGCTGTCATGCTCGCGGTCGTCGTTGCTGTGGCGTATATCCCGTTTTTTAACGCCGGCACCGGTACGGGCATGAAAGCAGGCGCGGCAACAGTTTATAAGGAAGGAAATTACCAGTATACCGTATTGGGAAGTTGGGCTACCATAACGGGCTATACTGATGTTCCCGTTACGTTGTCGATCCCGTCAAAGTTAGACAAATATACCGTAACGGCAATAGGCGACGAGGCGTTCAAGAACAAGATGACTCTCTTAAACGTCAAGATCCCCGATACGGTAAAATCAATAGGCGACCAGGCGTTTTATAACTGCTCGCTTTTAAGCACCGTCACTCTCGGAAGCGGAGTTACGTCAATCGGCGATTACGCGTTCGGAAGATGCCTCGCGCTTACCGATATAACCATCCCGAAATCGGTGCTGACTATAGGCGTACAGGCGTTCGCTTATGATAAGGCGATGACAAAATTCATTGTCGAATCGGGAAACGTAGCGTTTTCCGAACACAGCGGAGTCCTCTTTGACGCCGAAAAGACAAAGCTGATCGCTTATCCCGCAAAAAGGAGCGGAAAGACATTTACCGTGCCTTCGACAGTAACCGCTCTCGGAGACGCGTCGTTCAGCATGGCGTCAAATCTCGAGACGCTTACGCTCGATTCTAAGCTTAAGACGATCGGCGCGTACGCATTCGCGGAATCGGGCATATCCGAGGTCGATATGAGCGGCTGCTCAAATCTTACGACCATCAACGCTTACGCGTTCAAGGAGTGTAAGTCGATAAAGACGATAACCCTTCCGTCGACGGTGACGTCCGTCAAGGAGGGCGCGTTCAGCGATTGTAAAAACCTTAAGACTGTTTCCTGCTCGGTAAAAATGACCGAGATCAGCGACAAGCTTTTCAGCGGCGACTCGAGCCTTTCAAAGCTCCTTATGCCTAATACGATAAAGTCTATAGGCGCTTCCGCGTTCAAGGGCTGTACCTCGATAGGCGGACTTTCATTCAGCGACGATCTTAAGACCGTCGGAGCGGGCGCGTTTGAAAACTGTACGTCGCTCAGCGCCATAACCTTCGGCAAGGGACTTGAAACATGTCCCGGCTCGGCATTTTCGGGCTGTAAATCGCTCTCGAGTATAAAAGTTACGTCAGACGATTTCGCCGTCGTCGACGGAGTACTTATGAATGCAGCGAAGTCAAAGATCATTCTCTATCCCGCGGCTCTCGACGGTACTTCATATTCGGTCCCGTCAAGCGTTACGAGGATAGGCTCGAATGCATTTGATTCATGTAAAAATCTTAAGACGCTCAAGATCCCCGCGACTGTAACAAAGATCGACGACAACGCCGTCGTAAACTGCGGAAGCCTCGTTATCCAGTGCGCCGAAGGCAGTCAGGCGGAGGAATACTTTAAAAACAACAAGTCGGGCTACGGCTCGCTTAAAACAAACGGCACTTCGCCGACGATAAGCGTTGCGGACGTGACGGCTAAAGCCGATGACACCGTCGAAGTAAAGATAAGTATTTCAAACAATCCCGGCATCGTTTCCGCCGCTTTCACTCTTAAATATGACGCGACAAAAGTAAAATATGTCAGCGCCAAAAACGGCACGATCCTCGATAAAATGACCGATAAGGACGCTCCGCTCTCTTCAAGCTGTAAGTTCAGTTTCACGAGCGACGACGCGAAAAAGGACGTCAAGACAAACGGCGTTCTCGTAACGGTAACATTCAAGCTCCTTTCGACGTTCACAAGCGGCACGGCCGATCTTTCGATAACGATGGATTCGACCGATACATATAACATCGACCTTGAAAGCGTAAAATTCAATACCGAGAGCGGTAAGATCTCCGTTGGAGGAGGCGCTTCTTCTTCTTCGGGTCTCGGCGACGTCAACGGCGACGGCGAAATTAACGGCAAGGACGCCACGACGCTCAGGAGATATGTCGCAGGCTGGAGCAACATCAAGGTCAACAAGGACGCATGCGACGTCAACGGCGACGGCGCGATAAACGGCAAGGACGCGACGACGCTCAGAAGATATGTTGCCGGTTGGTCGGGCGTTAAGCTCGGTAAATAATAGAAACGGGAGTGCATAAAATGAATAAAAAGCTTTTAATTACTGTTATCTCTTTACTTGCATGTTGTACGGTCATTATGTCGTCAATGATTTTCGGCGTCAGCGCGGCTGATACTGCAAAGGTCTCTGTCGGAAGCGTTAAGGGCGACCCGGGCGAAACGGTCGAGGTCGACGTCGTTCTTTCCGACAACCCCGGTCTTACATCGCTCGGACTTGACGTCGCTTACGACACGTCAAAGCTTGAGCTCGTCGGAGTTTCCGACGGCGGAGTCCTCAACGGCTACGGCTCAAGCTCATCATACGACGGAAACAAATATAAGCTCTATTGGTCGGACGACCTTGCGGAAAAGGACAATACGAGCACCGGCAAGATCGCTACGCTTAAATTCAAGGTGCTCGATAAGATGGATTCCGATACGGATATATCCATTTCCGCTCCCGTCGGCTATACGTTCGACAGCGAGCTTAACGACGTCAATGTTTCCGCTTCGGGCGGCAAGGTTTCTCCGAAGACAGTAACGACGACGAAGCCGACTACCGAAAAAACGACGACAACAAAGGCTTCTACTACAGCGTCGACGACAAGAGGCTCCTCATCGTCGACCACGACGACAAGAAGATCGACCAACACGACTCCTTACAGGCCTCTTACGACATTCAGCAACTTTGAGGATATTGAATTAACGGAAACTATAACGGACGAGTCGCTGACCGATATAATAGCCCTTACCGAGGAGACGCTCAGCGAGATCTATATAGAGACGACCGCAGAAACGACCGAGGAGACGACCGAAGCGGCCGAAAAAGATCAGAGCATGTCAAAGAGAAAAGCGGTTCTTATAGTTCTCATGGCTTGCTTCGCGGTCATAGGTGTTGCGATCATAATTTCGATCGTCAGAAAAGGCAAAAGATAACATTTAAATAATACCGATAAAATGCCCGACGACTTGTACGATGCGTTGTTGTCGGGCATGTTTTTTAGAGAGTTTATATGAACGACGCTTTAAACAAATATGCTGTCTTTCTCGACATAGACGGAACGCTGTTGACTGACAGCTATACGCCGCCGAGGGAAAATATCGAGACGATAAAAGAGGTCAGGAAAGCCGGCCACAAGGTCTTTATAAATACGGGACGTTCGCTCGGAAATATCCCTGACGAGCTGATGTATTATATCGGTAAGTTTGACGGGATAATCTCCGGAAACGGAAGTCATATAGTTATCGACGGAAAGACCGTTTACTGTAAAAGCTATCCTGCGGAGCTTCTCGAAAGGGTGACGCGGTATTTCCTTAACGATAAAGAGAGAGACTGCGTTTTTGAGGGAGTTGACTGCATTCTTTATACGGGAGAGGAAAAGGAATGGTTTACACGTCTCGACGGCAGGGTGACTTCTCCCGAGGACTTCCGTACAAAATATAAGGATAAAATAATATCCGTCGTTGCCGGTATAGGCACGATGACGGACGAATTCAAAGAGATGTTCAGGGACGAGATATCCGTTTTCCAGTTTAACGGATTTGCGGACTGCGTTGTCAAAGGCTGTGACAAGGCTAAGGCTATGGATATCGTGCTTGAAAAATTAAACATACCGCTGAAAAATTCCATCGCTATCGGAGACAACATAAACGATTATCCGATGATCTCCCACGCGGGGATAGGCATAGCGATGGGCAATTCCTCCGATGAGCTTTTAAAGCTTTGGAGCGAAACGACCGATACCAATTTTAACTGCGGCGTTGCGAAGGCGCTTAAAAAATATCTTTTAAAGCCCTGAGGCTGTTTTAAAATCAAATTCATCTGATCGAAAAGAGGCTGTTTTATGTCGCGTAAATTTTTAAGACCGATTAGTTTGATACTTGCACTCGCCATTATTTTTTCTTCGGGGATAACGTGTTTTGCCGCCGGAGAAAAAACCGACGAAGACAGCGACGTCACATATGTTTCGTCGCTCGACAGAGCAATAAAGATACTTTCGCAGGGCGGAAAACCCGAGCATTCCTCCGAGGAGACGAACGGAACTGTCAGCTTTCCCGTCTGCGACGGAAAGTGCGGTCATTCGCCCGTAATAATCGTTCCCGGCATCATGCAGTCCCAGGTCTACGTGACCGACAAGGAGGGCAACGACTTCCTTACCGTCGACGGTTTCCCGATAGTCGAGGGCATGGATATAACATTTATGTTCGACACCGAGACGGTCCTCCGTCAGGTCAAAAAAATGATTTGGCCGATGATAAAGGCGCTTTTACGCGGCGAAAGAGATAAATTCAACGATATGGTCGTCGAGATCGCCGAAAGCTGCTTTGAAAAGCATTATTTCAACCCCGACGGAACAAGGAAATACAGCGCGTCGGTCGATGAGTATTGGTATTCGCTCGAGGAGGCGAAGAGCCATCCCGACAGATCGTACGGCTACGCAAAGGGATATTCAAAGGATGAAAACGGAAAGTCGCTCCCGACTACGAAATATGAGTCGCAGTTTGATTTTATCCACAGGCAGGTCGACATGTCTGAATATGACAAGGTCGCGGGGTACGATCACGCATATTATTTCGCTTACAGCTCGTTCGGCGATACGTTTGAAATAGCTGCAAAGCTCAACGATTTTATAGATATGGTAAAAATGCAGACCGGTCATGACAAGGTAAACCTCGCTTTTATCAGCCTCGGCGGAACGATAGGAAACGTGTTCCTTGCAAAATACTGCGACAAGTCCGAAATAGACAGAGTCGTTTTTGCCGCCGCCGCTACGGACGGATCATATCTTCTCAGCGATCTTATGGGATGCAATTTCGCGTTTGACGATAAAAAGCTTATCCGTACCGAGATGATACCTCAGCTTATCGCGATCGCGAACAGCGACTACGTCTGGGCGGGATATCTTGCCGATCTTTTCATAAGGCTTGTGCCCAATAAATTTTTCTCCGATTTTTTGGCCGACGTTTTGTCAAACGTTATCAACAGGGTGCTGAACAACCTTGTAACAAACTGTCCTTCGATGTGGGCGCTCGTGCCGAGCGGTGAATATGAGGCGCTTTCAAAGAGACTTATCTCCGACGAGGCGCACGCCAAATTAAAGGAAAAGACGGACGCGTATTACGAGATACAAAAGAACGCCAAAAACACCGTAAGACGTTTGACGGAAGAGGGCATGGAGATATTCGTCGTCTGCGGTTACGATCTTCCCATGCCGACGGTGTTCAAAAACTACTGTCAAAGCTCCGACAATATAATCCAGGTACAGTCGACGTCGATGGGCGCTACGGCTGCGGGATGGAACAAGACGTTCCCGTCGTCCTATGTTCCGGCGATCGATAAATCATATATTTCACCCGATAACTCGCTTGACGCAGGCACGGCAACGCTTCCCGACAGGACATGGTTTATAAAGGGACAGAGCCACATGACGCTCCAGGATTCTATCCACGATACGATCCAGCTCTGCCTTGAAATAGTCGACAATAAAGAGATCAAGGACGCCCGCGTCGACAACGGCGGATATCGTCAGTTCAATAATTACCGCAACCTCAAATATGTTCGCTGGATGCTCGATACGATGGCGGCCAAAACAGACGATGAGATAAATTCTCTCGGTAAGGAAAAGAAGGTCAAGGAATTAAAGGACGCTTACGCCGAAATGAAAAAGATATATGACTCGAAGATATGGGACTACGACGAGACGCTCGCCGCCGAAAAGAGGCTTTATACGATCATGTATAAGCTGAAAATACTTCCGAATCAGGACAGCGCAGATCCTCCGGTCAAAAAATACGTCCTTCCCGGAAAGCTCCTCAAGTTCTTCAAGGGCATAAACGACCTTCTGCCGTGATTTTCGTATGATCTGAATATAACTGCGAGGCAATACAACTCGCCGAAGGCGAATATAACAGAAAAAACACGCGAAAGCGTGCTTTTTCTGTATAAGAGCGTACAAACGTACCAAAATCAAGGTAAGAAGGTACAAACATAACATCTTATCGTCCCGGCAAATCGGGATTTGTGGAGGAGAGTATGATATACAAAGGGACTCTTATTGTTGTTAAAAACTGCAACCGCGCGCTAAAGTTCTATAGTGATCTGTTTGGATTACGGTTGGTTCAAGACAACGATGGAAATATGGAACTGACGGATAATTTGTATTTACAGGAATCAAGTTACTGGGAAACATTCACGAGAAAACGAACAATTCCAAACAGCAATCAGTCAGAATTATATTTTGAGGAGTCCGACATAGAAGGATTTATAAAACGGCTTGAAACGCTATACCCCGAAACAGAATATGTCAATCGTCTGAT
>JAILLJ010000112.1 GCA_024693205.1 Clostridiales bacterium | reverse complement strand
AGGCATTATTACGCTTATTCCGATACTCATCAAATCACCATTACAGATATTTATTATATGACAATATCAATCGGAGGGACTGCTCCATTTTTTGTTAAGATATTTTGCTATAGCCAAAAAAGCAAACAGCCGATGTTTTTTTGCGGCTCGAAGAAGCTGATAGTCGAGTGAGCGCGAATGATTTTTTTTCGATGTCATAGTCATTCAGCGAACGCCGCAGCATTTCCGAATCATAGATCCGCTTTAAAATAACGGTCGGTCTTTCGTCCGTACTGTTGAAGGCGTTTTTCAAAAGCTGCTGCGAAATGATAACATTCAGCGTATATTCCGCAAGACTCTCATAAAATACATTTGAAGGCTCGCGGCAGAATTTTTCGTATTTCTCTATCTTCTTTTTCCACTGCGTCTCGATCAGAATGTCCAGATCTTTCCTGTAGGGGACGCGCATTATGCTGTCTTGGCGGTGGCGGTAAACATAGAGCTGATCGGGGACGGCATAGATCGTTTCTGCGCGGAGATAAACCTCCATGTCGAAAGGAGAATCCTCGCCGAAAAGAACTTCCTCGTCGAACGATATGACGTTTTTATCGAGAAAATCTCTTTTATAAAAATTTCTCCATGAAAACTGCATACATCTGTTGACGCTCATTTTGTCGATAAAGCGGCTGATTTCATTATGACTTATCGGCCTTCCCTTGGGAAGCGCCGGCTCGGTACGGCATATCACTCTCAGATTTTCCGTACATGAGGTGTAGCCGAACTGCATTACGTCGGCGCCCGAAAGCTCGGCGGCATTATATGCCTTTTCCGCGGCTGTTTTAAAAACGAGGTCGTCGCTGTCGACAAAAAATATATATTTTCCCTTTGCCGCTTTTATACCGGTATTTCTCGCGGCGGCAAGTCCGGCGTTTTCCTTATGGATGACCGAAATATTGTCGTGAGAATCGGACAGCCTGTCACAAATAGCGGGACAGTTATCGGGGGAGCCGTCGTCGACAAGTATTATCTCGATCTCAGGAAGCGTCTGGTTAAGAACGGAGCTTACGCAGTCCTCCAAATACTTTTCGACTTTGTAGACAGGAATAATAAAGCTGACTTTTATATCCATTCCGTTTCACTCCGACGCGGATTTGTATTATTTTATGTCAGGAAGTGTATAGCTTCTCAGAAACGCGTTGATAAAAAGGGGGCCCATGTCGATCTCATAAAGCAATATTTTGCCGTCCCTTTTTAAGGCCGTTATACCTTCGCCCTCACTGCCTTTGACGAGACGTCTGTCAAAAAGCTTTACGACGTCACCGGTCGTCGGGTCTATCCTGTAAACGCCCTGCGCTTCGTCGTTTGAAGCGACGTAAAGCATCCCGTCACAGACCTCACCGCCCTGGATCTTATGCACCGTTTGGGTCAAAGCGACTGTTTTAACAAGCTCTCCCGTGGTAATATCGTAGCATATAAGGCAGGGCGCATGATCCCTTTGGGTCGAGTAGAAAAGCTCTCTCTTTCCGTCGACGGCTACAAACGGGCATCCCTTTATCTGTTTTTCAGAGGAAAGCGGAAAATATGTTCCGCTGTAATCAAGCGTCTCGGCGTCGTAAACAACGCAAAGCGGATTTAATTTGTTTTTTGTATCCTCGACGGCGGCAAAGATATTTCCGTCGAACCAGCTTATCCCGCCTATGTGGGACGAACCGTATTTTTCTTTAAGCTCCTTCGGAATGGCGTCGATATTGAAATCAAGCCATGTTTTACCGTCGGAAGCGGTCTTTAAAAATCCGAATTTTGAGCTGAAATAAAAGTTTTCACCGTCCGTCGTTATCCCTTGGGAGGCGGCGAGAGCGCCGAAAAACATAAGATCCGTCTTGCCCGTCATTTCCTGTCCCTTATATCCTGTGTCGATAAGATATGTCAGTCCCGTAAACGGAAGCGTTACTATTAAAGATAAAACGGAAAAGATAACGGCAGCAAGCCTGAATTTTTTAAAAAGTGAAGATAAATCGGCGGAGTAAGGCATATTTATTTCCCTTTTAACTATTATAAATAAATCCAAATATTAGAATATCATAAATCAATTCAAAAATCAATATTTTATTTAGATGGGGCTGTCGCATTTATTGTAAACCTACACCTCGATGAATTCGACAGCCCCGTTTTTACTATTGACAAATGGGTGCGGATATAATAAACTTTTATTTGTTAATTTATTTGAAAGGCACGGCTTTTGCCGCAAAAATCATTATGAGTAACAGAATACTTCATATGGACAATCCCGCTTCTGAGTGGGAAAACGCATCTCCCGTCGGATGCGGAAAAATAGGCGCTATGGTATTCGGAAGGACAGATACGGAATCCATCTATGTGAATGAGGAAACCATCTGGTCAAAGAGCGTGCGCACTGAGCTTGACCCGTCGATCCCGGATAAGATAAAGCATATCAGGGAGCTGTTTTTGGAAAACAAAAACGACGAGGCGGAAAAGTGGGCGAGGGATAACATGGGCCCGTTCCCGCGTCTCGGCTCCTACGAAACGGCCGGTAAATTCATTCTCGATCTCCCGAAGATAGGGCTTGTTTCCTCATATAAGCGCGATCTCTTTCTCTCGGAGGGCGTTCTTAAAATATCCTACGTCAAGCGCAAGATATCTTATAATATCGAGTGCTTCGCGTCATACGACAAAAACGTGATCGTCTATAAAATATCTACAAGCGCGCCGATAAACTTTTCTGTAAGGTTTGACAGGGGAAACATATCGAGGCTCATACATACCGACAGCTTCTTAACGGCATTCGGTGAGACGGCTTACAGAAACAGCACGTTCTGTACGGGAGTCAAGGTCTGTTCAAACGGCAAAACTTCCGGTCTTAAAAATAAAATATCGGTAAAGGACAGCACCGAGACCGTGCTTTATATCAGCGCGGCATGTTCGTTCAATCAAAAAAACTGCGAGGAAGCCTGCGTATCATATATCTCTTATTCTCTTGAGGATTACGAGGATATCAAAAAGGAACACATAGACGACTTTTCCTCCCTTATGGGACGATCGGATATTACTCTCGCCGACGATCCGAAGCTTGAGGATATGACAGTAGCGGAGAGGCTTGCGAGGCTCAAAAAGGACGAGACGAAAACCGACTTTTCGCTCATGTCGCTCTATTACGATTTCGGTAAATATCTATTGATATCGTCAAGCCGCAAAGGCTCCCTTCCGGCTAATCTCCAGGGCGTTTGGGCGGAAAAGCTCGAAAATCCGTGGGACAGCGACTACCATGTCAATATCAATCTCCAGATGAACTACTGGCAGGCGGAGACAGCCAACATCTCCGAATGTACGCTTCCGCTTTTCGACTATATGAACGGTTTCCTGCTCGACGCCGGCTGTAAGACAGCGCGTGTAAATTACGGGGTAGGCGGTATGGTCGTCCACCACATAAGCGATATTTTCGGCTTTGCCGCCGCCGGAGACGGACTTCTCGGACTTTGGCCGATGGGCGGCGCGTGGCTCGCATATCACATGTGGGAGCACTACCTTTACACCTGTGACGTCGATTTTCTAAGAGGCACCGCGTACAGATATATAAAATTAGCTTCGCAGTTCTTTATGGAAACGATGTTCGAGGACAAGAACGGAAGGCTGCTTTCCGGTCCGTCCACCTCGCCCGAAAACAGATATCTTTTCGGAAAAGATAAGACGGAGGTCAATCTTGCCGTTTCGCCTACTATGGATATAGAGATCATAAGCGGTCTTTTGAAGTTTTATATCGAAACGGAAAAGATTCTCGGGATAGACTCAGATATGGCACAGAAGGCTCAGGAGACGCTTTCAAAGATGCCGCCGCTTCGTGTCGGAAAATACGGTCAGCTTATGGAATGGCTCGAGGATTATGAGGAGGCGGAGCCGGGACACAGGCATATCTCCCACGCCTTCGCTCTCTATCCCGGATGCGCGATAACGCGCAATACGCCGGAGCTTTTTGACGCCGTAAGAGTTTCAATGGAAAGACGTCTCGCAAACGGAGGCGGCCACACGGGCTGGAGCCGCGCATGGCTCATAAATCTTTTCGCACGCCTTAAGGACGGACAAAACGCCTATGACAACGTGATAAAGCTGTTTGTCCGCTCGACGAAGGACAACCTTTTCGATACGCATCCGCCGTTCCAGATAGACGGTAATTTCGGCGGCTCGGCAGGTATCGGAGAAATGCTTCTCCAAAGTCACGAGGGCTTTATCTCAGTTTTACCGGCTGTGACCGACAAGTTCAGCGGAAGCTTTACTTCACTCAAGGCGAGAGGAAATATCGAGGTCTCCGCCGAATTTGAAAACGGAAAGGTAAAGACAGTAACGCTTCTTTCTCCCGTTTCAAAATGCGTTTCGATAGAGCTTCCGACGTTTGACGGCGACAAGGTTTCCTGCGGCGGGAAAGAGATTAAAAAAGAAGACGGTCTTTATAAAACAGAGCTTTCGGCGGGCGAGCCGCTTAAAATAACAGTTTTATAAAAACCGAATAACAAACAACAAAGCCGGCTCATGATACCGCAGCGACGCGGTAAAAGAGCCGGCATTTATTCTAATCAGCTTTTCTGACGATCGCGATCGGCGTTTGCTGAGACTTCTGGCCGAGAGGATTGTCTTTGAATATCTGCTTGCACATCTCGATGTCGATTTTTTTGTCGGAAACGCCGAGGATCTCGCGCCCGATGTCGTTTGCGTCCATGACGACCACCTTACAGCCCGTATGGTCCTCGAGCTGTTTTGCCACCTTATCGGGATCCTTGGGAGCCAATTTGGCGGCGTGATTGTATGGCGGAAGGGTATAATCGCATGGACCGTCTATGGCGCGGCCCTTGTCGCCGACAATCTTGTAAAAGACGCCGCGTACTCCGAACGGCTTTGTGACCGCGGAGCAAAGACCCGCAAAGAGTATTTTCGGAACTCCGATATCCTGAATAGCGAGCTGCATCGTCCACGGACTGCCGAGACCGATGCCGTAAGGCGATTTATAGACGAATTTGCAGAGCAGCTTCGCGAGCTTTG
>JAILLJ010000108.1 GCA_024693205.1 Clostridiales bacterium | reverse complement strand
CTTTTCAGCGTCAGCTTATAATATGCGAGCGCCGCCGCGGCTCTTATCGCTCTCGGGTCGTTTTCGTATAAATCGCTTTTCAGTCTCGGCAATATCTCCTCGATACACTCCCGACAAAGGGGCAGCACGTCTGCCGCCCCTTCTTCATCGAGCGCGGTGAGCTGCCGAAGGCTGTTTAAAACAGACCATTGGTTCATCGCACTCTCTCCTTATCAGATATTGAGTATTCTCGAAGCGCTGCCGAATATCTTGGCAAAGCCCGCGGTAAGCGTTACAGCCGCTCTTTCAAGCTGACGGTCGATGAGCTTGTCGTATTCCGTAACGACGTCTCCCGACTTCACCATCTCGAGCGCGCAGCTCTTGTCGATGCCGATAAGCTTGCCGGAAGGCACATAAGACGACTTAATGAGATTGGCGCCTATGGGAGTTATCATCTTTCCCGTTCCGTGGAAATCAAGGCCTGCGCGAGGATCCTTGAACTCGGTGAGATTGAGCATCTTCGCCGTCGACGTCGGATCGGCGATCATCGTGTTAAGCTCATACGGAGAAAAGAGATTCCAGAAATCGACAAGGTCGCTGTAGGCAAGTACATGTGTCGACGTGTCCGCGATATTCGACGAGGACGCGGCATTGTTGTTTCCGTCGCCGTTTATCAGCACCGAAACGGCGTCGGAAAAGAGCGAACGGGCAATATATGCGCCGATCTGCTTCAGAGTAATAGTAAAGAGATCGAGCTTCTGGAAGCGTATCGCCTCATACGACGCGACGAGCATACGTCCTCTCTTGTTGAGCTTTACGAGGTTCTCCTGCGTATTTACTCTCGTTTCGGGGATATAAGCTCCTTCCGCGACGGTTTTAAGCTCCTTTTCATCCTCTGTCGGGACGGACGCTATCGAGCGGTAGTCAAGCCCGTCGATGACGGTGGTCGTTGCGACGATATCGGGAAGCTTGTCCGCTTCCTCCATCCCCTGCTTCACCGCTCTCGAAACATACTCCGGGAACAGCGCGGCCGAATCGGACGTGGAAAAGAACTTCTCAACGGGACTGCTGCCGACGCCGCTCACTCTTATATCAAATCTTTTGAGCTGGCGCTGATATGCGTCAAGGCCCTCGAGAGCAGTTCCTTTATAATTTTCGGACGGGTCGAGCGATTCGAGAACTCCCGTGAAGGATCTCCCCGACGCGTACATTCCTTTTTCAAGCTTTAAATTTTCAAATGACATGTTCTTTATTCCTCCCTCTCATTATCAGACTAAAAATGTGACCTTGGAATTTACGGTATCGACGCTGAGGATCAGCCTCGAAATGCCGCTTGAAGCTGTTTTGACTCCTCCCGCTCCGTTCGCGACGAGACAGGCGTAGCCCGCGACGGGCGCCTGCCCCGTATAGGGAAGCGTCGCCGCTCCCGAGAGCGAAACGGCGGCGTAACCGTTCCTGACGTTTTCCGATATCCCGCAGAAGTCGTCGCCGTCCGCGCAGGAGTTTACCGTGTTGTCGGCGCTCATCTTTACGGGGACTCCCTCCGCCGTAAAGCCGCTCGCCGCGTTGAATGTAAGCAGACTTTCGTTAAAACCGTTAAATGAAACTGACATGACTGTCCTCCTTAAATTTTAAATTCGTTGTTTTCCGCCGAAGGCGTTTCTGCTAAGTTAAGCTGAATATCCATCGGAAATTTCTTATTCGCGAATTCCGCAAAGCCCTTTTTGATAGAGCGAAGCTCGTTTACAGAGAGCTTTTCGCAGATATCTCTGAGCTGATCGCCGTCAAAAAACGGCATCGCGCAAAGTCCGAGCCTGACTGTTTCGTCAGTAAGCTCCGACAGATACATCTTTCCGTATATGGCGTCTTTTTCGAGCGACTCGATGCTTTTCCTAAGCGTTTTGACTTCGCTGACGGAAAGCGATATCGGTCCCTCCTCGCTTTTTAAGGCCTTTAAAATATCTTCCAAGCCTTTTTCCTCCTTTTCGGGTTTAAAGTTTTTTACGACTCCCGCCGCCTTTTGCGCCGGCACGGCGACGAACGACCACTCGTAGGCGTCCGTCGGTTCGGTCAAAACGGCGTGGCAAAGCTTGCCGCCGTATGTTTTTCCCTTTATGTGGTCGCACCCGCTTTTCCGCATATCCTCGCCGCAGACGGAGCATATAACTCTCTTTACGGCGCAGCCGACGCTCGCTTCCTTTTTAATTCCGGCGTCTATGTCGGCTATCAGCGACGCATTCTTTTCGTTTCTCGGCATGTAAGCCATAGCCTTAATATACGCGTAAGGCTCGCCCAATGAATTATTTCTATCGCTGCTGACTATAAGCTCCGTCTTATATACCCTCGACGTCTGATCTCCGCTCTTCATGCTGTGATCGGCTATACCCGTCTTTCCGACGAACATCTCCGACAGCGTTTTAAGAGCTTCAATGTCGAAGCGCTCGAAGTCGCGGTCGATCTCGTTGTCGCAGAGCAGTACGCTGAACGTGTAGACGTCGTCTGCCGTCAGCTTTTTCCGCGAAAAGCGGTTGATAAGCTCCATGTCGTTTTCGTCCGGTGACAGGACGGAAACGTCGGTTTTAAAATCTTTTTCCATATTTTTCACCACTTTAAAACTGCGTTTGCATTTTAAGAACGCTGTGATTCGATCATCTCCGCCTGGGCGTTATAAAGTCTCGCTCTCGCGAGCTCCACACCGTCCTGGAGAGTGATATCGTCCCAGACGACCTCCGGCGTTCCTCCGAAGCCGTTAGTGCGAAGGAACATTACGCAGATCCTTTCGATGACGGGCGTAAGTATCCTCCTGTAGCCCTCAAGCTCGCTCGTCAACACGTCGCTCTGCTGTGCCGACATCCTTTCGGTCGACGACCAGGAAAGGCCGAGCATAAACGGCGGTATGCCCGTTTTGGCGACTATCTGTTCGAGCATCTGACGGACGGGAACCTCGCTGTCGAGTATCTGATTGTCGGCGCCGATGACCTTTATGCTGACGTCGCCAACCGTTACGAAGTCCTTGATCCTTCCGCCGGGCTGCATAGCGTCGCCCCACTGCCTCGCGACCTCCATCGCTCTGTCCTTCGCGTACGCTCTGTCGGACGGGTCGTTCTGCGGCCTGTATGTCACCGCAAATCTCACGTTCCCGACGCGCTCGAAATTGAGCCCGATCGTGTTATATATCTTGAGAAGCACCGAGCTGACAAAGGGAAGACCCTTTAAGAGCGATGTTCCGCCGAGCTTTCCCGGCTCCGGGTCAAGCGCCGAAAGGAGTATAAGCTCCGGATATTTTACCGGCTGACGTTTTCCGTCGGCGAGACAGACGTCTATCCCAAAGCCGTCCTTACGCCTGTGAAGCTCTATGTTTTTGAGCGGAGCGTTGTAAAGTCCCGCTATCCGTCCGCCCGATACCGTCATTTCTCCGACAGCCGTTCCGTATGAAAGAAGCTGATCGAGATATGCCGCGACGAACGCCCATATTCCGTTTTGGTTGCCGCCTACCGGTACGTTTTTTATGAATTCATGAAGCGCCTCGTCCGCCGCGGCGTTATCGCACCTGACGTCGAAGCCGCCCGTTAAAACGACAAGCTTTCTTATCGCCGCGTCGATGACCGGCACCGCCTCGCGTAGTGTTGCGTATAAGCTCAAATGAGGCGTCGACAGCGGAACATATCCGTCTATTTCCGAAAACGGATGGTTTATCATCCTCTCCCCCGCAGTCTGAACCGCCGATACCGCAGGCGCTTTTTTCTTTTTGAAAGGCATTTTATCCTCCTTTCTGTCTTTCTACCGCTATTGAAAAGAAACCTTCGTCGGTCTCTCTTATAACGTGACGCGTAAAGTAACGTATATCGTCCATCGCGTGGTCGTTCTCCTTTTTCGGAGCGTCCTTTACGGCGTCGTCGCTCCATCTGTAAAGCCCGAACTCGCGTATCGCGTCTTTACATGCGGGGCAGATAAAAATTTTATGTTCCTTTAGTGACGACGCAACATGACGGATCCCGTCGATAACGTCGTTTTGCGCAGGGATCACCCTGAATTTTCCGTGCCGTCTTATACATTCGATGAAGCTCGCCGCTGACGGGTCGACAATGACGGCTTCTGTTTTTCTGTCTCCCGCTAAAGCTTCGAGCGCCGCGTAATGCTCCTCGTCAGTCCTCTGTTCTTTCTCTTTTTTTGAATCGAAATAGTATTCTCTGAGTCTGTACCAGCTTTTGCCGACTCTGCCCCAAAGTCCGAATGAGGATGGGTTTACTGTCCCGTAATCGCATGATATATAATGCTCAGTCGGCTCAAAGGGAACTTCGGCGACATTTTCCGAGACGCTGAACATCGGATAGACGAGCCCGTAAGCCGCCACCCATTTTCCTTCGATGAACCGTTCGTAAAACGCTCCGCTGTAAAGCTTTTTGTATCTCTCCTTGACATTTGCCGAAAGAGAGGGGTTGTCATCCATCGTGAAATGTATATATAGGCAGTTTTTTTCATCCGCCTTTTTTATCCATTCCTCGTGGAACCAGTGGAGCGGGTTGTCGGGGTTGCAGTTGAACCAGAGCCTCGCGCCCTCGACGGAGCATCGCGCAAGCGCCTGCTCGACAAACGATCTCGGCATCAGCGCCACCTCGTCGAGCAAAACTCCGCCAAGCGTCATACCCTGTATCAGCGCGGCGGAGCCTTCGTCCTTTCCGCCGAAAAGATAGAAGCGGTTACATATCCCGCCGCGTTTGATATCGACATAATTCTGGGAGCTTTTAACGCTGCATTTAAAACCGAGCTGTTCAAGAAGCGGCAGAACGGGCGTAATGATGTTTCTTTTAAGCGACGTTATCGTCTTGCCGCATATGGCGAACGACATATCTCTGAACTCGTAAAACGCCCAGGAGACGAATGAGAGGGACATACATATCGTCTTTCCGCTTCTGACCGCCCCGTCGCATATGACGGCGTCGTAATTTTTATACGGACTTGTTCTGCACCACCATGTCAGCGCGGTAAGCTGTTTTTCGGAAAAATTCTTAAAGTCTTTTAATTCCATTAAGTATCTCTCCTTTTAAGGCAACGCCGCACATTTCGGCGTCGCCCGATCGTTCTTACACTTCATTTTCAAAAGACGCCGCCTCCGCGCTTTTTTCAAGCGCCTGGTAGAACGACAGCGGCTCGTCGGACGAAAGCGATATCCTGCTTATCTCCTCGAGACATTGCAGAGCCTTGAGCCTGTCAAAAAACTTTATCTCAAGCGCCCCGTCCTTCGGCCGTTTTATCTCCGATACGTTGAATATATCGAGCCGTTCGATCTCATCGTCCGTTATTTCCGTTAAGAGAAGCTTTAACGCGTCGGCACAAGAACCGAAGGCCAATCTGCGGTATCCGGCGCAAATCTCATCGAAGCTCACGGCTCTTATTTTCGAGACGTTTTCGATCTCCTTCAATACAGCCTCCTTTGAAAGAAGCTTTTCACAGGCTTTCTTCGGGATGGCAAATCCCGCCGCCGCGGCCGCCTCTCTGCCGTTTCTTATTTCCGCAAAGTAGCGGCAGAAAAGCTTTTCTTTTGCGTTTAACGATCTCATTTTTCAGATCCCTTTCGTGTTTTTCCGACGCATCCCGCCTTAAAGAGCTTTCGCTCCCGATTTTTCGGCGGATATGCCTCTCACTAAAGCGATAAAAAAGGCTGAAAAGAAACCAAAAAAGGTTGCTTTTCAGCCGAAAATCAATTATTTAATATCTTATTTACGTTTTGTTAAAGGTTTGTTAATAATCAATCCTTTGAAAGCTTTCTGATATATGCTTTAAAGAATTTAACTCCGCGTCCGAGCTCGGCGACCGGTATCCTCTCGTTTGTGCCGTGAGTACAGAGCAGAAGTCCCGTACTGACTATAAACGGCGCAAAGCGGTAGATGTTATCACAAACAGGCTCATAGAAGCACGCGTCCGTACCGCCCATTACGAGGTATGGAGCGACGACGCTGTCGGGGTTAAACGCGAGACAAAGCTCCTTGATGGCCTTGAACGCTCTTGAATCCGTCGGGGAGAAGCTCGAGGCCTCCTTTGATCTTATGACTTTTACCTCGATATTTTTATTGCGGACGACCTTCTTGATATGATCCACAACGTCGTCGGTCGTAACGCCGGGCATCATCCTGAAATTGGCTGTCACCGAAACTCTTTGGGGCAATACATTGGGGCTCTTGCTCGCGTTTATCATTGTGATAGCCGTCGTCGTT
>JAILLJ010000097.1 GCA_024693205.1 Clostridiales bacterium | reverse complement strand
GGAGATCAAGAGAACGTACGAGGCTGAAAAATAAAGACAAAGGTCGTCCCCAAAATACAGGGACGACCAAAAAATTTGATTATTCTTCAATATCGAACATAGCAATGAGTTTACGGAAAGTGTCCTGTCCGTCAAGGCAGGTTTCGGTAAGATAGCCTTTCTCGTGTTCCCACTCAGAGAGACCGCGATAATAATACGTTTTCTTTGTGTCTTCAATAATGAACGGGACGATAGAAAAACGTAGGCATTCCTTTAAGGCAATCAGCCTGCCGACCCTCCCGTTCCCGTCCTGGAAAGGATGGATCCGTTCGAACTCATAGTGGAAACGAATGACGTCGTTAATTGTAACAGAATTGATCGAGGCATACTCTGAAAGCAATGCTTTCATTTTTGCAGGCACGTCTTTCGGTTTTGCCGTTTCGCGACCGCCGACCACATTGGCGCGTTTCTTATAATCGCCAACAGCGAACCAGGAAAGCAATTCACCTTTTGTGCTCTGCTTCAGAATACGGTGAAGCTCCTTGATGATATCCTCGGTTAGCGGCTCCTCGGCAACGTCGATCACATAATCGATCGCGCGGAAATGGTTGACCGTCTCAATGATGTCGTCAACGGGAATTCCCTCGCCGACGTCGATGGTGTTCGTCTCGAAAATCAGCCGCGTCTGCTCTTCGCTCAGGCGGCTTCCCTCGATGTGGTTGGAGTTATACGTCATACGCACTTGAAGTTCGTGGTACAGACCGCCGGACATGCGAATGCTTTTTTCGTCACGAAGCGTCTGCAGAAGCGGATTATCCGAAACGGATTTGCAGAGATCACTAACGGCGCAGCCAAGATACGCCGCGATCTTCTCAAGCACATGATCGGCGATCTTCTCCCCGCGTCCGATTTTAGCAACGGTGCGGGAGGAAACGCCAAGCTCCGTAGTGAGAGCGGTCTTTGTCAGACCCTTATCGCTCAATTTTTGTAACAGACCGGAATATGAAATCATTGCAATCGCCCTCCTGCTTTACTTAGTATACCGCAAAAGAGCGAAAAAGTAAAGGTAAAATTTTATAAAAGAAAAATCTTGACAACGAAGAATAAAGGTGATATACTGAATTTGCGACAAAGTTGCAAATTCGGAGGTATTTCGGTGCAGAAGTATTCTACTAAGCAGCGAAGAGCTCTCTTGGATTATCTCAAGGATCACGCGGACGAAACGCTCACTGTCGACGATATATCTCGCGCGCTGTCTTCGGATGGGGTCAGCCGCAGCGCGATTTACAGGAATCTTTCGGCGCTTGAATCAAACGGCGCGATAAAACGTGTAACGAGAAACGGCACCAAAAAGATTTTTTATCAGTTCAGCGGATGCGATGATTGCCACGGGCATTTGCATCTTTCATGCACAAAATGCGGAAAGACATTTCACATGGATCTTGCCGCGACCGAGACGCTTGCACACGACGTTTTGAGAGAATCCGATTTTGAGCTGGACAAGGGAAACACCGTACTGTACGGGATCTGCTCTGACTGCAAATAAAAGCAGGAGATAATAAAGAAAGGAGGGGACGGAATGTCAAAGATATTTAGACTTGCAGCGTCAATAATGGCGGCAGTCATTGTAGCCGCGTTTGTTTTGTCCCTTCTTTTCGTTATTCATGAAGCGGATCACGACTGTACAGGCGAGGACTGCCCGATATGCGCGCGCATCGAGGCGTGCATCAACACGGCAAAGAACTTTATAAATCTTGCCGCAGCGGCGCTCATTCTTTTCCTCATCCCCTGCCTGCTAATCCACACGAGTTTTTCTCCTTTAAAAATATTTGGTAAAGAAAAAACACCCGTATTTTTAAAAGTCAAACTCCTGAATTGAATATGGAATGATAAACAAGGGTAAGTCTGCGTCATAGGCGCAGGCTCTGTCGCGTTATGCGATACCCTTGTATTTTTGCGCCCTTTTTTAAGATTCATATTCAAAAAACACTTTTCGGAGGTACATTCATGAAAAGAATCATTGCTTTAATAATCACAGTTTTATTGATATGTTCTGCGTTTGCCGGGTGCGGTGCTGATGAAAAGGCGGCTCCCGACACACCGAATACGAATGCGGACACAAAGAATACGTCCGATGCGTCTGCGGGTGAAAAGCTCAACGTTGTGACGACGATCTTTCCCGAATACGACTGGGTCCGTCAGATAGCGCAAGACAAAGCGGATATTACGATGCTGCTCGACAACGGAGTGGATCTTCACAGTTATCAGCCGACTGCCGACGACATCGTAAAAATATCGACGTGCGATATGTTCATCTACGTTGGAGGAGAATCCGATGAATGGGTCGAGGACGTGCTGGCGGAAGCTCAGAATAAAGATATGGCGGTCATTAATCTGCTCGAATCCCTCGGCGATTCCGTAAAAGAGGAAGAAGTTGTCGAAGGAATGGAAGCGGAGCACGACCACGACCATGAACACGAAGAAATAGAAGAGGAAGACATTAAAGACAGAGCGCTTTCCGAGTTTGAAGGCGAATGGAAATCCCTTTATCCGCTGCTTGAAGCCGGCAAGCTCGAAGAATTTCTCGAGCATAAAGCCGAAGACGC
>JAILLJ010000047.1 GCA_024693205.1 Clostridiales bacterium | reverse complement strand
TGACCGCGGAGCAAAGACCCGCAAAGAGTATTTTCGGAACTCCGATATCCTGAATAGCGAGCTGCATCGTCCACGGACTGCCGAGACCGATGCCGTAAGGCGATTTATAGACGAATTTGCAGAGCAGCTTCGCGAGCTTTGAGGGATGGATGTCGTCGATGTCAAAGGCTCTGCCCTGACTTATGGCGACTATTTTTTCGCTTATAAAAATCATATCGCCCTTTTCGATATGGGGCATGACGTATTTGTCCATTATCTCGGTGAGGCTGTCGCCGCTGACGACGACATGCGTCTTAACGGGGAAGCGGTAAAACTTTCCGTAGTCGGTGGAAATGACAAGCTCTTTACCTTCGTTCGGCAAAAGATTATCGGTACTCATATTTAAACAGTCCTTTCGAGCAGCTTTTTTATATTTTACTCCACCGAAGCAATTTTTGCAAGTTTTAATTATATTAAAAGTAAGATTTTAGCCGGAGCGTACCTTATTTCCCGTAATCGTCGAGCGAACGGAACGTATAGCCCTGCTCCCTCGCGTAGTCGATGATATCTCCGAGCGCTCCCGCGTTGTCGCTGCTGACGGAATGAAGCAGGATTATCGCGCCGGGATGGAGCCTCTTTGTCACGACCTCATATGCGTAGGAGCTTCCCTTTTGTTCCTCCGTATTCCAATCGGCGTAGGCGCAGGACCAAAAGACGGTCGTAAGTCCCATCGAGTCGATAAGCTCGAGCGAGTTTACCGAGTAGTTACCTGTCGGGTAGCGGAAGTATTTTGAGGAATACCCGAAATTTTCTCTCAGATAGTTTTCGCATCCGAGTATCTCGCTGACCATTTTTTCACGGCTTATCGTCGAAAAGTCAGGGTGATGGACGGAGTGATTTCCGACGATATGTCCCTCGGTTATCATTCTCGCAGTTAGCTCCGGCTCCTTTTGGATCTGGTCGAGCGTACAGAAAAAAGCGGACGGTACATTTTTATCCCTCAGCGTGTCGAGTATTTTACCGGTGTTGCCGTTTTCGTAACCGCAGTCAAAGGTCAGGTAAAGTACTTTATCGTCCGTCTTGTTGTCCAAGGTTATGACCTTATATCCGGTACTGTCAAAATAATCCTGATTGTCGATAGATATCTGGTTGGGCTTTCCGTTTTTCGGGACTCCGTAGCTGTGTGAGATCGTTTTTGTCGGAAGTCCCGCCGTGTTGTCGGGGTCCTTCGCGGTAAAGGTCATCGGCTTTAACGGAGCGTAGCCCGTATATGTGCCGTACCTCGAATCCGACTTTTTTGTTTTAGTCGTCGTTTCTGTTTTATCCGCCTCGGAAGTCTCCGTCTCCGTTTCCGCCTCCGTTTCGGTCATCATTTCCGTAACGTCGGCGTTTAAAACGGCTTCGGTCGTTTCGTCGGGGAGAAGCGAAAAGTATTCGGGCTGTGTCTCCGCCGTTTCCGAAACCTCATCCATGACGTCGTCAGCCGCCGCAGACGTTCCGCCGCCGTTTTCGTTCTTTTCCATCGAACAAGAAACAAATATGAATGCAAGGCTCAAGGCGGTCAAAAACGCCGCAGCCCTCTTGATTTTTGTCATTATATTCATTGCTTTTGCCCCTTCGTTTCTTTTGATAGTATTATATCACACGTCGATGAAATAATACAAGATAACAGAAATATTTGCGGATAAAACGCGCAGAAACGAGCTCGTTCAGTCGGAGGAGGTAAAACAAATGGGTAATTGGCTGCGCCGGATTCCGTTAAGGTCATCGGAGACGCGCTCATGATAAATAATTCCGATGACAAGGCGGGCAGTACCCGCTGACAATTCGGGCAAACAGCGTGATGTAAAACCTAAGCTGTCTGACCGATCAATTTGTCATGTGAAGAATAAAAAAGCCTTTGAGCGCTTCATAAGGGAGGCTTTGTGATCCAGCACAAATTCGTGATGAACCTATATTACCGCATTATACTTTCACAAAGAAGCCGTGTATAAAGCGCATGATGTACGAAAGAAACGGTATGCGGTCAATCCCGCGCTTTAATATGACCGTCTCAAACGAATCTGTATATCCCGTTTGATAAAGCTTATACATGATCGCGGTCGCTATCGTTTCGTTTCCGACTGCGGAGGGGTGAACTGTATCTATCGCGATATTTTCTTTATCCTTTCCGATGGCGGATTTGACGTCGACAAGCTCATACGCTCCGGGATGCTCTTCGAGATAGCCGCAGATCGTGTCGTTTATTGCGTCTACCGCTATGCCGTAAAAGTCTCGGAAGAGGTCGGTCCGTGCGTTGTAGACCGTTTGGCAGACGATGAGCGCATCGTGGTTGAGCGCTTTAACCTTTTCGATTATCAGAGCGAAATTTTTAACAAGCTCGTTTTTGATGTTGTTTATGTGATGATAGTCCTTTCTCATGACGGAAAAGAACAATACGGGCAAATTCTGCTGTAAAAAGTCGTTGCCGCCTATCGAGATAAGTATAAGGTCGGCGCCGGTCACGTCGGCGCTTATCTTTTCATCGGACAGCTTATTTAAAAGGTCGATCGTGCGGTCGCCGTTTTTGCCGTAGTTTTTATAAGAATAACCAAGTGAATCGGCGACTATTTTTCCGTAGCACGCTTCGTCGCTGTTATATATCCCGAAGCCCTCTGCTATCGAATCGCCGAGCACGACGAGAGAGCCGTTTTCGACCTTAGCGCTTGCGGACAGCGAAAACGATGAAATAGCGCAAAACAGCATAATAAGCGCGGTTATCACCGCCGTCAGCTTTTTAAACATTGTCATCACCCTCATTTTTATCTTTCTTTAATATTACAATAAGACGCGTGAATTTTCAAGATATAAAACGAAAAAACGGATATTGGCGGTTTTCTCAGAACATTATTAAAAAGATTTTAAATAAAATGTTAATTGTAGTCCGTTTTGCTTTACTTTTGTCGTAAAAATTTATATAATTACAATAATATGTCGCTTGAAAGGCGGGATTTGCCGAAATGAAAAAGCCGAGCAAAAGAAAGATTTTTTTGATAACGGTCGTTGTTATAACCGCGCTCATATTGGGAGCGGTGCTCTATTATATTTTTAAGCCCGACAAAGGCGAAGAGGTCGAGCTTGCTAAAGTGGAGATGGGCGACATAACACAGACGCTCGACACCTCCGGTACCGTCGAGTCCGCCAACCAGGAGCAGTATATAATTTTTGACGGCACGGTGGCAAAGGAAGTCAACGTGGCGGTCGGCGACTCCGTTAAAAAGGGCGACGTTTTAGCGACGTTTGACGTTTCGTCCCTGCGCTCGCTCGTCGACGAAAAGAAAAAGGCATATGATTCCGCGAAAAAGGCTTATGAGGATTATATCTCGTCCTCCGAAAAGGCGGGAACGGATCTGCTTCCGCTTCAGGGACAGATTGACGAATTAGAGGCCAAGGTCGCTCAGCTCGAAAAGAAGGTCAAAGACGATCCCGACAAGGAAAATTCCGATAATATAAGCGAGGAAGAAAAAAGCTCTCTCGCATCGTCGTTTTCAAAGCTGTTCGGAAACGAAAACGAGGGCAGGAGCTTTATAGAGCGTATCATCAAAAACGCCAACGGAAACGTCACGTCCGCGCTTAAGAATTTCGCAGGCAACGCCATAGGCTTTGACCCTTCGTCGCTCATGTCGTCGCTCTCCGTTTCCTCGGAGGAGTCGGAGCTTATCTCGGCGCAGATCGAGCTTTTGAAGCTCAAGGCGCAGCAGGAAGTGTTGAAGCTCCAATCAAATTCG
>JAILLJ010000154.1 GCA_024693205.1 Clostridiales bacterium | reverse complement strand
TGTGACGTCGGTAAAGGATCAAGGCGACGCCGGTAACTGCTGGGCGTTTTCCGGTATCTCCGCTATTGAATCGAATCTTATAAAGAACGGTTACGGAACGGCGAACGATTTCGATTTTTCCGAGGCGCATCTCGTATGGTTCGCGTTTAACGGTCAGTCGACCGACACGACGGACAAGACATACGGCGATCTGAGAACGCCTAAAAACGCTTCTCCTTACGATACGGGCGGGAACTGGGTCTATATCAGCTCAACGCTCGGAAAGTGGTCGGGCGCCGAAAAGGAAGAAAACGCCCCGTTTTATCCGTACGATCTTTCGGCTATGGGAAATTACCCCGAAAGTCAGCGTTACAGCTCTTACGCACACCTTAGATCGGTAGACAATATGGATTTTGACAACACATCGTCAAGCGAAGCCCTGGCGGCGATAAAAACGGCGATCATGGAAAACGGCGCCATACAACTCTCCTATTATCATTCAAACGCTTATTATAATGCGGCTGCAAAAGCCTATTATTATAATACAAAGGTCAAGACAAACCATGCTGTGACCGTAGTAGGCTGGAACGACAGTTTTCCGGCGTCCTCATTCAATATCACTCCCGAGGGAAACGGAGCATGGCTCATTAAAAACAGCTGGGGAACCGACTGGGGCGACGAGGGATATTTCTGGCTCTCATATTACGATAAAACTATAGATTATATCTGCAGATATTCAGCCGAGCTTCCCGGTTCAAACAACGTCATCCATCAATACGACGGCAACGGAGCGCTTGAAAACAGAGTCAGTATGCCCGTGACGTCGTCCTCGGTTGTGATGGGCAGTATTTTTACCGCGGATCAGGACGAGACCTTGACTCAGGTTGGTTTTGCCAATATTGATACGGGTATCTCATATACCGTAAAGATATATAAAAACGTAACGGGAACGACCAATCCGACTGCGGGCACTCTCGTCAGCGCCGCGACGACAAGCGGATATGCCGAATACGAGGGATACCGTGTAATAGATCTTGCGTCTCCCGTCGACGTTTCGGAAAATACGAAGTTTTCCGTTGTCATAACTCTTACAAAAGAGGGCGTTGACAGTATAGATATTCCTGGCGAAGGTCCGGGCAGGGAAGATGATGAGGTTACTGTTTCCAATTCGGGCGAAATCGGACGCTGCTTTATCGGAACAGGCTCATTTTGGTTCGATACTATGGGCGAAGACCTCTATGGTATGCTGGAAGATTATGTGCGCGACGTCCCGATAAAGGCGATCGCTTCCGTCGATAATTCCGTGCCTACCATAACGGCGTCAAACGCAAAAGGACTTCCCGGGTATACTGTCGATGTGACGGTAAGCCTTGAAAACAACCCCGGAATAGTAGCGAACGCCTTTTCCGTAGAATATGATGCGACAAAGCTCAGTCTCGAATCCGTAAGAAACGAGGGCTACTCATACGGCGGATCATTCGTAATGGGAAATGATATTCACGCAAACCCGTATTCGGTAGTTTGGGAGAACGGACTTGCGACTGAAAACTATACTGCCGACGGACCTGTCGTTACGTTCAGCTTTAAGATACTTGAGAACGCCGCGCTCGGCGTAACGCCTATAACTATCTCGCTTTTGGAAGGCAATACTTTCAACATAGACCTGGAGGACGTCACGTTCACCGCGGTCAGCGGCTCCGTTGAAATATTGGATCGCATACCCGGCGACGCGGACGGAGACGGTATTTTAAGCCTTCTCGACACGACTTCCATAAGACGTTGGATAGTCGGCGGATGGGATGTTACGATATACGAAACAAATGCCGACGTCGACAGAGACGGCGAAGTAACACTTAGGGACGTCGTTCTTATCCGCAGATATTTAGCGGACGGCTGGGGCGTAGAACTTCTTTGATTTTTTGGAGGTAAAAAATGAAAATGAAGCTTAAAAGCAAAAAGCTGATATCTCTTGCGCTTGTTTTTGCGATCGGAGTATGCTCCGTGATCTTCGGGACGTCCGTTTTCGGAAGCGCGGCCGATTATTCCGATCCGACTATCGAGATCGGAAGCGCACACGCAGAAGCGGGCGAAACGTTCGAAATACCGATCGTTATGTATAACAATCCCGGTATCGTCGCCGTATGTGTTTCGGTCACGTTCGACTCTTCGTTACTGACGCTCGAAAGCGCCGCGAACGGCTCGTTCATGGATGACGCCAGGGCGATCTTCGGAAAAGCTCCGTCGTCAAGTCCTTATAAGCTCAGCTGGGAAGACGGTCTTTCAACGACAAACAACGTCAATAACGGAACAATGGCCGTTCTGACCTTCAGCGTTGACGAAAATGCCCCGTCGGGAGTATACGAGATAGGACTTTCGTATGTGGTCGGTTCTACGTTTGACGTCGATCTGACCGAGGTTTCTTTCGATACGGTGAGCGGCTCTGTTACGATAGGGTCGCCTGAGCCGCTTTCGATAGTGGGGATCAAGAATACCGTTGTGATCGACGAGGAAAACAAGCTGATCTACGGCTTGGAGCAGGGTCTTACGGAAGAAAGACTTTTTTCGGAATTTATCGGCGTTTCCGACAGCGGCAGGGGACATATAGAAATCAGCGGAGCGGTCGGTACCGGCGCCGAGGTGACGCTTATAGACGATACGACGAACGATGAAGCGGCGGCTTATAATATAGTTATCTTCGGAGATATAACCGGCAACGGTATCGCGGACGGCGAGGATCTTATCAAGATGAAACCCATCGTTGCGCAGACAGCGTTCCTTCCCGAGGGAGTCGTGTTTAAAACGGCGGGCGACCTGACCGGCGACGGAAAAGTCGAATCAGACGATCTTCTCCAGATGAAGGCGGTCGCCGCTCAGATAAGAGGAATAGACCAGACCACCGGACTTACATTTGACATAACAACTTAAATCCAATCAAAAAATGACCCTGCGGAGATCGGAAAGCGGTCTTCGCAGGGTCTTTTGTTATATTACATTTTTATTTCGGATAAACTCCGTTTACGACGTTTTTGGGCTTGCCTTCGAGGAAAGACTTAAGGTTGTCCTCGCAGATCGAGATCAGCCTCTCACGCGTTTCAAATGCCGCCCAGGAAATATGGGGCGTTACGATGCATTTGTCACAGAAGGCGATGGGGTTGTCGTCCTTCGGCGGCTCCGTTGAAAGGACATCGACGCCCGCTCCGGCGATCATTCCGCAATCGAGGGCGTGACGAAGCGCGTTTTCGTCCACCACAGCTCCGCGGGAGGTATTGATAATAAAGGCGTCATGCTTCATTTTGCTTAAAAAGTCCGCGTTTACAAGCTTGTCTGTCTCCTTTGTGTAGGGACAGTGGATGCTTACGAAGTCGCTTCTCGAAAGCAGCTCGTCAAGCGGAAGAAATTCGACGTAGTCACAGCTGTATTTTTCGGGATGAGCCGTATTTACAAGCACCTTCATGCCGAACGCTCTCGCGATATCGGCTACCGTCCTTCCGATCTTGCCGAAGCCGATTATCCCGAAGCTTTTACCGGAAAGCTCGGTGAGACGCGATCTCCAAAAACAGAAGTTCCCGTTTTTCTGCCATTCGCCGTTTTTGACCGCCTCGTTATGAAGCGCGACGCGGTTTGTGTATTCGAGCAGTATTGAGAAGGTCATCTGCGCGACGCCGTATGTCGAATAAGCGGGGATATTGGTGACGGGGATGCCCTTTTTTGCGGCGTATTCCGAGTCGACGGCGTCAAAGCCCGTACTCAAAAGGCCGATATAGACGGTATTTGTAAGGCTGTCAATGGCGTCCTTCATCAGCTTTGTTTTATTTGTTATAACTATTTCGCAGTCTTTTATCCTCTCTATCGTTTCTTCGGGTCTCGTGAAGTCAAAAACGGTATAGTCGTCGACATATTTGTCGAGCCATTTCCATGACAGATCTCCCGGATTTGTGGTATATGCGTCAAGTATCACCGCGCGCATAAAGATCAAGCTCCTTATAAAATATTAAAAATTAAAAGCGGAGCCGTCGCCGTGACTGCTCCGCTTTTTGTTGGATCAGGCTTTTGCGTCGACCGACGCGCAAGTGATTATTCAAAATCCGGAACAAGCAATCCGTATCCGCCGTCGTTTCTCTTATAGACGACATTTATTTGGTTGTTCTCGGAATTTTTAAACATGTAGAACGCATGTTCAAGAAGATTCATCTGAAGTATCGCTTCGTCAACGCTTTGAGGCTTGACAGAGACGGTCTTTAAACGTACGACGTCAAAATCGACCTCTTCGTCGACCGGCTCGGACGCGGAAATGACCTCGTCAAGGCTGCCGGCACGGAGCTTCTTTTCAATGCGCGTCTTGTTCTTCCGTATCTGGCGAATGAGCGAATCGACGCATTTGTCAAGAGCTTCGTTCATATTCGGAGCTTTTTCCTCGGAGCGGAAGATCATCCCTCCGTAAACGACGGTAACTTCGACGCTCTGGCAGGTCTTTTCAACTGTAGCGGTGACCTTGGCCTCGGCGTTCTCTCCGAAGAAGCGCTCGATCTTAGCAAGCTTTTTGTTGACATGCTCTTTAAATGAATCTCTGGGAGTACATTTTCTCCCGACAATTGTTATTTTCATAACGTCATCCCCTTTTATAATCATCCCTATCGGGAACAATTAAATGATATCACACTTTTCACAAAAAGTAAAGACGAAAAGAAACTTTTTTTAAATATTTTTAACAATTCTTTAATACATCGTCATAGTACTGCTTCCGCATGGCGCGTCACATGGCATCCGACGTTCAAAGATACGGGAAGACCGGCGATATGTGTCGGCGCTGTCTCTATAGCTGCGGAGAGGGCGGTCGTCTTTCCGCCGAAGCCCTGGGGACCGATGTCGAGTTCATTTACGCGCCTTAAGATCTCATCCTCCATCTCGCGGTAAAACGGATCGGGATTTCTCTCTGAAACGGGACGGCAGAGAGCTTTCTTTGCGAGATATGCGCAGTATTCAAAATCTCCGCCTATGCCGACGCCGAGCACCATCGGGGGACAGGGGTTGCTTCCGGCCGTCCTTACAGCAGTAACGACAAAGTCGATGATATCGTTTTCACTTGCCGACGGAGTAAACATTTTAAGCGCGCTCATGTTTTCGCTTCCGAAGCCTTTAGGCGCGGCGAGAAGGCGCAGTTTATCGCCGTCGGTGAGCTTTATGTGGATCACGGCAGGGGTGTTGTCGCCGGTGTTTTTCCTTCTTAAAGGATCGCTTACGACGGAGCATCTGAGATATCCCTCTTTATAGGCGCGAGATACGCCTCTGTTTACGGCGTCGTTAAAGTTCCCGCCGACAAACCGGATATCCTGACCGATCTCGCAAAACAGTACCGCCATGCCCGTATCCTGACAGATCGGGATATCGAGCGTCTCGGCGGCGCTCAGATTTTCGCGGATATCGTTCATGATGCTTTTGGGAAGGGGATCAATTTCTACGCCGCATGAGGCGCAGATCAGTCCCGTCAGATCGTCGGGCAGTATTTTATTTGCCTTTATAAAGAGGTCACGAACGGTATTTTCAACAAGCCCTACGTCAATTTCTCTCATAGATACACTCTCTTCCGTTTACCAATAGCATGAATAAGATGTAAACAGCCACTTGTTATTTATATATTCGCGTTCAAATTCATAGTCGGACGTCGAATCGCCCTTGCCGTCTCCGTCTTCGTCGACGACGACCGTCACGTTAAACACCTGGTTTTTGTCGTCGGCGGATACGACGGAAAACTTTTCGCTTATCACTTTTATTTCGGAGCTGACGGCCATGTCGTTTGCGTATAGCTTGCCGTCCTCCTCATAATAAAGCTCGATACCGTAAAAGGCCTCGATAAGATCATCGCTGAAAAACTGCGAAAGATAGGCGGTGAGCTTGTCGAGCGTATTGAACGACTTGTCGGTTATCAGGTAATATTTGCCGACCTCGTCGTCGCCGATAAACTTGGAGCGGTCGATGGCGGGCCTTGCGGAGTTAAAGAGGGAATATGCTTCCGCGGCGTCCTTGATCGCTTTTTCGGCATATGCGGCGTCGATAGTTTCCGTCGGCTCACCCTTTTGGTCCTTTGAAGGAGCGGTAGTCTCCGTCGGCTTTTTCGTCGTAAAGGTATCGACGTCGGTCTCAAAGGTATAGCGAGTCGTCGCCGTACTGCCCTTGTCGTCTTTTGAAGAAGTACAGGAAGAAAAAGCAACGGCGACAATGACCGCAATGGTTGTCGCCGTAAAAATCAATTTATTTTTCAAAAAGATCACCTTTATGATTTATTACCCTTGCGTGCATAACCGCCACCGCCGCGTTTTGTTTCGGAAGCGCGTTTGAGGTCGGTCATTTTTTCGTCGCTTATCTGTTTAAAGCGCGCCATCATTTCCTCGAAGGATTGACTTCCGGCAGGCTGAGAGCTTTGTCCCTGCCACACGTTGGCGGCGGGGGAACGGTGCTGTCCGCCCTGTGGGCGTTTTACGGGACGCGGAGCGGGCGCGGCAGTAGCTTTCGGCTGCTCCTCGGCTTTTTTGATGGAAAGATTTATCTTTCCCGCGTCATTCACGCCGAGGACCTTGACCTTTACGCTTTGTCCTATTTCAAGGTGATCGCGGATGTTTTTGACAAACACGGAAGCCACCTCGGAAATATGTACCATACCGGTCTCGCCGTTTTCAAGCTCGACAAACGCACCGAAATCGGTAAGACCCGTCACCTTACCGTTAAGTACCGCACCAACTTCTGTTTGCATAAAGTCGAAAAATCCTCCAAGAAAATATATTAAGACGGATATCGGATATCATTCGAGCCCCGCGACGTCATAATAGACGCGCTCATTAGGCATGACGTACCCGAGATCCTCGTCTCTCGCACGCTTTTCAACATATTCTTCTATGTTATTGTTATTAAGCATTGCTTCAAGTTCTTTGTTTTCATCTTCCTGGACACGACATTTATAGGATATTTCGGCAACAGCCTTGGCCTTTTCGCTGACGTCGGCTTTTAAGTTAAAGAAGGAGACGACAAAATAACATACCACCATCACAAGAGCGACGGCGAGAATATAGCTCCCCCTGAATTTCGGCATGTTTATATTTAGACGTTTCTTTTTCGACAAATCAAATCAACCCTGTTTTTTATTTGAACCCACCCTTATGAAAAATATTATATACCATAGTGTTATATAATTTCAAGTGATAATTTGATTTTTTATAAATTTTTTTTATAAAAATTTGCAATTTCGAGATAATTTTATTATTTAGATGTGATAAAGCCCTTAACGCCGCGGCAAACGGCGCCGAGATCAGCCTTATTATTTGTTTTAAGAATTTTATTATCCTTGACGAAATGCGGATAACGAGCGTTCCGAGTGAGAAGTAATAGACGGAAAAACCGAGTATTTCTCCAGCAAATTCGTAGACGCGGACGTTCCCGTCGTTGATAACGAGAAAAAACAGAAAGCTCGCGAAGGAACAGACGACGGCGTATATGATGTCCTGTAGGAAAATAAATCTTTCGTTCGGAAAAAACGTCAGACGTATTATCCTAAACAGGTCGTAGATGACGCCGAGCAAAAAGCCGAAGCCTATCGACTGGAGAAAGATTTCAGTCTGTTCGGAAAGACCCTGGATATAGACCGTTTTGACCTCCGGTTTTATCTGAATACCTTGATGAAAAATCCTCCGCTCTTCTCCTGTTCCTCGGCATATGAAAGCGAGGATATCTGCCCCTCGAGCTGTAGCTCGCCCGTTTCGACGCTGAGATTGTTTATATGAAGGTCGCTTCCTCTGACGGTCAGCTCGCCGAGCTGTGTAAAAACTATCACCGTCTTTTCGTCAAAGCTGTCGACGTCCGATACTCCCGTGACGTTAAGTATCCGCCTGTCTTCGAGAATAAGATTTTGCGGAGTCTGTATCTTGTTTTCGTCCATTTGCTGATTTGCCATTTCGATTCCTCCCGAATATTACGAAATTCAAAAAAATTGGCGGTTGTTTCTTTTTCCTTTTGAGGGACGTTCCGGACGCCTTGAGACGAGGATCGTGTCGTCGCCTATGACGTCGATATCGCTCCAGCATATTCTGATATCGTCCTCGTGACCCAAAAGTCCGAAAAGCCGCGCTTTCCCGAAGATTATTATCGCCGTTATATGACCCGTGCAGGTGTCGACCTCGACGTCGCATACGTTTCCGAGACGGCATCCGTCGTTTCTGTTTATTACTTCCTTATTTCTGAGATCGGTAACACAGCAGTTCAACACAGCACCTCCTGTAATAGATATGGCAATGGCGTGATTTTTATTACAACACCGATTTTATTATTTTAAATATTGACCTCAACTCAAAACGGTGGTATTATTATTTCCAATATGATGATCGGAGATTAGATTTATGTGGCTTGTTTACGGAATACTGACGACTCTTGCGTGGGGCGGAGCCGATCTTTTTTACAAGAAGGGCGCCGATGAAAAGCAATCGCTGACGCATCTTAAAACGGTTATTATGGTCGGGTTTGTGATGGGCCTCCACGGCCTGCTTTATATAGGTCATATGGCGGCGCACGGTGAGGCGTTCGAGCCAAAAAGCTTTATTATCTATTTTCCAGTGTCGGCAATGTACATCCTGTCTATGACGTTCAGCTATGTGGGACTGAGATACATAGAGCTTTCGGTGTCCTCGCCGATACAGAATTCGTCGGGCGCTCTGACGGCGCTCCTCTGCTTTTTTATCCTTGGACAAAGGCTCGAAAAGCTGCAGATAGCCGCCGTCGTTCTCATCTGCATAGGCGTCTTCACGCTTTCCGTGTTTGAAAAACAGAGCGAGGACAAACAAAGGCGTTTAAAGGGCGAAACGGC
>JAILLJ010000145.1 GCA_024693205.1 Clostridiales bacterium | reverse complement strand
ATATTTTACCCAGATATTTAAAGAGATCAAAGCTGATGAAATAACGTCAAAGGTCTATTCCGGCGGAATTAAAGAGGGACTTGTCGGATTGAGCGCTGTCCGCATTGACAATGACGCCGTCAATAAAGTCGTCGATAAAGCTGAACAGGATATCGCGAACGGAACCGTAAAGCCGCTTGAAAAAGTCACCTTGGGCGACGACGGTTTTGCAAAACAGATCAAAAAATAAGGTATTATCAGAGTGAAAAGTAAAAGAGATAAAATTTCCGTCTTTGAAAAGACGACATATTCGCTCGGTGCTCTTGGCCGCGAAATGTCAAACAGCATGGTCGTTGTGTTCTTTATGCTGTATCTTACGGCATATGTCGGGCTTAACGGAACTGTTGTCGGTATACTGATGTGTGTCGCAAAGCTTTGGGACGCCGTCAACGATCCGATGCTCGCTACGTTCGTAAACAATACAAAATCGCGGTTCGGTAAATTTAAACCGTGGATCTGCTTCGGTACGCTCGTAAACTGCATTTGCCTCGTTCTGATGTTTATGCCCATAGGCGTTGAAAATCAGATCATAAGCTACATCTATTATTTCCTGATGTACGTTCTTTGGGGCATGAGCTTTACTTGCGTCGACGTACCGTTTTGGTCGATGATCCCGTCTATTGCCAATACGACCGACGAAAGAAACGAGATATCGTCACTAAGCCGTACCCTGGCGGGCTTCGGCGGGCTTCTTGTCGGAAGCGGCGGAGCTATCGTTATTACAAAGGTCGTCCCGAACGGCTCGGCAAATAAATGGGCATATTTCGTTATCGCTTGTATGTCGTGCGTCATATTTATGATGTTTTTGAGCCTGACGGTGATATTCAACAAGGAAAGATATCCTCTGCCCGAAAACGATGTAAAGATACGCGAGATATTCGGGATATTCAAGACAAACGATCAACTCTCCGCGTATTCGATGTCATATCTCTTTTTAAAGACGGCGGCAACTATAGCAATAGTACAGTTCATTTATCTTTTCGTTTACGATTACGACAGGCTTTACTTCGGACTTTATATAATATTCAACGTGGTAGCATGCACCGGTCAGGGGATAATAATGATCTTTTATCCTCTGATCGTTAAAAAGATACCGCGTGAAAAGATGTTCGGATTTTCCTACATCTCGGCTGTGATAGGACTTTTGGGACTGTTTTTTGTATTCTTCTTTCTCAAGGGGATCGGCTACGAGCAGGGCGCTACGGAGGTCATCAGCGGCAAGGAGTTTCAGACGGTATTCAATATCGTAATAGTCTCTATCGCCGGTTCGATGCTGATGATAAGCGACGGGATCAACAATATCGGCTCAACGGTAATGATCTCCGACGTCGTCGATTACGGCGAATGGAAAACGGGAAAGAGAAGCGACAGCGTGATTTTCTCCGTCCAGACGCTGCTCACCAAGCTTGCGGGCGCGGCGGCGACGCTTATCTTAGGCGCCGGTATCTCTGCGTCGGGTCTTCCCAAGATGATACAGGGAATTAACGAAGCGGGAGAGGTCGTCTATTCGTTCAGCGGAGCGGTGACCGATGAGATGCTTCTTATACTGCGCGTGTTCATGTTCCTTGTTCCCGTTCCCATGGTCGTTATAGGATACATCTATTATAAGAAAAAATATAAGCTTTTCGGAGAGTTTTACGACAGGATTAAGAGCGAGCTCGATAAAAGACACGGCAGATAAATTAGGTTTAAAAATATATGATCGGGATGTGAAAGAATATGGGAACAGCAAAACTTATCGACGGCAAAGTTATATCGGCTAAGGTGCTGTCCGACGTTGCCGATGAGGTTAAAGACCTCAAACAGCGCGGCGTTGAGCCTTGCCTCGCAGTCATATTGGTGGGAGAAGATCCCGCTTCACAGGTTTATGTAAGAAATAAAAAGCTTAAATGCGAACAGGTCGGCATTCGTTCGCTCTCATATACTCTTCCCGCCGACACAAAGCAGGAGGAGCTTATCTCTTTAATAAAAGAGCTGAACGAAAGAAAAGACGTGAACGGCATTCTATGCCAGCTTCCGCTTCCTTCTCATCTCAATGAAAAGGACGTTATAAATACGATAAGCGCCGAGAAGGACGTCGATGCCTTCAATCCCGAAAACGTCGGCCATATCATGATAGGCGACGCTTCGTTCCTTCCCTGCACTCCGGCGGGAGTAATGGAGATGCTTAAATATGAGGGCATTTCAGCGGCGGGAAAACATTGTGTTGTGATAGGAAGAAGCAATATCGTCGGCAAGCCGATGGCTCTTTTGCTTCTTCAGGATAACGGCACAGTTACTGTCTGTCATTCAAGGACGAAAAATCTCGCCGAATACACAAAAGAGGCAGATATACTTGTATCCGCGGTCGGTAAAAGAAATCTTATAACCGCCGATATGATAAAAGAAGAGGCAGTCATTATAGACGTCAGCATAAACAGAAACGAGGACGGAAAGCTCTGCGGCGACGTGGATTTCGATAATGTCCTCGATAAAGCGTCGTATATAACTCCCGTTCCCGGCGGCGTAGGACCGATGACTATCGCCATGCTGATGAAAAACACCGTCACTGCCGCAAAAAATCAAAATAATATATAAAACCAAAATTTCAAATTTAAATAAAAAATTTTTAAAAAAACTCT
>JAILLJ010000117.1 GCA_024693205.1 Clostridiales bacterium | reverse complement strand
TAAGATTTCTCTCAGAAACTTTTAGAATCTTCAAGGGTTTTTTCGTCATCGTTGTTTAATTTTCAAGGTGCGTTTTTCGCCTTTTCCTCAAGGCGCTCGATAATATTACCACCTTATTCCCCGCTTGTCAACTCTTTTTTTACATTTTTATATCCTTTTCTTCCTCGCACCCGTGCGTTTCTTTTTTTCGGGGATTTTTAACGGGTAGGAGCGGGATGAAAAAACGCAGATCTCCGATAATTTTATCCGATAATTATAGTGTTTTTGCTCGACATATTTCCGTAAATATGTTAAACTTAATGCGCGGTATATAATATAAAATGAAAGGCGTGAAAATATGAGAGCATGTATTTACGGCGCAGGCTCGCTCGGCACCGTTCTCGGCGCTTACATAACCAAAAACGGAGGTCAGATAGACCTTATCAACAGAAACAAGGCGCATGTCTCCGCCATGAAGGAAAACGGCGCAAAGATAACGGGAACGGTCGATATGACGGTACCTGTAACGGCGCTTACTCCGGACGAGATGGAGGGGAAATACGAGCTTATATTCCTCATGACGAAACAGCTTTTCAATGTCGAGGTGCTGAACGGACTTCTGCCGTTTATGACGGATGACTGCGTAGTTTGCACGCTCCAGAACGGTATGCCCGAGCTTTCCGTCGCCGAGGTCGTCGGAGAGGACAGGACGATGGGCTGTACGGTCGCATGGGGAGCGACGCTGCTCGAACCCGGCGTCGTCGAGCTCACAAGCGCGCCCGATTCGATGAGCTTCGGCCTCGGCACCCTTAACGAAAAAAAGACCGACAAGCTGCTTGAAACAAAAACACTGCTCGAGCTTATGTGTCCCGTCGAGATCGAGGACAACTTCGTCGGCGTCCGCTGGTCAAAGCTTCTCATAAACGCGTCGTTCAGCGGCATGTCCGCCGTCACGGGCGGCACATTCGGCGATGCGGCGGGGGACAAGGCTTCGCGAGCATGCGTCCAGGCTATAATTAAAGAATGTATAGACGTCGCCAAGGCCGCCGATATAAAAATCGAGCCTGTCCAGGGGAAGGATATCGTTTCGCTTTTCGACTACCGGTCGGCGTTCAAAAAGAAGATATCGTTTATGATACTTCCGCTCGCCATAAAAGAGCATAAGCTTTTAAAGGCGAGCATGCTTCAGGATCTCGAAAAGGGGAAAAAGACCGAGGTCGATTTCATCAACGGCATCGTCTCGCAGTACGGGCGGAAATACGGCGTTCCGACGCCCTATAACGACAAGGTCGTTGAGATCGTTCACGGTATCGAGGACGGAAAATACAAGCCGTCCATGGACAACGTAAAGCTTTTCGGCTGAGTACAGATGAATTTTCCCGAAACGACGGAACTGAATTAAATAATTTACGATCACGCGCGATAAGCCGGAAACAAATTCTTGACTTATTGTGCGTATTGTTATAAAATTAAATTAGTTTATTCTTAAAGAAGGTGAGTTTGCTTGGACAGTACCGGAGCTATTCCCCGAAGTAGCGTTTTAAAAGAATATGATCCCGCATCCGACAGCGGTCTGTTCCGGCGTTCACCGGTCGACGGCGTATTTTAAAGCCGTCTGCTGTTTCATTTTGTCGCCGCATGACCCTCCGGACGGGATGAACGGAGGTATACCATGACTACCATGACAATGCTGGCAGCAGAAGAGAGAACGGAAGTTTTATCATTAGGTGAAAATATAGTCGAGCTTCTCGGCAGCGGCAAGATCGCCGCGCTTCGCGAGGAGCTTAAAAATGAAAACGTCGTTGATATTGCCGTCGCGGTCAGCGAGCTTGAAACGGAGGACCTTCTGCGGGTCTTCAGGATCCTGCCTAAAGACATATCCGCCGACGTTTTTTCGTATCTTGACTCCGACGATCAGGCGAGGCTCGTCGAATCAATCACCGATAAAGAGCTTGAACAGCTCCTCGACGAAATGTATCTCGACGATACGGTCGACTTCATCGAAGAGGTCCCGGCAAATATCGTAAAAAGAGTTCTGGCGCGTTCCGATTCAAAGACGCGTTCGCTCATAAATAAATTCCTTCAATATCCCGAAAACTCCGCGGGCAGCATAATGACGATCGAGTACGTGGAGCTTCACGATTATTTTACGGCGCAGCAGGCGGTCGATTATATCCGTCATACCGGTTACGACAAAGAGACGGTCTACAACTGCTTCTGCATAGATCATCAGCGCCATCTTATCGGAACGGTCGCCCTTGAGGATCTCCTTTTCTGTAAGGCCGATACGCCGATAAAAGAGATAATGGACGTCGACGATTCACTTATCAGCGTTTCGACGTCGGACGACCAGGAATACGTCGCGGACATCGCCAAAAAATACGACCTGCTTTCCGTGCCGGTCGTCGATAACGAGAAAAGGCTCGTCGGGATCATAACGATCGACGACATCATCGACGTCATGGAGGACGAGGCGACGGAAGACATCGAAAAGATGAACCTTCTTCTTCCCTCCGACGACGAATACCTGAAGACGAGCGTTTTCACAATGGCAAAAAACAGGATCGTATGGCTGCTCGTGCTTATGATCTCCGCTACGTTCACAGGTCAGATAATCGCAAACTTTGAAGATAAGCTTTCGGCGATAGCCGGACTTACGGCATGTATCCCGATGCTTATGGACACAGGCGGAAACGCCGGCAATCAGGTATCGACCCTTATAATCCGCGGTCTTGCTTTGGGAGAAGTCAGACCAAAGGATTATTTCAAGGTGCTTTGGAAGGAGCTTCGTGTCGCGCTTATTTGCGGAGTACTCCTTGCGATAGTAAACTTCGGAAGAATGTTCGTTATCCGCGCCGTGACCCACGTCGCAACGCCCACTCCGGTTTTCTTTGTCGTCTGCGCGGCGATGATATTCGCTGTAATGGTCGCAAAAATCATCGGCTGCACCCTTCCCATTATCGCAAAGCTCCTTCACCTCGATCCCGCTCTTATGGCAGGTCCCATGATAACGACGATCGTCGACGCGGTGACGCTGCTTATATATTTCGCGCTTGCAAATCGGTTCCTTACTTTTGCGTAATAATACCCGGCAGGAGGGAATAGTTAATGGAAATAACAGAAGAAAAAACATCAGCTCAAAACGGTGTTGAAAACGACTATGTTTTACCGCGCCGTTTTCCGCTCGACAATGCGGCGACTATTTACCCGGCGGCACGCACCAATACCTACGCGTGCACATACCGTATTTGTTTCATAATGAAGGAGGACGTGGATCCCGATATTTTAAGGCAGGCCGCCAAGGATATCATCCCGCGTTTTCCGACGTTTTTCGCTCAGCTTCGCGCCGGTCTTTTCTGGTATTATTTTGAACAGACGAGCGACAACGACATCGTAGTCGAGGAGCCGTATTATCCTTGCTATCGCTTAAAGCTGCTCGACAGCGACAAGCCGGCGTTCAGGATAATCTACTATAAGAGGCGTCTCGGCGTAGAGGTGTTCCATGCTCTCGGCGACGGAAGCTCCTCGATCAACATGCTCAAAACGCTCGTGGCGAGATATCTGACGTTAAAGGGCGAAAACATCCCCGACGACGGCTCGTTCCCTTCGCTTGACGACAAGCCCACAGAGGATGAGCACGCCGACATGTTCCAAAGGGTCTATGAGAAGCGTCTCGGAAAGCCCGAAAAAGAGACGTCGAGCTATCAGTACAAGGCAAAGACTATCCCGAATTATTTTCAGGCGGTACACGGCATCGTGCCCGTCAGCGACATAAAGGCTGTTTCAAAGCCGATGGGTATAACTCTTACCGAGTTCCTTGTCGCAAATCTCCTTTATGCGATATATCTTAACGATCCGGAAAACAGGAAGGAGATCAAGGTTTCCGTGCCGATAAATCTCCGTCCGATATTCGGCGTCGAGTCGCTTCGTAACTTCTCTCTTTTTACAAACGTCGGATTTGTCCCCAAGGACGGCGAAACGACGTTCGATGATATCGTAGCTTCGATAAAAGGAAAGATAAAAGAAAACGCGCAGAGAGAAAACATGAAAAAAGCGGTCAGCCGAAACGTCGGCAGCGCGAGAAATCCTCTTTTGAGATTTACGCCGAACGTCATCAAGCGTCCGCTGCTCAAGGCATGCTATCATCTTGCAGGTCAGAGCAAATTTATGTGCAGCCTTACAAATCTCGGCATCTGCGAAATGCCGCAGGAGATGCTCGATCATATCGACCGCATGGAGGTGCTTCTCGGCGGCGCTCCGAAGGAGACGCTGGCTTGCGCCGTGACATGTCTTAATGATATGCTCAACATTTCCTTTACGGGTACTACCAAGGAAGTGTCGATACAGAAAAACTTTTTCAGGCTTCTTTCCTCTAACGGGATCAGGGTTCGCGTGGAAAGCAGTAATAAAGAAAGCTGGGAAGATAAATGAGATGCAGAAGCTGTAACATCGATTTAGGCGAAGAATACGTCCGCTGCCCGCTTTGCGGCGAAAAGGCGTCCCCCGACGAGCCTGTTTTAAGCGGTTTACGTACAGCCGAATATCCCGATATCAAATACCGTAAAAATCCGAAAAGCGCTTTTCTGATTTATGTAATTATTTATGCGATACTCTGCTCCGCGGCGATCGTCGCCGACCTTATCATCAATCGCAGAGTGTCGGATTCGCTTTGGGCAGTCTTTCTTCTGCCCTGTGTCTGGGCTATCCTTTTCAGGCCTTTGTTCATCCATAAGCTTTATATCGGAAGCTATATCATGCAGGACGCGATCTATATTTCAGTCTTTATGCTATGGTGCGCAAAATCCTATATGCGCGATTTTTCATACGCGATCTACTCCGGCGTTCCGATGATATGTACGATATCCGCCGTGCTTATCTTTGTCGGCATATTCCTTTTCCCCGAAAAAAGGGTCACGGCGCTTTCGTATTTTATCGCGCTCTTTGTAATCGGACTTATAACGCTCATCATTTCGCTCGCCTGCGGGTATAACTGCGTCCTTCCCGCCGCCTGTACCGTTTCAAGCAACCTGTTCATAACCGTTCTTGCGATGCTTGAGCCGAACGAGGTACGCGGTGAGCTTATCGCGCGTTTTCGCGCCTAAACATGATTTTTATTTTGGGAGAGATATATAATGCTTGAAAACAGCCAAAAAACAATGGACACTATCGTTGCGCTCTGCAAGGGCAGGGGATTTGTCTATCCCGGCAGCGAAATTTACGGAGGTCTTTCAAACTCATGGGATTACGGCCCCCTCGGAGTTGAATTCAAAAACAACGTCAAGCGCGCGTGGTGGGAAAAATTCGTCCGCGAAAATCCCTATAACGTCGGACTTGATTCAGCCATTCTTATGAACCCCATGACATGGGTCGCTTCCGGCCACGTCGGAGGCTTCTCCGATCCGCTGATGGACTGTAAGGAATGCAAGACGCGCCACAGGGCGGACAAGCTCATCGAGGATACCGGCGTAAATCCCGCCGGCTGGAGCTTCGAGGAGATGTCGAAATACATAGCGGAACATAACATCGTATGCCCCGAATGCGGAGCGTGCAACTTTACGGATATACGTAAATTCAATCTCATGTTCAAGACGTTCCAGGGAGTGACCGAGGACGCAAAAAGCGAAATATACCTTCGTCCCGAAACGGCGCAGGGTATTTTCGTAAACTTCACCAATATTCAGCGCACGACGCGCCGCAAGGTGCCCTTCGGAGTTTGTCAGATAGGCAAAAGCTTCCGCAACGAGATAACTCCCGGAAACTTCATCTTCCGCATACGTGAATTCGAGCAGATGGAGCTTGAGTTCTTCTGCAAGCCGGGCACGGAGCTTGACTGGTTCGCGTATTGGAAGGATTTCTGCAAAAAGTGGCTTCTCTCCCTCGGAATGAAGGAAGAAAATCTCCGCCTGCGCGACCACGAGCAAAAGGAGCTTTCCCACTATTCAAACGCGACGACCGACTTCGAGTTCCTTTTCCCGTTCGGATGGGGCGAGCTTTGGGGCGTCGCGAGCCGTACCGATTTCGACCTTACACAGCATCAAAAAACATCCGGCAAGAGCCTTGAATATTTCGACGCGGAGACAAACGAGAAATATCTGCCCTATGTCATCGAGCCGTCGCTCGGCGCCGACAGAGTCGCTTTGGCGTTCCTTTGCGACGCTTACGACGAGGAGATCGTCGATGAGCAAAAGGGCGACAAGAGAGTCGTTTTACGCCTTCATCCCGCTCTTGCGCCCATCAAGGCCGCTGTATTGCCTCTCTCCAAAAAGCTCGGAGAACAGGCGGGAAAGGTTTATGCGGAGCTTTCCAAAAAGTTCATGTGCGAATATGACGACGCAGGCTCGATCGGCAAGAGATACCGCCGCCAGGACGAGATCGGAACTCCCGTTTGCGTGACGTTCGACTTCGATTCGCTCGAGGACAACTGCGTCACGGTCAGAGATCGCGACACGATGGATCAGATAAGGATCCCGATTTCGGAGCTTTCGGCGCATATCGAAAAGCTCGTTCAGTTTTAAAGGGAGCGATCGTTTTGAACGAAGGCAAGGAAACAAATAAGAAAAAGATCATTATTATCGCGGTCTGCGTCGTTTCCGTTGTTCTTATTGCGGTCTGCGCGATACTGATAATAAAAGGTCTGTCATCCTCCTCGTCGGCCGTTTCCATGGATACCGCCAAAAGCGGATATCTTCAATACGAGGTACGTAACTACCGCGTTTTGTTGTCATATGATATCACTCTGAAAAACAACAGCGACGAGGACCTGAAGGATTTTAAGATAAGAGGCGTTTTCAAGTCCGATTACGCAAGCGGCTATATCCTCGATCAAAACGCCTACGCGGAGGAAAAGCTTACGCAGGACAAGCTGTTTTCTCTCGACGCGGGGGAGACAAAAACGTTTCACCTGATGTTTTACGCAAGCTACTATAAAAACGACAACGCGCCGTCAAGAGAGCTTCCGTCGATCATCCTTGAAATGCCGGAGCACGAAATAAAGGTAGGGACGTTCGCTTCCGAGACGACGACGGTACAAAGCGAAGTTTACGAATATGAACACTTATAAAAGGCTTTTATCCGTTTCATTAGCAGTTGTTTTAATATTTTCAACATGCCTGTCAGCCGCCGCCATAACGGTTGACGGGCTTACTTCTGTCTGGAGCGAGGTCGTCGGCGACGAGAATGCTTCGTCGGTGACGCCGGGACGCGACGACAGCGAAATGCGCTTTTGCTGCCTGTCCGGACTTACCGTCAAGGTCGGGTTTACATATGGACTTTCTCCCGATCTCTCGGACGGAGTCGAAGCCGAGGTAAAGACCTCCGCGACTTTGACGTTTCAGAAGCGAAACGCCGTGACGCTTTCACATCTTAAACAGGACACGACATATTATTACGCGTTTTCGTTTGACGGAAAAAGGGGAGAGATATATTCTTTTAAGACGGGAACAGATGACGCCGGATTTACCGCCCTCCTCGTCTCCGACTCACAGATAGGTCGCTCGGGGGATCACAGGCTCGACGAGGTGCTTATCCATGACACGGCGGGCTGGGACGAGACTCTTCGGCTCGCGTTTGAAAACGACCCGGAAATAAGTCTTATCCTTTCCGCGGGAGATCAGACCGAGAGGGGAAACGTCGAAAAACAGTACCGCGCTTTCCT
>JAILLJ010000101.1 GCA_024693205.1 Clostridiales bacterium | reverse complement strand
GTCGGCTATCCCCACCGGCTCCCAGCCCCACGCGTGGTCGATAAGAAGCTCCGCGTTTATGCCGAAAAGATTATACAGCAGCTTCTCCCCGTACTCCGAAAGCGACATCCTCGCGACGTCGCCCATCGTATACATCCCGTGATCCTCGAGCTTTTTTGATATCCCGCCGCCTATCCGCCAGAAAGACGTCAAAGGCTGATGATCCCAAAGCTGTTCACGGTATGACCTCTCGTTAAGCTCCGCTATCCTTACTCCGTCCTTATCGGGCTGCATCTTCTTAGCGACGATATCCATGGCTATCTTACAGAGATAGAGATTTGTGCCTATCCCGACCGTCGCGGTTATGCCGGTCGTCAACAGCACGTCCCTTATCATCGTTATCGCAAGCTCCCTCGCGGTCATGGAATATCTCTTTAAATACTGCGTGGCGTCGATAAACACCTCGTCTATCGAATAAACATGTATGTCCTCTTTTGAAACATATTTGAGATATATCTCGTATATCAAAGTGCTGTATTCGATATAAAGCGCCATACGCGGAGGCGCGATATCAAATGAAAGCGCAAGCTCCGGATGACGCATAAGCCGGTTACGGTCGCTCGACTCGCCCGAAAATTTATGTCCCGGAGCGTATCTCAAGCGCTCGTTGTTTATCTGTCTGACCTTTTGATTGACTTCAAAAAGTCTCGGGCGTCCCGGTATCCCGAAGGCTTTCAGCGCGGGAGAAACAGCGAGACAGATCGTCTTATCCGTCCTCGATTCGTCGGCAACGACAAGGTTTTCCGTCATCGGATCAAAACCCCGTTCCCTGCACTCGACCGAGGCGTAAAACGACTTCAGGTCTATCGCAATATACTGTTTTTCCGTTTTGCCGTTCAAGCAGTTCCCCCGCATGTTAATAAACATTTTAAAAGCGCGGAAATCAAAGCGTTTTAAAAATGACTTGTCTCCGCAAAAAAATATTATCATTGATTTTAAAAATTGTCAAGAAATACGGCGGAGGCATTTCTTTCCGTTTTCACCTCATTCGCCTCTTTTTCTTGACAATCCTTTTACATTTATATATAATTTACGGCAAGCGGCTGAGGATAAAAAAGCTCTCGGAAAACAGGTCGGAGCTATCCGCGAAAGGAGTCAGGTATGGCATTTTTACAGTTGGATTTTTTCAGCAGGGCGCTCAATGTCGCGTCGTCGGTCAACGTGATACTTCCGGAGCCGGATCAGGGCATAGGCGTCGGCGCGTCAAAGGGCGACAGGAAGCCGAAGGTCCTTTACCTTCTCCACGGCTACAGCGACGACCATTCGATCTGGATGCGCCGCACCTCTGTCGAGAGATACGTTTCCGAATATAATATTGCCGTCATAATGCCGGCCGTCAACCACAGCTACTACTGTAACGAGGCGCAGGGCGAACGCTACTGGGACTATATCTCCGAAGAGCTCCCTAACGCGATGAAGGGATTTTTCAATATTTCGTCATCCCCCGAGGACACGTTTGCGGCGGGGCTTTCGATGGGCGGCTACGGAGCCATGAAGCTCGCTCTCACCTATCCCGAACGCTTCAGCGCTGTCGGATGCTTTTCCGGAGTCCTCGACGTCGCCGATCCCGCAAGATATGAGGGCGAGGAAAAAGCGAAAAAAGAGCGTATCTTCGGCCCCGTCGAAAAAATCGCCGGTTCGGAAAACGATCTGTTTTATCTTATGAAAAAAAGCGAAAACGCTCCGTCAAAGCCAAAGCTCTATATCTCCTGCGGCACCTCCGATTTCCTTTACGGGTCATTCAAAAAATTCGTACCCGAAATAAAAAAACACGGCTTCGACGTAACGACGTTTGAGAAGCCGGACGAAACGCACAACTGGCGTTTCTGGGACGAGGAGATAGCGAAATTCATCCCCTTTGCGTTTGGATCATAAATACCGTATCGAGGCAAAAAATGAAGGTTTCTGAAATCATAAAAAGATCACTGCGCGCCGCATTGGGACTTCTTGTTTTTACATTCGGCGATTACATATTGATAAATTCCAATATCGGACTGCCTTCGTGGGACTGTCTCAGCGTCGGGCTTGCCTCTAAGACGGGACTTACGGTCGGGAGAGCGACGCTCATCATAAGCTTCGTCCTTCTTGTCATCGACCTCATCCTCGGCGAAAGGATAGGCTTAGGCACCGTTTTAGACGCTGTTCTTTGCGGCACGTTCCTTGACGTATATAAACTTTTCGACATCTCAAACAAAAGCGGAAGCATCGTAAAGGGGCTTCTCATGCTGACGGCGGCAATGACGCTGATGGCAATAGGTCAGTTCATATATATGAAAGCGGGCATATGCTGCGGGCCGCGCGACGCGCTTCTTGTCGGCGTCGGAAAGCGGCTTAAAAGGCTCCCGATAGGCGCGGTACAGGTCATCCTTTTCGTCGTCATCCTTTTAGCCGGATATCTTTTGGGCGGCAAGGTCGGTATAGGAACGATCTACGGCACGTTCGGCATGGGCGTTATCATGCAGATCGTTTTCAGGATCGTCCGCTTCGAGCCGCGAAACGTCAAACACGTCGATTTTATAAAGATGTTCAAAAAAGAGAAAAAGTCTGCCGTTTCCGACAGACCTTAAATGAATAAAGTATACTGCTCCGTGCCGCACCGTTCGGATAAAAACACCGACGAACGCGGTGCGGTTTTTATTTTAAAAGAAGTTCGATTTTTTCGCCTATTTTTTGCGCCATCATTAAAAATCCGACGTCCGTGGGGTGCGTGCCGTCCTGAGTACAGGAATATTTAAGGATATCCTCCATCCCGTCGGCAAACGTTCCTCCGTCGACGAACGCGACGTTTTTGTCACCCGCCGAAACGGCATTTTCATATGTCTTTCTGACTATCGCGCGCCTTCTT
>JAILLJ010000079.1 GCA_024693205.1 Clostridiales bacterium | reverse complement strand
TATATCGACGACATGCAGCCCGACGGGCTCGGCGCGCTCAGCGTCGCGTTCGAGCAGCTTAAAGAAAGGCTCGCAAAGGAAGGGCTTTTTGACGAAAGAAATAAAAAGCCGATACCCGAAATGCCTATGCGCGTGGGAGTCATCACGTCCCCCACCGGAGCGGCGATAAGAGATATCATAAACGTGCTCGGCAGACGCTTCCCGATGGCGGAGGTGATATTCTGCCCCGTCCGGGTACAGGGCGACTTGGCCGCGCCTCAGATAGCAAGGGCGATAAAGCTTTTTAACGACGAAAAAAAAGCGGACGTACTTATAGTCGGAAGAGGCGGAGGCTCGCTTGAGGATCTTTGGGCGTTCAACGAAGAGATCGTTGCGCGCGCCGTCGCGGCGTCGGAGATACCGGTTATCTCGGCGGTCGGACATGAGACGGACTACACGATCTGTGATTTCGCCTCCGATCTCAGAGCGCCTACGCCCTCGGCGGCGGCAGAGCTTGCCGTCCCCGACATGAGAGTACAATATGATTTTATCTCCTCCGCGCTTTTAAGATGTAAAAAGGCCATGCGGTCGATGATAGACTCCGAAAGGACAAGGCTGTTTGATCTGCGCTCCTCCCCTTATATTTCATCGGCGGTATTCATCGTCGATTCACAGCGCTTGATCCTCGACAGCTTAACGGACAAGCTAAAAGGCTGTGTGACGTCGCTTCTCGAAAAAGAAAAGAATACGCTCGGTTTAAGCGCCGGAAAGCTCGACGCCATAAGCCCGCTGAAGGTGCTCTCACGAGGCTACGCCATAGCCGAAAAGGACGGAAGGGCCGTCACTATTGACAATATAAACGAACATGACAAAATAGACGTAAAAATAAAGGACGCCTCCCTTTTATGCGAGGTACTTAAAATTACCGAAAGCGACGGTGACGGATATGGAAAATAAACTGAATTACAACGACGCCATGGACAGGCTCCAGAAGATCGTCGAGGAGCTTGAGGGCGGAAAGAGATCGCTCGACGAATCGCTTAAGCTTTTTGAAGAAGGAACGAAGCTCGCCGCGTTCTGCCGCGACGCTCTTGATAAGGCTGAACAAAAAATAACGGAGCTGTCCGATAAAACGGAGGAATAAAATTGATCGAAAGAGACGATTATCTCGGACGCGTGAACGACGCTTTAAAAGAATTCGTTCCGACCGGAAACGATCCCGTCAGCCTCGCTATGAATTACAGCGTCGAAAACGGCGGCAAGAGGATCCGCCCAATGCTCGTTCTTGAATTTTGCCGCGTCTGCGGCAAAGACAACGAGGCGGCTCTGCCGTTTGCGTGCGCGCTCGAAATGATACACACATATTCTCTCATCCACGACGATCTCCCCTGCATGGACGACGACGATATGCGAAGGGGCAAGCCGTCCTGCCACGTTAAATTCGGAGAGGCATATGCGCTTCTTGCCGGCGACGCGCTTCTGACTCTCGCGTTCGAGACGGTGATGAAAGCCGATCTGTCTGAAAAGCAGAAAAACGACGCCTGCCTCTACCTCGCGAAATGCGCCGGCATAAACGGCATGGTCGGCGGCCAGACGCTCGATCTGATGAACGAAGGCAAAAGCGTCACCGCGGACGAGCTTAAAAAAACTGATTCCTTGAAAACTCTCGCTCTTATCAATGCCGCATGTATCCTCGGCTGCATAGCGGCAGGCGCTGACGACAAAATGAAGGACGCGGCGGAAAAATACGCAAACGGTTTAGGCCTCGCGTTCCAGATAGTCGACGATATACTTGACGTCACGGGCGACAGCGCCGTTCTCGGAAAGCCCGTCGGAAGCGACGAAACAAACGACAAGAGCACATACGTCTCGCTTTTGGGTATCGAAGAGTCAAAGAGGACTGCCGAAAAGCTGACGAATGACGCGAAGGACGCGCTGAATGTTTTCGGCAAAAACGGCGAATGGCTGAAAAACCTTGCGGACAAGCTTTTAAACAGAGAAAACTGACGGTACACGCGGTGTGAAAATAAGATGAAAGGCAGACGCGTCGGAGTCCCCGCTTCTTTCCGATGCGCCGAAAAACAAAATGGAGATAAAGTACCTCGATAAAATAAAATCTCCGACAGACGTAAAAAAACTATCGCCCAAGGAGCTTGAAATACTTTGCGCCGAGATACGCGAAACGCTTATCGACACCGTTTCTCAAAACGGCGGTCACCTGGCGTCTAACTTAGGCGTGGTCGAACTCACCGTGGCGCTCCATAAAATATTCAATTCGCCGCACGACCAGATAATCTGGGACGTGGGGCATCAGTCATATACCCATAAGCTTCTGACCGGAAGATACGAACGGTTTTCGACGCTCCGCAAGGAGGACGGGCTGTCCGGTTTTCCGCGTCCCGACGAAAGCAGACACGATATCTTTTACAGCGGACATTCAAGCACGTCCGTCTCCGAAGCGTTCGGCATGGCGTGCGCTAAAAAAATAAACAACGATACGAGCAGCGTCATAAGCGTTCTCGGCGACGGCTCGTTCACCGGCGGTATGATCTACGAAGCCATGAACAACGCCGGACGAATGAAAAGCCGCCTTATAGTCATCCTGAACGAAAACGAGATGTCGATCTCAAAAAACGTCGGCGCTCTCGCAAAATATCTCGCGGTCATCCGCTCAAAGCCCGAATATTTCAAGATAAAGGCGGGCACCGAAAATCTTCTCAACAAGATACCCTTTATCGGAAAATATATCGCGGGAACGATACTGAGGATAAAGACGTTCGCAAAAAACAGCATCTACGGCAGCAACTTTTTTGAGGATCTTGGCTTCAGATATATGGGGCCCGTCGACGGCCACAACCTGAAACAGCTCTGCTCCGCGCTCGAAGGCGCGAAAATTTCAAAGGGACCGGTGCTTCTCCATATACATACAGTAAAGGGAAAGGGCTACGACCCGGCGGAGCGTCTGCCCTCGGTCTATCACGGTATCTCACGCTTTGACATCGACTCGGCGGAGCCAATCGTTTCCGGGCCGAGCTTCTCCGGCGAATTCGGAAAGAATCTTTGCAACATGGCTTCGGTCGATAAAAAAATCTGCGCCGTCACGGCCGCCATGTCGATAGGAACGGGACTCGGCGATTTTTCAAAAAGATTCGCAAACAGGTTTTTTGACGTCGGGATCGCCGAACAACATGCCGTGACATTTGCGGCGGGGCTTTCAAAATACGGGATGAAGCCCGTCTTTGCCGTTTATTCGACGTTTTTACAGCGCGCGTACGATCAGCTCCTTCACGACGGCGCGCTCCAAAGACAAAATCTGACGATCGCCGTCGACAGAGCGGGATTTGTCGGCGAGGACGGAGAAACACATCAGGGAATTTACGACGTCGCGTTTTTAAACAGCATCCCCGACGTCACGGTCTATTCTCCGTCATGCTATGACGAATTGAAGAGCGATCTCGAAAAGGCGGTAAACGAATACAAATGCCTGACGGCGGTGAGATATCCTCGAGGAAGCGAGCCGGAGGGCGTCGGCGAATACTCATGCGGCGGCAGAGACTTCGCCGTATACGGAGATAAAAACGCAAAGACCGCCGTCGTAACATACGGACGGATATTCGGGAACGCAGTCGAAGCCGTTAAAAGATTCGACAGCGGAAACGAAAAAGCTCTTTTAATAAAGCTCAATAAAATAAAACCGATAAACCCCGAGATATTGCCGAAGCTTCTCCGCTGCGAAAGAGTTTTCTTTTTTGAAGAGGGAACGCTCAGCGGAGGCGTCGGAGAAAAGGTAGCGCTGAAGCTCCTCGAAAACGGATTTAAGGGCGAATATAAAATTACGGCTGTGCCCGACTGCTTTGTAAAACAGGCGACGGTGGAGTCACAGCTGAAAAAATACATGCTCGATACCGACGGCATGTTCAAAATACTTACGGAGTGATTTGAAAGGCATACTGCGATGGGCGAAAAAAACAGACTTGACAGCGAGATAATGAGGCGAGGACTTGCGGATTCGCGCGAAAAAGGAAAAGCCCTCATTATGGCGGGACAGGTATATGTAAACGGTCAAAAAGCATTAAAGTCTGGACTTTTTATATCCGAACGTGATATAATAGAAGTCAAACAAAATCCCAACCCCTTTGTGAGCCGCGGCGGTTTAAAACTCAAAAAGGCGGTCGATACATTCGGCCTTTCGCTAAGGGACAAGGTATGTATCGACGTCGGAGCGTCTACGGGAGGATTTACCGACTGTATGCTTCAAAACGGAGCGTCAAAGGTCTACGCCGTCGACGTCGGCTACGGCCAGCTCGCCTGGAAGCTTCGGACCGACGAAAGAGTAGTCAATCTCGAACGGACCAATTTCAGATATGTCACAAACGAACAGATACCCGAACAGGCCTCCTTCGCCTCGGTCGACGTATCGTTCATATCTCTTAAAATAATCTTGCCCGTTCTTCGGGAATTTTTAAAGTACGGCGGAGAAGCCGTCTGCCTGATAAAGCCGCAGTTTGAGGCGGGGCGCGAAAATGTCGGCAAAAAAGGCGTCGTCCGCGACGTTTCGGTACACGCCGACGTTATAAAAAATATAACCGGCTTTGCGAAGGACTCCGGATTCGGATTGAAGGGACTTACGTTTTCTCCCGTCAAGGGGCCTGAGGGAAATATAGAATATCTTATGTTTATCGAAAAAACCGACGAACCCGAAAGGTTCATATGCGATACCGACGCCGATATGCTTGCGAGGGAATCGCACCTTGTCCTTTCCGGCGACGCCAAGGGAGGAGAGGGCGAAAAATGAAAATTGCCATTATCCCCAATTTGACAAGAAAAGACGCATACGCCGTCACATGCGATATATGCCGAAAGCTCGATATGATGGGCGTCGGATATATGTTTTCAAATGACGAATATGAAAACTTCAAGGATACCGCCGCCTCCTTCCGCAGCGAAGAAGAAATGATATCGGAATGCGATACGGTGATAGCGGTGGGCGGAGACGGAAGCATAATCTACGCCGCAAAAAAGGCGGTCGCGTTTTCAAAGCCCGTTCTCGGGATAAACGCGGGCAGGCTCGCTTTTATGGCGGGGCTTGAAAGGCACGAGCTCGATCTTTTGGAAAACCTTAAAAGCGGGAATTACCTTACCGACAGCCGTATGCTCCTTAAAGCCGATATAGTAAAGGACGGAAAAACCGTTGACTCCGGTTTCTGTATAAACGACGCAGGCATTTCGAGAGCAGGCGACATGAGAGTTCTCGGCCTTAACGTATATGACGGCAAGAGCTTTTTGGGACATTATCTCGGCGACGGGATAATCGCCGCCACGCCAACCGGCTCGACTGCGTATTCGCTTTCGGCGGGAGGTCCTGTCGTCGATCCGCGGATAGACAGTATTCTGCTGACCCCCGTCTGCTCCCATTCGTTTTTCGCAAGACCTCTTGTACTTAAAAGCGACGTCAGACTTACCGTAAAAAAAGACACGACCGGAGCGATGTACCTCTCGCGCGACGGCGAAACGCCGATCGCCGTGCCGGACGGCGGCGAAGTAAGGATAGAAAAAGCGGCGCGATCCGCCCTTTTTATAAGAATAAAGACAGACTCGTTCATGGATATACTGAGGAAAAAACTCGAATACGGAGAAAATTTCACACAGGGAGGGGAAAGGGCGTAAAACGCCCGGAAATTGAAAAAGGAAAGATTAAAAAAGATACTCGAGATAATTTCGGAGTATCCGATCTCGACTCAGGAGGAGCTTTTAGCTAAGCTCAGAGAAAGCGGGCTCGACGTCACGCAGGCGACCGTCTCGCGCGACATAAAAGAGCTTCGCATCGTCAAAAGCATGGAATCAAACGGTCAGTACAGATATATTTCCGGAGCGAGCGCCGACGCGGAGATGCTCGGCAACAAGTTCAGATCCATCTTTTCACATTCCGTAAAAAGCTCGGATTACGCCGGAAATATGCTCGTAATCCATTGCTTCAACGGCATGGCACAGGCGGCCTGCGCCGCTTTTGACTCCATGACATGGGACGGGCTCGTCGGAACTATTGCCGGCGACGATACCGTTTTTGTTCTCTGCCGGACGGAGGATATCGCCCGTCAGATGCGCGATGAGATCAATAACGTCATTAAAAATAAATAATCCTTTTTATTAAGACAACGCCGCGGCGGAGGAATTATGATTCAAAGTCTTCAAATCGAAAATATTGCCGTAATAGAGAGCGCTTCTCTCGATCTGTCCCACGGATTCAACGTGCTGACGGGTGAGACGGGCGCCGGTAAATCTATCATAATCGACTCCATAAACGCGGTGCTCGGAGAACGTACCTCGCG
>JAILLJ010000026.1 GCA_024693205.1 Clostridiales bacterium | reverse complement strand
TGACAAGCTCCTTTGCGTCGTCGAGCGTCAGTTCGTTTTGCGTAGCGCACGGAAGAGCGATATCCGTCTTTACCGACCATACGCCTCTGCCCTCATGATATTCCGATGACGGACGGTACTTTTTATATTCGGTAAGTCTCTGTCTGTTGACTTCCTTGATCTCTTTGAGCGCCGCTACGTCGATCCCGTCGGGATCGTAGACCCAGCCCGTTGAATCGGAGACCGTAACTACCTTCGCGCCGAGCTGCTCCGCCTTTTCGGTGGCGTAAATTGCGACGTTGCCCGAGCCGGAAACTGCGACGGTCATCCCGTCGATATCCATACCGTTGTTTTTGAGCATCTGCTCGGTGATATAAAGAAGTCCGTAGCCCGTCGCTTCCGTTCTCGCAAGCGAGCCGCCGAAAGAAAGCCCCTTACCTGTCAGAACGCCCTCGAAAAGTCCGCGCAGTCTCTTATACTGACCGAACAGATATCCTATCTCTCTTGCACCGGTACCGATATCGCCCGCGGGAACGTCGGTGTTGGCTCCGATATATTTACAAAGTTCCGTCATGAAGCTCTGGCAGAACGTCATGACCTCACGGTCGGATTTGCCCTTGGGATCGAAGTCGGAGCCGCCCTTGCCGCCGCCGATCGGCAGACCTGTCAGGGAGTTTTTGAAGATCTGTTCAAAGCCGAGGAATTTGATGATGCCGAGATTTACGCTCGGATGAAGACGAAGGCCGCCCTTGTATGGACCTATCGCGCTGTTGAACTGCACGCGATAGCCGGTATTGATCCTCGCGTTACCGTTATCGTCGATCCACGGAACTCTGAATTTCAGCTGCCTTTCGGGATTGACAAGCCTTTCAAGCAGTGCGTCTCTTTTGTAACGCGCTTCGTTTGCCGCTATCACCGGGCGAAGGGAGTCTAAAACTTCCTTCACCGCCTGATGGAATTCAGGCTCAGCGGGGTTTTCTCTGATTGTTCTTTCGATGATCTCATCAACGTATGACATATTTCTTCCTCCTAAAAAAGCAAAATAACGCCTTAGGGGAGAGATACCCCTCCCCATAAGACGTCATTGCCTTAATTTTGCACATCAATATTAAAATTTTAAAATAAACGCGAAAGCGGTCACGAATACAGCTTTATGATCTCCTCTGCCGCGCTCTTTTTTGAAATACATTTGTCCATCGCATACTTCTCAACGAAATGGTGAGCCTCCGGCTCGGAAAGCCCTTTAACGCTTATAAGCAGATATTTCGCTCTGTTCGTTATTTTTATTTCGTTCATTCTCTCTTCGAGCGAAAGCTTTTTATTTTCGGTAATCCTGAGGCGTTCGCGCGTGCTTGCCATCCACAAAAGCGCGGTTTGCATAGCGGAACGCGCAACGGGCTTTTGAAGCAGAAAAACTCCGTATTCGGAGACATCCGCCACGATATATTGAATCGCGTCGCTCTTTGCGAGCATCAGCACAACCGCCTGGGTTTTTTTACAGCAGTCGACCGAAAAGAGAACTCCGGCGTCGTCGGGAAGCGGAGAGTTGATAACTATAAGGTCGACCGTGTGCTGCGTGACGTAACGTTTTGCTTCGCTGATGCTTTTTACCGTGATAAAAGGTAAATATTTCCCGGTGGTCAAAAGCTTTTCCGTAGCTTCGTTAAAGGCGTCGGAGGCAGACACGAGCAAAAGACTGTATGTTCGCTCTTCAAGGCTCATGTCCTCTCCCCCATTCAAAGTTTTTATTTTTTTCCGCAATAGATATCCAAAACCGTCTGCGGAATATATTTTCTTATAAAATCGCTCTCATATGCCTTCAGCCTCGCGGTTTTGAGCGTTTCGGGCAGTCTTTTCAAATGCTCCGCCTTTTCAAATTCGGCTTTAAAGAGGTTGTAATCGAACGCTTCCGGAAGGGGGATCTTGTTTTCTATCCCGTGAAGCCCCGCGTATATCATGAGCGCAAAGCAGATGTAGGGATTTGCCATCGGGTCTGGCGAACGGAGCTCGGCGCGCCTGTATTCGCCCTCGGCGGCTGGTATTCGCACAAGCTGACTGCGGTTCTCTCTTGACCACGAGATGAACTTAGGCGCTCTGTTATGACCGAAGCGGTGATACGATTCCTCCGTTCTGTTTAAGAAGACGGTCATATCCTCCGTCTTTGAGAGAACGCCCGCTATGATGGACTCCATGCACTTACAGCCTTCCTTTGATACGACGGAAAAGTTTATATGGAATCCGTTGCCGGGAAGGTTCTCGAGCGGCTTTGCGGAAAAATCGGCGCAAAGTCCGTTTCTGTACGCCACCGTTTTAACGATAGTCTGTAATGTCATGGCGTTGTCGGCGGCGGTCAAGGGATCGGAATAACGGAAATCTATCTCGTTTTGTCCCGGTCCGCCCTCGTGATGGGAGCTTTCGGGACGTATCCCCATCTGTTCAAGCGTCAGGCAGATCTCACGGCGGATGTTCTCGCCCTTGTCGTCGGGAGCGATATCCATATATCCCGCGTCGTCGTAAGGTATCTTTGTCGGCTTTCCCTTTTCGTCAAGCTCAAACAGATAAAATTCCTGTTCCACTCCGAATCGGAAGCTTACTCCGGCGTCCCCCGCCTTTTTTACCGCCTTTTTAAGAAGATATCTCGTATCACACTCGTAATTCCTGCCGTCGGGATAAAAGACGTTTGAATACATCCGGACGACTCTTCCCTGCCCCGGTCTCCACGGGAGGACGGACAGGGTGTCGCAGTCTGGCTTAAGAAAAAGATCGGAATGAATCTCGTCGCCGAATCCCTCGACCGACGACGCGTCAAAGGCGATGCCCTGATCGAAGGCGCGTTCAAGCTCATCGGGCATTATCGAAATATTTTTCTGTTTGCCGAAAACATCGCAGAATGCGAGACGGATAAACTTCACGTCCTCTTCTTCGATAAACTCTCTGACTTCTTCAGGTGTATAATTCATCTCTATCCCTCTCTTAAGGCAACACGCGCAAACAGCGGCACACACCTTGCTTGAAGCTTATTCCGTCTGTCTGTGCAGATATTTCTTGACTTTTTATGCGATAAAAACAAAAAGGGCTCATTTCAATGCGACGTTAACACACTGAAATGAACGCCCTTGCCCATTCCAAAAATATTATATAACGCCCGATTATATTTGTCAACAAAAACTTTCAATCATCCGCGTTTATAACGGAAATTCCGATGGTGATCTCCTCCAAAACGTCCAAAAGAACTCTTACCGTGTCGAGAGAAGTCAGCATCGTTATGTTGTTTTCTATAGCGCAGCGCCTTATCGCCGCGCCGTCGACATAATGCACTCCCGACAAAATAGCTCTTGTGCAGACGACGTAGCCGACGTCGCCGGAGCGTATCGCGTCAAGTATCTCTTCGCTTCCCTCGCTGAGCTTTCGGCACAGCTTTGCCTCTATGCCGTGTGCCTTCAAAAAATCGGCTGTTCCTACCGTCGCCTCGATATGGAAGCCGAGATCGTGAAATCTCCTTATCAGCGGAAGCGCCTCTTCTTTATCCTCGTCGGCAAGCGTCACTATCATCGTCCCGTAATTCTGAAGCTTGAAGCCCGCCGCAAGCATCGCCTTATACATGGCGCGGTGTATCTTTTTATCGTAGCCTATAGCTTCGCCTGTCGACTTCATTTCGGGAGAAAGGTAAGCGTCCATGCCGAGAAGCTTTGAAAACGAAAACACAGGTACCTTGACATAATAGCGTTTCTTTTCGCTTGCGAACACCTCGGTGAGTCCCTGCGCTTCAAGGCTTTCGCCGAGGATCACCTTTGTCGAGATATCGGCAAGGCTGTAGCCCGTCGCCTTTGAAAGGAACGGCACCGTCCTCGACGAGCGCGGATTGACTTCGATTATATAGACGTCTTCTTTTTCATCGACGATGAACTGGATATTGAAAAGTCCGATTATGCCTATCGAAAGTCCGAGCCTTCTTGTATAGTCGATTATTTTTTCTTTTACCTTATCCGAAATGCTGTAAGGCGGATAAACGCTTATCGAGTCGCCCGAATGTACGCCCGTCCGCTCGACAAGCTCCATTATTCCCGGTATAAATACTGTTTTTCCGTCGCAGACGGCGTCGACCTCGACCTCTTTTCCGCGAATGTATTTATCGACGAGCACCGGCTCCTTCTCATTTATCACGACAGCCGCTTTAAGATAGTCGATGAGATGCTCCGGCTTCGCGACTATCTGCATCGCCCTTCCGCCGAGAACGAAGCTCGGACGGACGAGGACGGGATATCCTATCTTTTCGGCGACGGCAAGACCGTCCGGGATATTTGTCACGGCGTAGCCCCTCGGCATCGGGATATCGAGGGAGAGAAGCAGTCTTTCAAACGAATCTCTGTTCTCGGCCTTGTCTATTGCGGCGCTGTCGGTGCCGATTATATGAACGCCTCTTTCGGCAAGCGGCTCCGCTAAATTGATAGCGGTCTGTCCGCCGAGCGTCGCTATAACGCCGTATGGCTTTTCAAGCTCCACGATATTCATGACGTCCTCGACGCAGAGCGGCTCGAAATAGAGCTTATCCGAGCATGTGTAATCGGTCGACACTGTTTCGGGGTTGTTGTTTATTATGATAGCTTCGTACCCTGATTCCTTTATCGTTTTGACGGCATGTACGGTCGAATAGTCGAATTCAACGCCCTGACCTATGCGGATAGGCCCTGAGCCCAAGACGATGACCTTTTTCCTGTCCGACACGACGGATTCGTTTTCCTCGGCGTATGTCGAATAAAAATAAGGTATATAGCTCTCGAACTCGGACGCGCAGGTGTCGATCATTTTATATACAGGAACTATGCCGAGACGTTTTCTCTCGTTAAAGACCTCTACCTCGGTCATGCCGCAGAGCTTTGCTATCTCGCTGTCGGAAAAACCGAGCTTTTTGGCTTTTCGGAGAGTTTTTTCGGAAAAGCCGTTTTCGACGATATATTTTTCAGCTTCGACGATGTTTTTGATCTTTTCCAAAAAGAAGCGGTCGATAGCGGACGCTTCATATATTTTATCGACGGGACAGCCGTCTCTCAAAAGCTCGGCTATCGCAAATATCCTGTCGTCCTCGCCTGTTTTGATATATGTCAAAAGCTCGTCTTCGTTTTGTCCGTCGAATTTAACGTGATGCAGGTGGGAAAGTCCCGTCTCAAGCGAGCGGATGGCCTTTAAAAGGCTCTCCTCCGCCGTTCTTCCGATGCTCATGACTTCGCCCGTCGCCTTCATCTGTGTACCTATCGTGTTTTCGGCGTCAGTAAACTTGTCGAACGGGAAACGAGGCATCTTCGTCACGACGTAATCGAGCGTCGGCTCAAACGAGGCGGGCGTATTGGCTATCATTATTTCGTCGAGCGTCATGCCAACTCCGATCTTTGCCGATACTCTCGCTATCGGATATCCGCTTGCCTTTGACGCCAAAGCCGACGAACGCGACACTCGGGGATTGACTTCGATTATGTAATAGTCGAACGACGACGGATCGAGCGCGAACTGTACGTTACAGCCGCCCTCGATTTTAAGGGCGCGGATGATCTTTAAGGCGCTGTTTCTCAGCATCTGATATTCCTTGTTTGAAAGCGTCTGGGATGGACAAACGACTATTGAATCGCCCGTATGGACGCCGACCGGATCGAGGTTTTCCATGTTACAGACGGTTATCGCCGTGTCGTTTTTGTCACGGATGACCTCATATTCGATCTCCTTATATCCCTTTACGCTCTTTTCGATAAGCACCTGATGAACGGGCGACATACGGAGCGCGTTTTTGAGGATGGGAAGCATCTCCTCTTCGTCTTCGGCAAAGCCTCCGCCCGTTCCGCCGAGCGTGAACGCAGGTCTTAATACTACGGGATATCCGATCTTTTGGGCGACCTCTGTTCCTTCCTCCATGGTAGTAGCTATATCGGACGGCAGGACAGGCTCTCCGATCTCCTCGCAAAGCTCCTTGAAAAGCTCTCTGTCCTCCGCTCTTTCGATGCTCTCGCTCTTTGTGCCGAGAAGCTCCACCTTACATTCCTTTAAAACGCCTTCCTTTTCAAGACGCATGGCGAGGTTCAGCCCCGTCTGGCCTCCTATTCCGGGAAGTATCGCGTCGGGACGTTCAAAGCGGATTATCTTTGAAATAAATTCACTCGTCAGCGGCTCCATATAGACCTTATCGGCGATAGAAGGGTCGGTCATTATCGTCGCGGGGTTGGAGTTACAGAGTATGACCTCATAACCTTCCTCCCTGAGCGCGAGGCAGGCCTGTGTTCCGGCGTAATCGAATTCGGCGGCCTGACCTATCACGATCGGGCCGGAGCCTATTATAAGCACCTTTTTAATATCAGTTCTTTTGGGCATTCTCTTTTTCCCTCCGCATCATTCCGATAAACTTTTCAAAAAGATACGAGCTGTCCTCCGGCCCCGGAGCGCTTTCCGGATGGTACTGGACGGAGAACACTTTGTCCCTTTCGCACTCGGCTCCCTCGACGGTGTTGTCGAGAAGATTTATATGAGTTATTTCAAGCGGCGTATTTTTGATGCTTTCGACGTCGACCGCGTAAGAATGATTTTGAGACGTGATCTCGATCTTGCCCGTACCGATATTTTTTACCGGATGGTTTCCTCCGCGGTGGCCGAATTTCAGCTTATAGCATTTCGCGCCGTATGACAGCGATATTATCTGGTGGCCGAGACATATCCCGAACATCGGCGCCTTGCCGTGGAGCTTTTTTACAGTCTCTATCGTTTCGGGAACGTCCTCGGGGTCGCCCGGGCCGTTTGAAAGAAGAATCCCGTCGGGATGCAGCGAAAGTATTTCTTCGGCGCTCGTGTTATACGGCACGGCAGTCACGGAGCATCCCGCTCTGTTCAGCGAACGGACGATGTTTTCCTTCATCCCGCAGTCAACGGCGACGACGTGAAAGAGCGAGTTTTTTACATGGGCGAAACGGATGAATTTCGGGCTGACCTTTAACACAGCGTCCCTCGGGATGTCGGTATTTTCAAGGATCTCCATCCCCTCTTCTTTTGAGACGGATATATTTGCGAGAAGCGCCTTTCCGCTTCCGCAGTCGCGGATATGCCTCGTCAGCTTTCTCGTATCTATCCCCGAAATGCCCGGGATATTATATTTTTTCATCGCGTCGCCGAGCGTGGTTTCGCTTCGGAAGTTTGACGGAACGTCGTTGTAATCGCCGACGACAAACGCTCCGATAGTCGGAAATCGAGTCTCAAAGTCGTCGAACTCCGCGCCGTAATTTCCGATAAGCGGATATGTCATCACGACAGCCTGATATGTATAGGACGGATCGGACATTATCTCGACATATCCCGCCATGGACGTATTGAATACGATCTCACAGACCTTTTCGCACGTATCTCCGAACGAATATCCGTAAAATTCGCTTCCGTCCGCCAAAATCAGTTTTTTGTCAAATTCTTCATACATATTTATCCCCCGTCGGCTCATTCGCCGTTGTCGCTCCCTGTTATCTCCTGTTCAAAACGATCCTTTCTTGTATCCTTCGGTATCTTTGTCGGATACCGTCCGTCAAAGCATGCGCTGCAATAACTGCCGCACTGCGTCATGTTTCCGAGTTCCTCTACGGGAAGGTAGGCGAGCGTGTCGGCGCCTATTATCTTCGCTATCTCGGGAACGCTGTATTTACACGCTATAAGGTGTTCCTCGGAGTCGATATCCGTCCCGTACCAGCAGGGATGCAAAAACGGCGGAGAGGATATCCTCATATGTATCTCTTTAGCTCCCGCCTCTCGAAGCTGCCTTACGATATTTCCGCTCGTAGTCCCTCTCACTATCGAATCGTCTATCAGAACGACTCTTTTGCCCTTTACCGTTTCCTCGATGGCGGAAAGCTTTATCTTGACCCTGTCGCACCTGCCCGTGTCCTCGGGAGCTATAAAGGTACGCCCGATATATTTGTTTTTAATAAATCCTATCGTATAAGGTATCCCCGATCTGTTGCTGTAGCCGAGAGCCGCGTCTATTCCCGAATCGGGCACGCCGACGACTATATCCGCATCGGCGGGCGCACAGGACGCGAGTATCTCCCCCGCTCTGAACCTTGACGCGTGGACCGATACTCCGTCAATAACGGAATCGGAGCGCGCAAAATAGATGTATTCAAAGGAACAGATCCTCTTCTCCTTTTTTCCGCAATGCTCCGTTCGCGACACGACGTTTTTTCCGTCGAATACAAGTATCTCTCCGGGCATCACGTCCCTTATAAACTTTGCTCCGACCGCCTTTAACGCGACGCTTTCGGACGCCGCGACATATACGCCGTCGGCTGTTTTTCCGAAGCAGAGCGGCCTGAAGCCGTAGGGATCCCTTGCGCAGATAAGCTTTTGGGCGGACATGATGATAAGCGAATACGCTCCGTCGAGGATATTCATCGCCCTGCTCACGGCTTCCTCAATAGAGCCGCAGGAGAGCCTCTCCTTCGTTACAATATAAGCTATCGTCTCGGTGTCGCTCGTCGTATGGAATATCGCGCCGGACAGCTCTAAATTTCTTCTCAGCTCATAAGCGTTACTGAGGTTTCCGTTGTGCGCAACCGCCATTTTTCCCTTTTGGTGGTTGACCTCTATCGGTTGACAGTTGGCTCTGTTTGTCCCTCCCGTCGTGCCGTAGCGCACATGACCGACGGCTATATTGCCCTTCGGCATACGAAGAAGCGTCTGTTTCGTAAACACCTCTCCGACAAGCCCGAGATCCTTATGGGAATAAAACACTCCGTCGTCGTTTACGACTATCCCGCAGCTTTCCTGCCCCCTGTGCTGGAGCGCGTATAATCCGTAATACGCGTCGCCCGCAACGTCGATAGTCCTCGGAGAAATAACGCCGAATACTCCGCATTCCTCATGAATACTCAACTGCCTCACCGTCCGTATTATTAAAATTCCGCCTTTTGAAAATCCGCTTTTTCAAGGCGTACACCGCGACTTGTGCGGTGTTGCCTTATAAAAACAGAGACGCCTTTAAGAGCCGCTGATGCGGCCGCTTAAAGACGCCATTGCCTTTATGCGTGATTATATCACTAACCTTTTTGATTGTCAATCGTCAGACGCCCTTATCGCCGGAGGTTCAGGCCGATTTTATTTCACCGCTTCCTTGAGAACGGCTATCGCGCATTTAAGATCGTCGAACGGGATGTTTAAAGCGGGAAGGAGCCTCACCTTGCTTTTGGCCGTCAGACAGACGACTCCGTTTTTAAGACATTCGTTTACGACGTCCTTTGCGTTCTTTTCCGTTTCGATACCGAGCATAAGACCCATTCCGCAAACGCTCTTTATTCCCTCGGCGCCTGAAAGCTCCGACTTGATATAGTCGCTTTTCTCCCTGACTTCACTCAGAAGCTCGTCTGTTATCATCGACAAGACGCAGTTCGCGCCCGCCGCGCAGACGGGGTTTCCGCCGAAGGTGGAGCCGTGACTGCCCGCGCAAAGCGTATTTTCCGTCTTTTCGCCGAACATGGCGGCGCCTATCGGAAGTCCGCCGGCAAGCCCCTTTGCGGTCGTCACGATATCGGGCTTTATCCCGTAATCCATATAACAGTAAAGCTGTCCCGTTCTGCCGTTTCCTGTCTGTACCTCGTCGATGACAAGAAGCATATCCTTTTCCTTACAGAGCTTTTCGACGCCCTT
>JAILLJ010000150.1 GCA_024693205.1 Clostridiales bacterium | reverse complement strand
TTCGCTGACGACCGTACCCGTGACGGAGCAGGACCAAGGCTCTCACGGAGGAAGGCGGATCGTCGCCGTAATTGCCGCGGGCGTTGGTTTTTTGATCGCTGCGGGCTTCGCGGTATATATGCTGTTTTTAAGGAAAAGATGATAACAGGTTCATCACGGAATTTTGTGGGATAAAAAAGCCTTCCCCTTGGGGGGAAGGTGCCGAACGAATGTGAGGCGGATGAGGGAAAACCTAACTATGAAATGTCTATAGATGATGACATCTGAAAATCGATTTTTCCCTCATCAGTCACGCTGATGCGTGACAGCTTCCCCCAAGGGAAGCCTTTGGAAATCGTTTCTATCACAGCTATTTACGACAATTTCATTGACTCGAATTGTTTATGAAATGATTCTATTGTCGTTCACCATATAGGTACGCATAATGATAGTCAAGGTTAAAATATCTTTCCACAAAAATCTGTGCAGTGAGAAATAAAAACGCTAAACAGCATGAAATAATAAATCAAGGGTCTTTGCACTTAGCGAAGACCCTTGATTTATATCATTTAAGCATTATTAAAGCTGTTTTAATACGCGGCATTCCTCTTCGCCGATCTTGACAGACGATCCGCAGGCTTCGCCTGACAAAACGTCGATATATTTTCCGTCAAGCTCCGTTTCCTTAGGCTCGTTTGTAAAATTCATGACGAATATAAATTCTCCGCGCTTTCTGACAATGACGCCTTCGGACGTTTTAAGATTTGTGTCGGGCTTTATACCCGCTTTTTTTACAAGATATGCGCAAACGTCCCTTGAAAGCTCGCCGTCGTTACGAAACGCCGCGTAATATGCCGTTCCTTTTCCGAAGCTGTTTTCCGTAAACGAAGGCTTTCCGGCGTAAAAATCACTTTTGTATTCTCCGAGAACAGCCGCTCCCTCGGCGCTGAGGATATCGCAGACATGTTCGACGTCGTATTCCTTTCCGAGAAAGCTTGATTTTCCGGGCGCGTTTTCAAAAAGAGAATCCGTTTCGCATACGCTTATGCCGAACACCTCCTTGAGACTTCCGGCGGGAAGTCCTCCGAGGAAGCAAAGATCGTCGCTGTCAACGACCGCGCTGAGATAGGTCGTCAAAAAATGCCCTCCACGGCGCACATATTCCCTTATTTTTTCTTCGACGCCGTCTTTCAGCATATATAAAAACGGGGCTATAACGAGACCGTAAGCATCAAAATCGGCGTCCATCGTGATTACGTCGACGGAAATGCCCGCCTCCGTGAACGGACGGTACCATTTTACGCATTCATCGAAATAATCCCTTCGCTCGTTGTTGTAGCCGCAAAAATGCTTCACGGCTCTGCTGTTTTCAAAGTCGCAGATAACGGCTGCCTTACTTTCACAGCGGGCGCCTGTGACGCCGCCGAGCGCTTCAAGCAAGCTTCCCGTCCTTGTTATCTCGCGAAATACTCTTGTATCGCTTCGTCCGCTGTGGTCGACGACAGCGCCGTGAAATTTTTCGTGGCCTCCGCGGCTCTTTCGCCACTGGAAATACTGAACGCTGTCCGCTCCGTGAGCGACCGCCTGAAGGGCTGTGAGCGTTTGTATCCCCGGCCTCGGCAGCTTATTCACCGGCCTGCCGTTGACTATAGACGGCGTACTTTCCATCATAAAAAACGGCTGACCGTTTTTCATCGAGCGGAACATGTCGTGACAAAAGGCGGTATAAACCGCTTTATCCGGGATGTTGCCGCCGGTAAAATCGGGATAATTGTCCCACGAGACTATATCGAGGTGTTTCGCGAACTTCTGGTAGTCGATGCGGTCGTACATGCGCATAAAGTTCGTCGTTATCGGTATGTCGGGCGTTATCCTGCGAAGCGGCGCAGCTTCGTTTTCGTAAAATGAGATATGGCTTTCCGTAACAAATCTGTCCCAGCAGAGCTTTAACGCGGAGCTGTGGTTTTCACCGCGCTCTTTCGGTGAATTTATCTGTGACCAATCGGTGATACGGTGGCTCCAAAAGCCCGTCCACCACTTATCGTTCAGCTCGTCAAGGTCATTATGATAGTATTCCCTGACCCATTCGCGGAACGCCTGCTGACACTTTTCACAGTGACATTCTCCGCTGTATTCGTTTGAAACATGCCACATCGTCAGCGCGGGATGCTCCGCGTATCTTTCGGCAAGAGCGGTATTTATTATCCTAACCTTTTCGCGGTAAACGGGAGACGTCAGACAGTGGTTATGGCGAACGCCGTATTCATTTCTGATCCCGTTTTCGTTGACGCGCAATACCTCGGGGAAAGATTCGGCAAGCCATGCGGGTCTTGCGCCGGACGGAGTCGCGAGGATGGCGCCGATCCCGTTTTTATTAAGCTTATCCATGATATCGTCAAGCCATTCAAAACGGAACACGCCCTCCTCGGGCTCGAGCATCGACCAGGAAAATATCCCGACCGTCGCGCTGTTTATATGCGCCTCCTTCATAAGGCGCATATCGTCGTCGATCATCTCCGGAGTTTTAAGCCACTGATCCGGATTGTAGTCCCCGCCGTGGACAATATAGTTCGGTAGTTTTATCATCTTTACCTCCGTTTGACAAAAGGCAACACCCCTGTCGTGCGGTGTTGCCTTAATAATATCAGAATTTAATTGTGATATTTTCGTTAGGATAGTCCTTGCCCTCGGAGAAATTGCGGGCATGGAAAACCACCTTAGTGCGGAAGACCTCGACCCAAAAGCCCAGTCCGTGGTCGTTTACGCGGCCGTCACGGTTTTGTACGCAAAGGCTCGGCAGGTTGACGGAATGGATGCCTTCGATATTCTGGTACGTATATTCGCCGATGCCGGTGTGGAGATGTCCGCTTATAAGGATGATCTTTTTATATTTTTTCAAAACATTTTTAAGCGCGTCGGACTGCGCTCCGATGCTTCCGGCATATTGGGTGGGGCTGTTCCATGTTTTCGGAAGACCGTGACTTTTTTTGAACGGCTGGTGTACCGTTACGAATATCGGTTTTCCGCTCTTTGACGCTTCCTTCAAAGAATCGTCAAGCCATGAAAGCTGACTGTCGGAAAGATACGCTTCTTCAAACATCGTCTTATCGGTTCCGAGAACGATAAAAGTGTATCCGTTTATGACCGTCTTGTAATGAAGCGCGTCAATGCGGAGCTTGCTCCCGATCTCCTCGTTGAGGCCGTTTGTAAAGGCCGTAAAGCGTTTAACGGTCTGTTTATACGGATGGAGGCGAACGTCGTGATTTCCCGTCGCAAGCACGAAATTTTTAATGTTATCTTTCGGAAGGTTCTCCGTGACATGTTCTGTTTCGCACGGCAGTCCGTTTTCGACGATATCGCCGGCTATCAGCATCGCGTCAAATTTTGTCTTGGAATTTTTAACGTCCTCGCACGACGACACGAATATCGGATCGCGCTTTAAAATATAGTTTGAGATCTGAGGGTCCGCCCACGCGATAAACTTAAGACGGCAATCTGCCGACGCTTTCATCGGCGTCTTGTCCGACGGCGTCATCATTGGATTAAACGTATAAAAAACAGACAGACAAAGCGCAAATATTCTACCGAGTATATTCATATTTAAGCCTTCCTTTTCAGATAAATTTTAAAAATCATTTCCAAATGGTATATGTCGCGTACGCCTGATACTCCTTGCCCCAGAACTGAACTCCGTAAAGCACCGTGCGGTCGTCATATACCTCGATATAATATCCCTCGGACGAGCGCATGAAAAGCTCCTCGGTGTTCTTGCCGTTCGGCTGTATGCGGCGCGGCGACGACACGCTCGGAACGTGTACGAACGTAGCGTATGTCCCGCCGTAGTTTGTGATGTTGAGTATAGGATTCATCGAGATGCCCTCAAACTCCCAATGCGAATGACCGTTGAAGAACACCACGTTTTTATATTTCTTTAAGATCGAACGGAAGCGCACCTCGTCGGCCGTTCCGACCGTATAGACGAGATCGTAATATTCGCCCTTATTATTGATGAGATTGCCCTCGCCGCAAGTCGGATCGTTTTTATCGTCGGCTAAAAAGGTATGGAAGAAAAGCCACACTCGGTACGAGCGATATTTTTCCAAAACATCTTCGAGCCAGTCAAGCTGTGAGTCGTCGACGATGCGGCTGTTCTCCCTGTTGTAATCCCACGCCGTCTGACTGAAAAAGACGAACGCGTCGCCGCCGAACTTTGACGGAGCGTAAACGAAGTCAAGCCCGTTGTCCGACGTTTCGCATATCCCCGATCGCGGCTGATCGACAAAAACGTCGGTATTCACAAGCGGCGTCCAGCGCTCCTTGAAGTTGTTTTGCGCGTCATGGTTTCCCGTACATGTATATATCGGGAAATCGTATTCCGACACGACCTTATTGTATTTTTCAAATGAATCGAGCTCGCTCCTATTTGAGATATCGCCGCTTATGCCGACCGTATCAACGCCGCGTTCCTTTAAAAAATCGAGGGCGTTTCGGAATGTTATGAGCGCGTCGTCGCCGGTAAGCGACATGTTGTATCTGTTGAAATGAACGTCGCTGAGTGCGCCGAAGGTATATGACGGCTCCTCGTCTTCGGGCTTCTTTCCTTCCGGAACATCGGTCTCGCCGAGCTTCACAGCGCCGCGAAAGACAAGAACTTTTTCCGCGCCCTCGGGGATCGCGGTAAATTCATATATATCGGCGCTTCCCTCGCCTCCGCTCACGGTCACTTCGGCAAACTGCGAAAACGGAACGTCGTCCATCGTAAGCCTTTTCCCGTCAGAATCGCCCCAGTAAAGCTTGTATTTTCCGGGAATATTCGCGGTCACGCTGACCGTTCCGCCGGCATCGCCCGGAAGATCGTCCGAAAAGGAATAGCTTACGTCGGCAGTCTGCATGAGAAACGGAACAGCCACCTCAACCGTAGTGAACGCCATTATGACGGCGAACAGTACGGTGTAAAATTTTCTTACAAAATTCAGCCACATATGAGCCTCCGAAAATTAAAAAGATTAGTCATTGCTTACCATAATGAAAGTATAAACATTTTTAAAATAAAAATCAAGGGCTAAAGAAAATTAACCGCTGTTTGACGGTCGTTTTTTCCTCAAAGTATCGAAATAAAAAATACCGCGCGCGGTCACTGTCGGATCGCACTGCGGTATTTACTGACGGAATTTACGGATCTTTTAAGCGGTCGTTTGCGGCGGATCATTTTTTTCGTTCGATTCGTCCGGTTCATCCGGCTTGTCCCGTTCGTCCGGTTTCTCGCCGTCCCCGCTTGTCTCTTCCTTATTATCTTTTATTTCTTCGGTATCTTCTTCCTTTTTTTCTTCGGGATCGTTTTTTATTTCGTCGGTTTCTTCCTCGGTTTTTACCGTATCATTTTCCGCTTTTTCAGGCATCTCGTCCTCTTTTTCATCGGCTTTTTCTTCCTTTGGTGACTTGTCCTCCTCTTTCGTTTCGGGCTTGTTTTTATCGCTTTTTTTCTCGGATCTCTTCTTTTCCTTCGCCTGTTTTTTGGCGTTCTTTTCGAGCTTTTTGACTTCTTTTTTGACCTTCTTTTCGATTATTTTTTCACGTCTCGCCTTAACGTCGGAATCATCCTTTTTATCGGAACGAATGACATATATTATAAACGCGATGCTCGACAGCATTATCAGCGCAAATACAACGATGATTATCAAAGCCGCGAGAGAAAACGTATTTTCCTGCGGAACTTGCGCACTGCTGTCGATCGAATTACCGTCTCCCCAGAGGACACGAAATTTACCCGCCATCGAACCGAAAGGCTCCGACAACAGGTGGGCAAAAGAATATGATTTTTCCATAAATAAATTAAACATTCTTTGTCCTCCAATGAGACTAACATCATATACAAAAAGTCGGAAAAAGTCAATATTAAAATTAAAAAGATTTCAGCATATAGTATAAAAATTAAAAAAATCGCCTGTCAAAACGCTAAATCTTGACAGGCGATGATATACTTGCTTCGCAAGCATGATATACTGCTTACGCCGTATGATATATTGCTCCTCTGTCGCAATATGATATACTATCCGTTCCTACATACGCCGCAGGCGTATATCATCGCACGAAGTGCGATATCATCCCGAAGGAATATCACCCGTTCCGCAAGGAACGGATATCATTGCAAAAGGCACGCTTTCGCGTGCCTTTTGCATGGTGCGGATAACAGGAATTGAACCTGCATGAAGTTGCCTTCACTAGAACCTGAATCTAGCGCGTCTGCCAGTTCCGCCATATCCGCAAATGTAAATTTAATTTACAAGTTATTATAACAACCGGAATGTAAATTGTCAACCTTTTATTTTATCTTTTCAAACGCGTTGACAAGCTCTTTCGTTATAAGCTCGTGACCGTTTACCGACGGATGTACTCCGTCTAAGAGCCAGTAATCAGCCGGAGCAAGCTTTAACGCCTCGTTAAACTTATCCTGAAGCGGCACGAATGTCAGATCAAATTTATCGCTTATCCTTTTCGCCGCCTCCGCGCGCGCTGTCGTGCCGGATACAAATTCGTCATATCTCTCGGCAGTGGCGGCTCCCTTTAATACGAACGGCTCGAGTATCAATATTTTTATCTCGGGAAGCGCTTCCTTGACTTCCTCAACGAACATCGACAGGATCTTTTCGTACTTTTCGGCAGAGACCCCGTTGTTATGGCCGAATTCATGCCAGACGTCGTTTATGCCTATCAGAATACTCATATACGACGGCTCAAGGTTTATTGCGTCCGCTTTGACTCGGGCATACATATCGACGCTCCTGTTGCCGCTGATGCCCTTGTTGATGAATGTATATTGTCCGGGATATTTAAAGCCGAGAAAGCCGGCTGTGAGGTTCGGATAGCCCTCGCCGAGGCTAAGCAAATTATCTCTTGACCTTCCGGCGTCCGTTATCGAGTCGCCCTGAAAAAGAAAAGTTTTCATTTTGTATTATCTCCCTGTTTTACCACGAAACGCCTATCTTGATATAATATCCGCCGAAAACGATCATATCGGAGGCTTTTATCGTTACCTTTATATCCTTAAGCGCGTTCTTTTCAAGCTCGCCTATGATATATGTTTTAAAATCTTCCTTGTTCGTCTTTAAAACATGCTTTACATAGTCGAAATCGGAATCCTTGACGTAGATCCTTTCCTGCTCATGGATTATACCGATAAGCTGTATGAAATCAAGATAGAGTATATAGGACGTGCCGCCGCGGGACGCTTCCTCCTCACACTTTCTGAGAAAGCATCCTACTACGCCTCGTTTAAGCGAGATGTAGATCTCTTTCATGTATTCGATCTCTGCATCCTGCTCTTCCTTAGGCGCGTTATCGGCTTTTTTTCTTAAATCGTCGGCAAATGACATCTTTATTCCTCATCCCGATACTATCACATTTTATTCTACCGTTCTTATATTATACACCGACGCGGCATATTAAGTCAAGATATTAACAGTCCTTTTTTATATTCTCTTTATTGTTATTGAAATTTTTAATGATTTCTGTTATTATTTGAATATATTTTTTAAGGATGTGACTGTTATGGACTATTTGACCGAGGCAAGAGAGATTTTTAAAAACGACATATACGCTACGGAAACGAACGGCATCGTTATCGAAGCCGCCGATATAAACTACGCAAGGTGCAGCGTTGAGATCGACCGCAGGCACAGGAACGCGTCAAACGTCGTCATGGGCGGTGCGCTCTTTACGCTCGCGGATTTTACGTTCGCCGTGGCGTCTAACATGGGAAATCCTCTTACCGTATCCGTCACAAGTCAGATAACGTATCTCAATCCGGCGTTCGGAAACAAGATGACGGCGGAGGCCGAATGCCTTAAATCCGGCAAGTCGTCATGCACGTTCACCATAAGGATCACCGATGAAAACGGAAAGCTCATCGCCGTTGTGACGACGACGGGATACAGGACAAACAAAACGATCGAAAAGAAATAATTCGTTGTTCCACGGGCGATCATTCGGAATTTATAAAACTATAATTTAAAGTCGAAATTGAATTTAAAGACGAAAAAGCGGCTGCCGGTTTTCACCGACAGCCGCCGATTTATTAAATCTGGTTACGCTGCTTTATATGTGCACTGATCAACTATACCGGAGTTCTCAAGATGGAGCTCTGCGAATACCGCGTTGCTTCTGTTGAAGATCTCCCAAGTCTTGGAAAGTCCGACCTTGGCAAGGATGCTGTTCTCACAAACAGAGATCCTGAGGATGCCATAGAGCTGGACATCAGCACAGAACTTCAGATCCTGCGCGGCGTCAAATCCTGACGCGGCCTCAACAGCGACATCATACGGCATGTCAACATTGCTGAATGAATGCGTGTTGGGATTGAAGATCGTTGTGATAACATATGCGCCTACGCCTGCCTCGGCAGCTACGTCAACGATCTTTACCTTGAAGATCGTAAGAGCAGCGCATACTCCGAATACTACCTGGAAGTCGCCGGAGATGTTGTAAAGTCTGTCATATACTGTGGAATCGGAGATGTATCTCGCCTTGTTGTTGAGGATCTCAACACCCTTTGTCTCGTTGGAAGAAACGATGATCTCGATTCTGCCGACTGCGGAGATCGAAAGGAAGATGTCGACATCAGCGGTAAGTCCCGTCGGGCCGAGCGGATATGTGAAGGAGAAGACTCTGATCTTCTGGCCATAGCCGTTCTTAAGAGTGAGCTTGCCGAGATTTGTCTTAACATCGTTGAGGAAATCGCCCGTGCTTGTGAACTTGCCGTCCTCGGGAACTACGGAAGCACCGTAGGAACCCTGGAGAACCGTAGTTTCAACAAGATCATAGTTCGTTGTGAAATAAGCCTCGTTGATGCGGGTCTTTGCAAGATTCGCGTCATACTTATAATCGAACTTAATGTTGGAGAGCTTGTAGTACTTCTCGAGCTTTACGCCGTCAGTAACTTCGCCGCCTACGCTGATGTTGGCCACGCCGGTATCTTTGCTGTAATCAGCCTTAATCTTGATACCCTTTACGCTGAAGCTGATGCTCGGATTTGCAAGGAAATCGCCGACCTTGCCCTTGACTTTGCCGATAGCGTCATCAACAAGTCCGGTGCCGACAGCAGCAACCTTCTCGGCCTTTGAATCAACAGTAGCCTGCTGAATAACTTCGCCGTTCTGGTCTCTGATCTCTGCTTTGCCGAGATCCGCGTCTACGGTACCCTCGACGTCGAGAGTCTCAACTGCTTTTTCGAGAGCAACTTTCTCTACCGCAACTGTAGCGATACCGTCAGCCTTTGTAACGGAAAGAGCCTTGAAAGCACCGCCGGCCGGATTTGCATCCGTAGCGCCTACGATGAAGGTCTTGCCCGCCGCAAGCTTGAAAGCATCGGCATTGAAGAGAAGGTTGTCGCCGTCAATGATGTAATCAAGATCGGAAAGATCCGCTACGCCGTTGTCGGCTACTATCTCGTTCTGAGTGCTGTCGGAGAAATCTTTGTTCGCCCAGATGTCTTTAGCGCTCGCAAGGTAAGCAACGGCATCCTTGGAAGCAGCCTTTCTCCAGTTTTTCTTCATGCTGAGTGTTGCGAGATCTACCGTACCCGCAGCCTTTGTAAGGGTATTGTAGATGAACGCGTTTGTGGCATAAGCATCCGTCTTGATAACGTCGTCGGATGTTATGACGCCCCATTCATAGGAAATCTGTACTGCCGCAAAATAAGGATCATCTGCGCCAACGCTTCCGTAATAAGGCGTTTTGCTGTAATCGTTTGTGCCCATACCGAACTCTGTCACTATGAGTGAAAGCCATTCACCCTCTTTGATGCCCTGCACATCAGCGCCGAAGAGCCCGGGGGCTATCGAGCCTAAGAGAGCCATCAGAGCAGACAAAAAGATCGCCATGATTTTTTTCATTGTTCTTTCCTCCCGCAAAAAAATTTGTAAGCATAACCATAAAAGAATGCTCTTTTCGCCTCAATAAAGGCCGTTATTTCCGTTTTCAAGGTATAGGAAACCCCAACCACTATTCAAGGCATGAATATTATAACACCAAATATTTCTTTTTGCAAGCTTTTTAACCCTTTTGCAAATGCTTTTTTATCCAAACTTTAGGATAGTATTTTATCTAAAATATACAAAATTCTTTCATTTTATTATATGATCCAAAAGTCTGAAGTGTTAATCCTTATAATGTAGCGACAAGTTCCTTCAGATAAGCCTTGAAATCCTCGCCGATCTCGGGATGTTTAAGCGCTACTTCGCAGTTTGCCATCATTATTCCGAGCTTATTGCCCATGTCGTAGCGTTTGCCGATGAAATCGACGGCGGTAAGCTTCCCCTCTTTTCCGAGCTGCGCGAGAGCGTCGGTAAGGAAGAACTCCTCGCCCGCGGGAACGTTCTTTATTCCTTCCTCGAGAAGTCCGAACACCTCGGGCGGCAAAACGACGCGGCCGAGAATGGCGTAAAGCGAGATTATCTGTTCATCCGTCGGCTTTTCTATTATATTATGGACTCTCATGACGTTGTCGCGCAGAGGCGAAACGTCAAGCGTGCAGTATTTTTTAACGGCTTCTCTCGAGCATTCCTTTACGCCAACCGTTCCGCAGCCGTATTCTTCATAGACGCGGCAGAGCTGGGACGTCACGGGGTCCTCGGAAATTATTATATCGTCTCCGTAAAGCACGGCGAACGGCTCGTTGCCGACAAACGACTTTCCGCAGAGGATGGCGTGTCCGAGTCCCTTCGTCTCCTTTTGACGGATAAAGTAGACGTTGGCGAGATCGGCTATCCTTCTGATGCTCTCGAGCGCCTGCTCCTTTGACTTTTTGCCCTCAAGATTTTTTTCAAGCTCGTAGGAGTGGTCGAAATGATCCTCGATGACGCCCTTGCCCCTGTTTGTTATTACAAGGATGTCCTCGATGCCTGCCGCAACGGCTTCTTCGACAAGGTACTGTATAGCAGGCTTGTCTACAATGTTGAGCATCTCCTTCGGCACCGATTTCGACGCGGGAAGAACTCTTGTTCCGAGTCCCGCCGCAGGAATGATCGCTTTTTTGACTTTCATAAATTTCCCTCCGATTATTTATAGGTATAATATAAGCTGGGTAAATAAATTGAATATGATGAGGCAGCCGACCGCCGCGAAGAACGAGACTCCGCCGCGCCGAAGCAGCATTACGCCGAAAGTATGGTCGTTTTGGGCAAACTCCCGAAGCGCCTTTACGTCGCGCACCACCTTTTTACGGTAAAACATATCGGCGGTCAGGGCGGCGAATATATTGGGTATCAGCATTGCGAGCGCGAATATTCCCATAAGCTCGGCGGCATATCTCGTGAGCTCGGTCATTTTGTCGGCGGGAACGGAATTAAATACCTCCATCATCTGCGCATTCGTCATATCGGACGTTATCTTAACATATTCATCGACGATATTCTTCATATCCGTCGCGACGTATGAAGCAGGTATCGACGCCGCCGTTATCAGAACGAGCGTAAGCCCGAGGAACAGCGCTCCCGCCTTATAAATCTTCCGGTAGAAAAACCAGAACGGCGAAAGGATCAATGCCGACCAGTTCCAGCCTATCTTTTTACCCGTTTTTGACTGTTTCAGAAAACGCGTTATATATTTCTTGGGCCTCATCTGAACGTATGCCGCCGCGTCGCGGACGGTT
>JAILLJ010000144.1 GCA_024693205.1 Clostridiales bacterium | reverse complement strand
TCCCTTGAATAGCTCGTGTCAAGGCAGATAGCTTTACGCCCTTCTTTCCTGAAGAAAAGGCCGTCGTCGGGAACGGGTTCATCGGGACAGAGGTAGCTTCTCGCGACAAATCCGTCGCCGCGTCCGTGGATATGCATGAGTAACAGACACGCTTCACAGGCGCGGGTCGCAACCCGGAGCGCCGATATCGTTTCGGGGTCGTCCTCCCCTTTTTCTCTCTTATAAACGGCGTAGCGGTATATCTCGCCGATCGAAAAGCCGACTGTAAATGATCCGTCGTTGTCGGAATGTCCGTACGCTACGACGCTCTCAAGCTCACGGGGAACGCTTAAGAATTTCTGACTTACCATTCCCCTTCTGTCGACATATTTTAAAGTCTCTTCAAGCAGTATCTTTGCCTTTTCTTCGGGGCCTATCATTTTCATTTCGATATGCGAGGCTCCCGTATCGGTGAGCGCCCAAACGCCGTTCCCGTCGGGCAAAAGCGCCTTTACGTTGTTGTCGCCGAGGTCCCTGTCGGCGGCAAAATACATTATGAGATCATAGTCTCTTTCGGCGTTTTTGTCGTATCTTGTAAGTCCGTTCGAGGAGCCGTACCAAACCGCTCCGTCGTTAGTCACCGTAAAGCATTGATACGAGCTTTTTTCACACGGCAGAGGCAGCGGAAATCCCGTCAGATCGGGCTTCTCGGATCTTATTTCATATAGCTCCTTCGGGATCCTTTGATCTCCGGTTTTATAGACCTTACAAAATCTGCAAAGATGACTTTTGAGTTCGACTGATTTTATCATTCTTTTTGTCTCCGTCTATAGATTTTAAATAATCATAACAGAATCCGCTTAAACTTTCAATTGGTTTTATAAAAAAATCGGCCTTAAAGCAGAAAATCTTACAGTTTTTAAAAATATTATTCATTTTTATTGTACTTTTTCAATAAACGTGATACAATATGTTGTACGCAAAATCAGTTTATTTTCAAAAGAAAGGAAATGAAATATGAAAAACAGGATCTTAAAGGCAATATCCGTTCTCCTTTGCTTCAGTTTGTTTTTCTCGTTTACCTTCGCGACTCCGGCTTCGGCTTTTGACGCCGCCGAAAAGACCGCGGAGATATCCGCGGACAGCATTAAAGAAACGGCGATCGACAGCGCGCTGATGGTTGTCTCCAATTTATTGGATAAAATCGCTACGGTGCTTATCAAAGTCATTTCGGTGTTTCTTCCGCAGGCCGGTAAGTACACTAAATTAAAGGATTATGTCAGCGAACATTTTTACAAGGGTACCGAAAAATTCATCAAGGAGCCGAAAGAAAACGCAACCTGGAGCCTCGGCTATGCTCAGAGAATTATCACTCCCGACGACCTAAAGGACGGAAAATACTACATGGGCGGATTTGCCGTCGCTAACATTATTGTCGATAAATTCGACGATCTTAAGGTCCGCACGGTCTGTATCGACGACGGGAGCGGAAGAGGCAAAACGATATTCGCCGTAATAGACGCTATCGGTATTTCAAACAAGGACGTAAGACTTATCCGTGAAGCCTTTGAGAAAAAGGCAGCCGGTATCAAAGACGTCGTCGCCATCAATGTATCGGTCACTCACGTCCACAGCGCAATAGATACACAGGGCATCTGGGCTGTGTTCGGAGTCTATAAGAATGATCCGATCAACATCTTAAAGACGTTGTTCCCCATCGTCAACAAGGGCGAGCCTGTTTCCGGCGTTGATAAGACGTATATGCAGCGTATTTACGATCTCACCTCCGACGCCATGCTTGAGGCCTACAACAATATGACTGAGGGCGACCTCTACTACGCCGAGATCGACGGAGGAGATTATTTCAGATACCGCAAAGATCCCGTAAACTGGATGCGCAATATGTCAAGGCTTCGCTTCGATCCGTTTGTCAATCAGGACGACGACACATCCAACGACGTCACGCCGACTATGATCGCCAATTTCGGATGCCATCCGGAATTAGTGGGATATAAGACAGACGACAATCCCGGTAACATCGCCTCCGCTGACTTTATCCCCTATATGGAAAAGGTCATAAATAACGGCGGATACAACTTCCTGTTTATTCAGGGAGCTATCGGTGAAATGATAACAGCCAATAACGGTAAATCAAGCGACGGACTTGACCTCGTCCGTTATCAGGGAGCGGTCCGCCAGGGCGAGGAATACGGCTTCATCTATCTCGGAATGACGCTGACCGAAGAGGAATGTATCAGAACAGTCGTCGATCACGAAAGAGAAGAAGCCGATCTCAAGGCTCTCGGCGAAAACAAAGACAGTTATACTCCGTGGTATAAGGATTGGGTCCCCGCAAAGGAAGAAAAGCTCGATCCGATCTTAAATATCGCGTTAGAGGAAGTCGTAGTAAAATGCGATAACCCTGTCGTTGAAGTCATCGGTAAACTCGGAATTACAAGCAACGATCTCTTAAAGGATAAGGCCGGTAAATTCTATACCGTGACCGAGATCGGTTATATCGAGATAGGCAAAACCATAAAGGTTTTGGTCAGCCCCGGCGAGACAAATCCCGAATTTATCCTCGGCGGCAGAACGATGGAAAAGGCCACATCCATAAAGCGTAAGGATTTCCAATATAAGCCTCTCAAGGAATATTTCGATAAAACGGATCATATCCTCGTGTTTGACGTTATGAACGACGCGGCGGGATATATCAATCCCGACAACGATTATTCGCTCGTCGTTTTAAGGTATCACGACGGCGAGATCGCGTCAAACTTCAATGCGTTCTTGTTCTCGCTTTCATCGGATATGGGTTCGATATTGATAGGAACGTTTCTTGAGATAGTTTCATCGAATTTTTGATTATTTGATTAAAAACAAAACATAACAGAAAAAATCGGGCAGGTAGCGTGGATATTATATCACACTACCTGCCCGAATAAACGTCATCCGGAAACGGCGACAAACCCTCAGTCATGCTAAACGCATGACAGCTTCCCTTACTCAGGGGAGCCGAAAATTAATATTTCATTTGTGCGTTAAGTTCTTTTATGGTGTCGGGATCGATCTTTATAAACTCCCTGTCATATGTCAAAATCCCGTTCACTTCAAATTCGACGTCGGAAACCTGCGTATAAACGAATGCGCAGAGATTCTTTTTGATGAGCGGCATTATCTGCTTTTTCATTAGTCCCTCATACGCGTCGGTCAGACTGTCGCGGGTCTTGAACATAATATATCCGAAGCTCTTTTCCTTGTCCCAGACATGGCCGTCGATTATCCTGCTGTAGCCGCCGAATTCGCTTAAAACATACGGCCTTCCGTCGTTTCTGACGTGAGGAACGGGTAAAATATACCTGTGTATGCTGTGAAGATCGGGGCCCTTCTGATCGTGCCATCCGCTCGCGTGGTCGACGATCCTGCTGCTGTCGTAGGCCTTTACCCTTTCGGCGATGCTCTTTGCGTCGAACTGTCCCCAGCCCTCGTTGAACGGTACCCAGCAGTAGATCGAGACGGAGTTGTAAAGCATTTCGATCATCTCAAAAAGCTCTGTCTCGAAGTTTTCGCGCCACTTCGGGTCGGAGCGGCTGAACAGATCGTATTTATTGTCCTTGACGTTGATCTTAAGATTCGGAAGTACGCCCGCTAAGACGTTGCCGATATATTTTCCTCCGCTTACCATGTCCTGCCAGACTATCATTCCGATTTTATCGCAGTGGTAATACCAGCGTTCAGGTTCGATCTTGATATGTTTTCTCAGCATATTGAAGCCGAGATCCTTCATCGTTTGAATGTCGTATATCATAGCCTCGTCCGTCGGAGCGGTCAGTCCGCCGTCGGGATAATAGCCCTGATCGAGAAGTCCCCTTTGGAAATACGGCTCGTTATTGAGGTAAAGACGCGGTATGCCGTCTTTGTCGTTTTCGATGCTGTATTTTCTCATTCCGAAATAGCTCTTGATGTTGTCGCATTCTTTGTCGCCGACATAAAGCGTCAGCTCAAGGTCATATAGGAACGGAGATTCGGGAGACCAAAGCTTTTGATTCGGAATAAATATGTCGCAGTTTTCGGAGATGTCTCCGCAATAAATATCGTTATCGCCGTCTCTGATAACGACGTTCAGCCTGTGATCGTCAGTTGTTTCGACGCCGGCAAGGACTGTTTCGATATTTATTACCGAGTTGTCGATATCGGGCAGAAGCCTTATTTTTTTGATGTGTTTTTCGTTTACCGGCTCAAGCCAAACGGTCTTCCAGATACCCGAAGTCGCGGTATACCAGAAGCCCTTGGAGGTGATGACCTGCTTGCCCCTTTGTTGCCAGCCGCTGTCGGTAGGATCGTATACGAGAACGGAAAGCTCGTTTTCTTCGTTTCTGTCCTTTAAAAAATCGGTTATGTCGAACGAAAACGGACAGTAGCCGCCCGTATGCGTGCCGACAAGTTTCCGGTTTATGTATACGGCGCATTTCCAGTCGACTGCTCCGAAATTTAGGATGCATCTCTTTCCGTAAAATTCGCGCGACAGCTTGAATTTCCTTCTGTACCAAAGCCTTTCGTCGGAAAACAGAGGCCTTTGAACTCCCGAAAGCTCTGTCTCGACGGAGAAAGGAACGATTATCTCGCCGTCAAAAACCTTCGGGTATTCCGTCTTGTTTTCGGTTATTCTGTATTCATATTTTCCGTTGAGATTCATCCAATCGTCACGCACGAACTGAGGACGCGGATATTCGGGAAGAGGACAGTTTTTGTCGACCTTGTCGAACCAACGTGTTTTGATCTGTTCCATATTTTACCGCCTTTCGGATAATCGTTTACTGTACCACGGGCTTTTTCATCGTAAGAGATATCCTCTTTTTTACGGGATCGACAGACAGTACCCAAACGGTAACGACCTCGCCGACCTTAACGACGGCGGAGGGATGCTTTATAAATTTATCGGACATCTGCGAAACGTGAACAAGGCCGTCCTGATGTACGCCTATATCTACGAACGCGCCGAAATCTATCACGTTTCTTACCGTTCCCTTAAGCTCCATTCCGGGTACAAGATCCTTGATATCCATGATATCCGTCCTTAAAAGCGGAGGAGGAAGCTCGTCTCTCGGATCGCGTCCGGGACGGAGAAGCTCTTTTATTATATCTTTCAGCGTCGGAACGCCGATGCCGAGCTTATCGGCCACCTTATCTGCGCCGCCCAAAAGCTCGACCTTGCTCGCGATATCTGTAACGGCTTCGGACTTTACATCGGCTTTATCATAGCCGCATATGTCAAGTAATTTACTTGCCGCTTCGTAGCTCTCGGGATGAACGCCCGTGTTGTCAAATACGTTTTTGCTTTCGGGTATCCTCAAAAATCCTGCGCACTGTTCATACGCCTTGTCGCCGAGCTTTGAGACCTTTTTGAGCTGATTTCTCGCCGTGAACGCGCCGTTTTCCTCGCGGTAGACGACGATATTTTTGGCGACACTCCCGTTTATACCGGCAACTCTTTTAAGAAGTGACGGAGACGCCGTGTTTAGGTCAACGCCGACGCTGTTTACGCAGTCCTCGACAACGCCGTCAAGAGCCAGATCGAGCTCTTTTTCGGGCATATCGTGCTGATACTGCCCTACTCCGATGGCTTTCGGATCGATCTTAACAAGCTCGGCAAGCGGGTCCTGGAGCCTTCTTGCTATTGAAACTGCGCTCCTTAAAGAGACATCGTACTGCGGGAATTCTTCCGCGGCAAGCTTTGACGCCGAATAGACCGACGCACCGGCTTCGCTTACGACCATGTATGCCGTTTTATTGTTCGGTATCTCTTTTAACAGATCGGCTGTGAATATCTCTGTCTCCTTTGAGGCCGTTCCGTTGCCGATCGCTATTATTTCAACATCATATTTTTTGATAAGAGATTTTATAAGTACCTTCGCCGACTCCTTTTGGGCTTCGGAATGTGTTACGTAGATGACGTTTGTGTCGAGAACACGTCCCGTCGCGTCGACTACCGCCACTTTACAGCCCGTCCTGTAGCCGGGATCGAGCCCTATAGCATTCTTGCCCTTTACGGGCGGCTGCATAAGAAGCTCATGTAAATTCATCGAAAACAGCTTTATCGCCGAGGCTGCCGCTCTTTCGGTCAGCATGTTTCTTATTTCACGCTCGACCGACGGCATGATAAGTCGATCGTAGGCGTCTTTTCCGGCTTCTCTCACCGTTTCGGTACAGGGAGAGCCTTCGGGTTTGAGAGTTTCGGAAGCAATTACGTTAGCCGCCTTAACGGGGTCGAGCGTAACGTTGACCTTCAAAAATTCTTCCTTCTCTCCCCTGTCTATTGCGAGTATCCTGTGATCTGCGATTTTGTTTACCGGCTCGGAATAGTCGTAATACATCGTATATACACTATCGGCATTTTCGTCGGCGGCCTTTACGTTTACGACGCCGACGACGAAAAAGAGATTTCTTAAGCGGCGGCGGATATCTGCGTTGTCGGAGATATTTTCCGCTATTATATCCATAGCTCCCGCCAAGGCTTCCTCGGCGGAGCCTACGCCCTTTTCTTCGTCGATAAATTGAGCTGCCATTTCAAGAGGAGAAAGAGAATTCTTTTCCTGCTTATAGATCTCGTCCGCGAGCGGCTCAAGTCCCTTTTCTTTTGCGATAGAGGCTCTTGTACGCCTTTTCGGCTTATAAGGCCTGTAAATATCCTCTATTTCGGCGAGCGTCTTTGCCTTATCGAGGGCGGCGGCTATCTCGTCGGTCATTTTTTCCTGAGCTTCTATAGAGGCGTAGACCTCTTCACGGCGTTTGTCGAGATTTCTTAAATATGTCAGCTTTTCCGAAAGCTCACGAAGTATCTGATCGTCGAGAGTACCGTGCGCCTCTTTACGGTATCGGGCGATAAACGGTATCGTGTTGCCTTCGTCAATAAGCTTAACAGTATTTTCGACCTGCCAGCGTTTCAGCGAAAACTGTGTTGTTAATTCACCTATAATATCCATCTGTAACGGTATTTCCTTTCGAGCTTATAAGTTTTTTAACTGTCTTATATCCGAGCCGCAGAACGCGAACGTGACGTATTCGCCGAAAATCCTCGACGTTATCCTGCGCTCGTAATTCTTTTCAAGTCCCTCGGGCGTAAGGTTTGTGCTTATTATTACGGGAAGTCCGCTTTGGAGCCTCATGTTGATTATATTGTATAAGATCGACTTCGTGAACTGTGTTACAAATTCCGCGCCGAGATCGTCTATTATCAAAAGATCGCAGTCGATGAGCGACTGTACGGTGTCGGATTCGTTAGTTTCCTTTCCGAAATGTTCGTTTTCTATCCTGTTAAAGATATTTTGGGCTGAGCCGTAAATAACTCCGTAGCCCTTTGTGACGGCAACGCCGGCGATAGCGAGGGAAAGATGCGTCTTTCCGAGCCCCGTTTCGCCGAACATCAGGAGACTGTCGGAATCGGTGCCGAAATCCTCGGCGTAATTTTTGCAGTATTCAAATATTTCGCTCATACGCTCATACGGCGAAATGCCTGTTTTTGTATCAATGTTTTTCGGATAATATTCGAGATTAAAATTATCGAACGTATATTTTTCAATATGTACGCTGTCGGACAGCTCTTTATACGCGAGAGAACGGAGCAATTCCTTATGGCAACGGCATATCCTGCCGTGTGTAAAGCCCGTATCACGGCAGATCGGGCATGTGTATTTCACTTTCAGCCAATCATCGGGATAGCCCGCCGCTTTAAGAAGCTCAGCGCGCTTTTTCTGGGCGGCAAGATTTTTCTTAGCGAGATTTTCGATAAATTCATTTGCGTCGGCGCCCATGCCTATAGCCTTAACGACTTCAAGGCCTGCCGACGCCATTATTCTTTCGATCTCGATAAGCTCCGGTATCTTTTCGGCTGCCTCGTCGTGTCTTGCTTTTTGTTCGCTTTCCGCTCTGTTTTTTCTCGATTGAAGCTCTTTCATCGCGCTCGAATAAATATGTTCACTGTAACCCACAGCGGCGCCTCCTTTGACTGAAAGTTATTTTTTATCATCCGATTTTTTCTTTTTATTATAGACGAGATGGCCGTACATGGCGTCCCGTTTAAACTTATCCATGTTGTATGAGGCTTCGTTTGTCTCATTCTTTTCGGACTTCTTTGTTTTATCGGCTCGTTTTTGCTTCGCCTCTATGACTTCTTCGGGAGTCTTTATGCCGTCGTTATGCCAAGTATTAAGTATCTTGTTCATGTAGGCGAAGGACAGCTTTGAACAGTGGTTTGCCATTTCTTCATATGCAAGGTATATCATGTCGATGTCAAAGCCGAGGTCATATTTCCAAGTTTTAAGATATTCCGATTGAGCGGCAGTCGGACGCGGATTGTCGATCCCCGCCATTGATGAAAGCTGTTTCCAAAGTCCGTTACAGCTTTGTAAAACGGATATCTGTTTATCCGCTTTTTCTATAGTATCGATCTCGCGTTCCGCCCAATCCTTGCCGACGGCGGCTATGTAAGAGCTGTTTGTCTTTCCGACCGACGAGCAATATTCTATCATCGTGATTATGACTTCGACCGGCAGCCCGTACTGATCGTGGAGCATAAGTATAGTCGACTGTCCGTCATAGCCCAATGTCCTTGCGAGCTTTTTTTGTGACTCGTCAAAGAGAAATCTTATCTCTTCCGATTCCTTTATCCTTTGAAGTATCTGTTCGCTTGTGGGTTTTACGACGGGAAGCGGCTGATATTTTTGCTCCGGTTCTGGCTTTGGTTTTTTAGGCTTATCGGCCGAAACACTTTCATTCGTTTCGCCGTCTTTAATGAGGATACCGTTTTCCGTCCAGAAGCTCAGATAGTCCTCGGCGTCGCCCGCTTCGCATTTTAAAACGGAGCAAAGATCTTTTATATCAACGTCCTCCGAGGCATGACGAAGTACCCAGAGCAGCGCTTTGAGCTGCTCTGAGTCTGCAAGTTTTAAATATTTATCTGTAACCGCTGTCGGAACGGTAAACACCGCGCCGAAAAAAAGCGAGGGATTTACTTTAAAATTCATCTCTTATAAAAGGCTTGCGGCGTCCTTGTCGAGGAATACCGTAACGTCGTTGTGCTTTTGGAGGATCGAAGCCGGACAGTGAGGAGTCACTTCCCCTTTTATCATCTCCTTGACGGCTTCCGCTTTTGCCTTGCCGGTTGCGACAAAGACGATCTTTTTGGCTCTCATGATCGAACCGATGCCCATTGTCATTGCGTAGCGCGGCATTGCGATATCGTCGAAATAGATGGAATTTGCTTCAATGGTGCTGTCAGTAAGCTTTACTTTAAAGGCCTCGTCGGTAAATTCTTCAGCCGGCTCGTTAAAGCCGATATGGCCGTTTCTGCCGATGCCTAAAAACTGGACGTCGATCCCGCCGGCGTTTATTATCGCGTCGGCATAGCGCTTGCTTTCCGCCTGCCAATCGGGAGCGTTTCCGTCAAGGAAGTTGATATTTTCAGGCTTTACGTCTATTTTTGAGAACAGGTTGTCCATCATAAACATATAAAAGCTGTTTTTGTGCTCTTTCGGCAGATCGCAGTATTCGTCAAGATTAAATGTCGTCATCTGACTGAAGCTGACGTTTCCCTTTGCGCATTCCTCTGCCATATAGTTATATGTCGGGATGGGAGTTATGCCTGTAGCAAATCCCATTACCGCGTTCGGCTTCGCTTTTACGAAATCGACGTAGATCTTGCCTGCCTTCTGGCCTATTTCTTCTTTTGTGTCAAGGATAAATACATCCATCTTTAAATCCTCCGTTTTATATATAAATATTTATCAATACCATAACCAGCCTAAAAGGAAAATAATTATAAACCATTGCCATAAGGAGTATCTGACGTTGACGGTGCATGTCGCGGTAAGCTCGGTACCGTCGAGCGTCGTTGCGGTGACAGTAGCCGTGCCGCGTCTCAGCGCGGTGACTGTGCCGTCGTTTCTGACGGAAATTACTTCGGGGTTGTCCGTTTTAAACGAAGCGAATTTCTTCGACGTATCGGTCGGTAAAAACTCAAGCTTTATCTTTTTAACCTCTTTATATTTCAAATAGAGATCGCCGCTGAGCTTAAAGGATGTTGCCGGTTTGAAGTCCGGGTTTACCGTGATATAACATTCGGCGCTTTTGCCGTCGGCTCCTTTTGCGGTAATGACTGTTTTTCCCGAGGCAACGGCGGTGACCGTGCCGTCATCCGATACGGTAGCGACGGAGCTGTTCGACGATGACCATGTGACCTCGGCGGCGATATCCTCAAGCTTTGAGTAATATGCCTTTAACTTTATCGACTCATTTTTATCTAAAACGCATGAATCGTTTGACAGTACGAGAGTCTGTTTTAAAATATTGCTTTCAAGCGAAGCATAAGCGGCAAACGCCCAGCATGCGCCGATATTTTTTTGATCCTTTACGCTCGAAAGATAACATTTTCCGTCGACGTTTCTGAGATCGTATTTTGACGGGATCGAAACATCCGACGTGCTTTCGGGAAATGCGTTTTCTACTCGGACGGTCGGCACTTTATATCCCTTGATATTTTTGAAATCAAAGAAATCGGGATTGATATATGCTTTTAATTCCTCGGGTTTATAGACCTTTGAGCATTCATATTTTTTGGTGAAGTTTCTGACTTCGGCTATATTTTCGCCGGAGGAGGATTCGGTATACGCTTTTATACAGCAGTTGGAATTTTTAGTATCTGAATAGTCCATAAGATCGGCCCAATAGAAATCGTCGGTCTTCATGAAGCTTTCGTCGGAATTTGCCCTTGCTTTACTGCTGTGGTTTGATATAGGACATTCAAGCGCGATCGAAACTTTATCGTTAGCGCCCTTGAAAAGCTTTATAACGATACCGAAGCGTGTGCCTTTCTTAAGCTTTACGCTGTCGAATTCGACAGTGTGATATCCCGCGTATTCGGATTTTCCGGACGAAACGAGGTTGCCGGAATGGATATAATCGAGCATTCCTATATCTTTATAATCCTCGATCACATAGATCTCATAATTTACATCCGGTTCGATAGTATAAAATGAAACAGCTTTCAAATCCTCGTCGTTTTTAAGAGACGAGCCGTTTTCGGGAAAGACGTTTGCGCAGTATGCGCCGCCGTTAAAGCCGAAAGTCATTGTAACGCCGAGCGGATCATATTGATATATCTTGTTGTAGTTTGTTTTTGATTCGGGGCCGGTGAAAAATGCCATACCGTTCACGGCGAATAACGCGTCGTAATATGAAATATAAAAAAATCCGTTATCACATGACTCAACGCCCCAACTGTTTTTACAGATGAAAGCTCCGTCTCCCGGAGGCGTCTTTTTGAAATTATTTTTTGAATATCCGTCATCCCAGCCGACGACGGCGACGGCATGAAAACCGTCGGCCTTTCTTGCGAGCGTTTTCGGAAGATAATAATTGTGATATTTATCGCTGTCGGCGCAATCGTTACGTGTTGCGTAATCAATATATCCTGCGCCGAATTTCATTATCGCCTTTTTATATTCGACGTCGTTAGCCGTTGTTCCGTCTCTTTGAGGAAGATAGAAAATGTCCTGAACATGATATTCGCTCGGGACCTCGTTATATACTATTTCGTAGAGATTGCCGAATTGCGGATATGGATCGCCGGCTTCGGAAACGGCTCCGTCCCATCTCGCGAGATATGCCGTCGCCTTATAAAAATTACCGCCGTCATCGTAGCCGTCGTCATAGCCCTCGGGATCGATATTTGATAAATTTGTTATCATGTTGATTTCCGAAAAATCATATTTATCGGTCATATCCGGTTCGTCAGAGCCGGCAAACGACGATATGATGCCGAGGTTTATTATAAAGGTAAACGCCAGTAAGAAAGACAGCAGCCTTTTAAAATTCCTTTTCATCAGCATTTTCTCCATTTTTACGTCTGTTATACTGTCAAATCATGTGAGCGAATCAAAAATCTCTCTGCGCGGATTGGGGATAACGACCTCGGAAATAAGCTGTCCCTGCGCTTCGCCTTTATTGACGCCTGCTTTGACCGCTTCGGAAACAGCCGCGACGTCGCCCGTTAAAACAACGAACGATTTTCCGCCTATGCCTGTTCCGAGCCTTACGTCCATAAGCGTAACGTCAGCGGCTTTTACGGCGGCGTCTGCGGCGTAAACCGCTGCGGTTATGCTGTAAAATTCCATAACGCCGACAGCATTTACGTCGGTTGGCTCCGTGCTGAGATTGATAGCGTCGATGACCTGAGGATGTACCATCGGGATGACGACCTGATCTATGACGTGTTCTCCGCCGAGTCTTTCGCCCGCCTCAAGAGAAGCCGTTACAGCGGCGACCTCGCCCGTAAAGAGAATGTTATATTTCCCGGGACATACCGGCTTTGCGAAGATAAGCTCTACCTCCGCCGCTTTAAGTATGGCGTCAGCCGCTTCTACTCCCTTTGCAATGCTGTTCAGCTCTAAAAATCCTATTGTTTCCATCATAATTCAAACACCGCCTTTTTATGAATCTATCTCGATATAATCGTTGTTTACCTTAACAGTACCGCTTATCGACGCATGAAGATTGGCGCCGAGCTTCCCGTCGGGACATTTTGCGATAAGCTGCCCCTTTTCGACCGCGTTTCCGTCACGAACGACAGGCTCCGACGGAGCGCCGATATGTTGTTTTAACATAAGACAAACCTGCTTCGGGGTATATTCAACGATATCTTTTATTTCAATATCAAAATAAGGTCTGACGCCTGCTCTGGCGGCTATTTTCTCCGTCGGTATCTTGCGGAATTCTCTCATTGGACTTTCGTCTTTCATTCCGCTGCCCTTTTCATATCTTATACCTGCTTCGGCCAAGGCTTTTTTTATCATGGCGTTTATCGTTCGCGGCTGAAGTCCCATCGGACAGGCATATATTTCGCAGACTCCGCATTCACAGCAGAGAGCGGCGTTCTTGATATCGGGATCGGATAAAATACCGGTTACGCCGAGCATCGAGGTCTTTCTCATTATCTTATGAGGCTCAAGAGGATGACCCAGGAGATGACGCGGACACATCTGTGTACAGTAGCTGCACTGGATACAAGCGGAACGCGCGCGGTTGAGCATACGCTGAACTGGTATTTCATGTTGCTTTGAAAGGAAGCTGTCTTTCGGAAGGACAAGAATACCCGACGTCGTTTTCGTAACGGTCTTTGACTGCGCCTCTTCTCTTGATATTACCTTTCCCATCATCGGTCCGCCGAGAACGACGATATAATCGTCAGTCAGCGATCCTCCGCACTGCGCTATGCAGTCGCTTAAAGGAGTTCCGAGAGGAACGTGTAATACAAGCGGCTTTTTGACATTTCCCGTAACGGTCAGGAATTTATCGGTAAACGGTTTTCCGTTTATCGCTTCATATACGGCGAGCATCGTCGCGGCGTTTGAAACGACGCATCCGACGTCAAGCGGGATACCTGCCGTAGGTACGACCTTTCCCGTGACCTCTCTGACTACGACCTGCTCGTCTCCCGCGGGATAGAAGCTTTTCATCGTATGTACCTTAACGGTTTTTTGAAGTCCCGCGGAGTCTATGGCGTCCCTAAGCGCCTTAACTTCCTCTTTATAATGCTCTTTGAGCGCGACAGTCGCGTCGATCGCTCCCGTTTCGTTTCTCACCGCTTCTGCCGCGGCGACAATTTCGGGGGCGTAATGAGTCATTATATAACGATCCGTGCGAAGAAGAGGCTCGCATTCGGCCCCGTTTATAATGATATGTTCGGGGTTAGCGGAAAATTTTACGTGCGTCGGAAAGCCCGCTCCGCCGCAACCGACGATACCGGCTTCAAATATTTTATCTTTTATGCTCATAACGATCACCGCTTAAATGATTATTTGGATTTCTTTTCTCTTTCGACCTCAAGCGTATCAATTATTCCGACAATAGCGCAGTCCACCGGCAGATCGTCGGCTCCGAGAGCGCGTCTCGCCGTGCTTCCGTCAACGACAAGGACCTGTTCGCCGACTCCCGCTCCGACGGTATCTGCGGCGACGAACGTCTTGTTGTTTTTTTCGTTTGTCTGTGTCTCGCGGACGACCATAAGCTTCATGCCCTCAAGCTCGGGCTGCTTTTTTGTTGCCCAGACGTGACCTATAACTTCACAAATCAGCACCGTGATCCCTCCTTTGTCAGACTGTTTCTATTGTTTTGGACGCGTGAAGAAATACGTCCTTGGCGGACGGAGTTATAACCGTCCCTTTTCTGACGATTATTATCGAGCTGTTTGATTTCTTGACCATATCCTGCGCCAGCGCCTCGGTTATTATTCCCTCGGGCAGATCGTCGCCCGGAGCGGAATGAACCGTATATTTGTCGATAGGCGTCTGACCGTTGACAAGCTTTATGCCGAAGCTCTGTAAAGTCCTTACATAACCTTCCAAAAGCTGATAAAATCCCCTGCTGGCGACTGTTGACAGCTTTCTGAACGTCAGAGCGCAGTCGAGAAGAAATATCTCCTTGCCGCAGAGAAGTCCGCTTATAACAGCGCACTGGACGGCGCGGGTATTCCTGCCGAGCGCGATATCCGCAAGCTCGGTAAGATTCAGCTCGGTAATATATATCTTTTCAAATTTTTCGATATCAGCTTCGCACTTATAACATTCGATCCCGTGAAGGTTGTATTTGTTTCGTATATGGACGGGAAGCTTATCGGCGCTCCCGATAACGAGAACGTCGGGGAAACCGGATTTATCTTTTTCCTCCGTCTCCGCACTGTTTCCGGCTATACGCATTACCTCACGCGTTATAAGCTCTACAAGCTGCTCCCTTGATATATCTGTCATAGGAAGCACCCTCTTATTTTAAAATATAGGCTTTTGCGCTTTTACTGAGACAGCAGGCGTTGGCTTCGTCAAAATCTACATGCATGGCGGGAGCAAAGTTTTTATCGACGCGAATAACGACGTCATCAAAAATGACGGGTCGTTCGCTGTCTACCCTCACCTTTACATGCTGATTGTCGGAAACTCCGTAACACTCGGCGTCTTCGGGACGCATATGTATATGTGCCTTTGCGACTATTACGCTGCTCTTTGCCTCGATCATGCTTTTTTCGCTGAAAATATAGACGTCACCTGCGCCGTCAAGGTCGCCCGACATCTTAATAGGCGGCTTTAGTCCGAGCTGGCGCGAATCGGTCAGAGACAACTCGACCTGAATTTTAGAACGCTCCGGCCCTAATACGGCGACATTGTCGATAACGCCCTTATTAGTGACAAGCTTGACTCTTTTGTCGCTTAAAAACTGTCCGGGCTGTGACAACGGACGGACGGGATTTAATTTTTCTCCCGCTCCGAAAAGCTTTTCAACAGCCTCCTTCGTAAGATGGACATGCCTTGCCGAGGCTTCGATCATAACGGAGCCGTCTTTATTCGAGCAAGCGGCAGAAGAACAGTCGCTTTTTGTACAATCGACAGATGAGCCGCCGTTACCGCCGACAGCATTGATATATCTGTCGACGACACAGTCGATTATCTGTTTTATTTCTTGTTCGGTCATCGGTTTTCACCTAACCCTTGTAGTAATCCGTAAGAAGTCTGCAAAAAATGATGTGAAAACAGCTCGAAAGCCTGTTGAAAGCCGTTAAAATATCATATCTGTCGGGGATCGCTCTTTCCGCGGCAAGCTCGGCTTCCCTTGTGCTTGTACGGAGCTTGTTGACAAGCGCAGCCATCTCCCCCATCGTATATGAGGGTATCGGATGCTGTTTAAGTCCAAGCTCTGTTTTGATATCGTGGGAAACGCGCCTGAGTTCGGGAAGCGTCAGTCCCAAAAGCGTCATCTCTTTAAGAGGTTCGTTTTTGACCTCGGCCGCCAAAAGCTCGCGCGCAAATACGAGCGCTTCCTGAAGATCGTTGACAAGATGCCTCATGCCGAGCTGTTCGGCTTTGACCTGTGCGATAATTATATCGGCTTCGAGCGTGTCTATCTTTCCTCTCAGCGCAATGACCGGATGAGTTTTTTTGACGAGGACATTTGCTCTTAAATGGGTCATATCCTCAGGCTTTACATCATATGTCCTGCCTGTTTCGGCGTCAATATAGAAGCTCATGCGCGCGGAGGACTTAGCCTGCCTTGTTTCATCAAAGCAAGTTCTTTGCCCGCTTTTTACGACGAGCGATATCCCTCTTACGGCAAGATACTCACGCGCCGACGGCGTAACGAACACATCGGGCGGAACCGTGTATTCTTTTAACCCGTCAGTTTGGAACGAAGCGCGTAAGTCCGCTTCTGTCAATATTCTCATAATTATTTATCGGTCGTTTTGAGCGTCGGAAGAATGTATTCAACTTCGCTGTGGGGACGCGGAATGACGTGTACGGAAATGAGCTCGCCGACTTTTGAAGCCGCCGCTGCGCCTGCGTCAGTTGCCGCCTTGACAGCGCCGACGTCGCCGCGTACCATGACCGTTACAAGTCCGCCGCCGACATGTACTTTGCCGATGAGGTTTACGTTCGCGGCTTTTACCATAGCATCAGCCGCCTCGATAGAACCTACGAGACCTTTTGTTTCTACCATTCCGAGTGCGAGTAATTGTTCTGCCATTTTTGTTTCCTCCTGAATATTTAAAAAATATTTTATTGACATAAATCACGCTTTGACGTGAATTATCGCTTTATTGATTGCCGAGTCTTGAAATGATATCGCGTGCTATTTTTTCGATCTCTGTCCTTGAAAACGAGGGCGGAGACGTCGGCGCGGGATTTGTAGCCGTAAGATTTGACGAAGAGCCGCAGGAAGCGCAGTATGACGCGGCGCTCGGACGTGTCGAGCCGTCGCGAAGCTCCTCAAGCTCCTTGACTCCCCATGCTACTCTCCTTATGTTTATAAGGTTCATCGGAGTTATGTTGTCGCTTGTTGCGCTTCCGCCGACAGCGCCGCAGCCGAGTGTCAGAGCGGGAGCGAGCTTTGTCGTAGCTCCTACGCCGCCGAGTGCGCCGGGAGTGTTTACAAGAAGTCTTGAAACGGGCTTTTTAAGCGCAAATTCGCGAATTACTGATTCGTTTTCGGAGTGAATGGTCATCGTGTGGCCTACGCCCTCGTTGTTGAGGATCTCGATGGACCTTTCGCACGCCTGTTCCCACGACTCCTCAACATAAAACGCGAGGATGGGACAAAGCTTTTCTCTTGAATAGGGATTTTGCTTTGAAACTGTCGACTGACGTGAAAGAAGTACTCTCGTGCCCTGCGGGATCGAGAAGCCCGCCATCTCGGCTATCCTTTGCGCCGGCTTTCCGACTATCTGAGGATTCATCGTGCCGTTAGCGCGAAGGATGAATTTGGACAGCGCCTGAGATTCGCCGTCGGAAAGAAAATATCCGCCCTGTCTCTCGACCTCGGCGACGACTTCCTTTTCGATACATTTTTCTGTAACTATCGACTGCTCCGAAGCGCAGATCGTACCGTTGTCGAAAGTCTTGCTGTCAAAGATACGTTTTACCGCAAGCTTTATATTTGCCGTACGTTCTATGAATGACGGTCCGTTGCCGGGACCTACGCCTATGGCCGGATTGCCTGAGCTGTAAGCCGCTCTTACCATCGCTTCACCGCCGGTCGCAAGTATAACGCCGATGTCGCGATGCTTCAAAAGGGCGTTAGTGGCGTCCATCGTGGTAAGCTCGATACAGCCTATCGTGCCCGCGGGCGCTCCCGCTTTTTCGGCGGCGGCCTTGATTATATTGACAGTCTCCAAAATACATTTTTTTGCGTTGGGATGCGGACTGATAACTATCGAATTTCCGGCTTTGATTGAGATCAAGGTTTTATACATGACCGTTGACGTCGGGTTTGTCGACGGGATGAGAGCCGCGACAACGCCCATCGGAACGCCTATCTCGATTATCCTGTCGGCTTTGTTTTCACAAATAACACCGACGGTTTTCATGTCCTTGATGTAATCCCATGTTATGGTGCTTCCGAGCTGATTTTTGAGGATCTTGTCCTCCCAAACTCCGAAGCCCGTTTCCTCGACCGCCATTTTCGCAAGCTCTTCGGCATGCTTCGCGCATTCCGTCGCTATCGCGAAGCAGATGGAGTCGATCTTTTTTTGGTCAAATGTTGAGAGAATCTTTTGAGCCGCCTTTGCCTCGGCCACGAGATCGCGAACAGCCTGGATCGATTGAAGATCTTTATCTAACGTCATTTGTTTCATCATCCTTTCGGCTTAATATCCGAGCGGATTATCCGCTATTTCACAAACTTTATTTGCAAACGCTTCGCACGCCGCCTTACATGCCGCCTGGTCTCCGACGAGAAGTCCTCCCGCGAAGTTCGTCTCTGTCGGCGGGCCGTAGAATACTTTTAATTCGACCTCCGCCGCTTTTACCGCCGCGTCAAGTCCGAGCATTGCTTCAAGGGGCGGAGCGATAAGATACGACATCGCGGTGCCCTCCGGAACGTTTGCTTCATGCGACAAGAAAGAGCCTGTTCTTGAGATCGTATGGGCAAAATATACGATCGAATCGTCGTCGTTGGCGCTGTAGAAGCAGCTGTCGTTTTCGATAAAGCTGATCGCCGCCTGAAGTCCGCTTCTTACTTCCTCCGGCTCGGGACCGGCTAAGATACCTATAAATTCACCTGCGAGCTTTGTCGACGCGTTGCTTGAACCGGCGTACATGCTGTGGGCGTAGATAACGCGCACTATCGCTTTTTTAGTCGCTTCGTCAAGAGCCGCGTATGAAACATCGTCGCAGTCTGTGGTTATTATGCCGAGACTTCTTTCGCCCTCGAGAGCGCCCAATGATTTAAGCAGCATCGGATCGGCATTCGGAATTATTTTTACGCTCAATACGTTTGTTCTTACGGGATCGTGTATCATGAAACAAACCTCCTAATTCACAAGCTCTACGCCGCTTTTTTGTGCTTTTAATATTTTTTCGATCAGCTCGGCGATATAAGCTCCGGCTTCTACCGCGGAAATACCGCCGCTGTGGATATTTGAAACTACCGTTCTTCTCGCTTCGGGCATTCCGACGCGCGCCTCATATGCGATGTAAGCGCTCATGCTCTCCGCCGTCGCAAGACCGGGTCTTTCTCCGATAAATACGCAGACGACCTTGGCGTGGAGCAGTTCTGATATCTCATCCTCGGCGGCAACGCGTCCGTATTTCAGGAAAAACGGAGTTCCGACCGTTATCCCTCTTGATTTAAGACCGTCGGTAACGGCGGGAAGGATATTTGCGATATTTGCGGCTATTGCCGTCGACGACAGCCCGTCACTCGCGTATATCTCAACGTCGGGGTTCATCGCGCATTTTGATTTTATTGTTTCGACAGCTTCCTCTGAAAGCTTTTTTCCGAGATCGGGACGCGTCAAAAAGTTGTTTTTATCGGTACACTGCGTCTGTACGGAAAAAAGGTTTAAGGAGTTCAGCAGATTTTCGTCAACATCGGTAAAGACCGCGTCTCTCGCCGCTGCGTGATCGGCACGAAGAGTCAGGAGAGTTTTTGTATTGAGCCTACCTCCCGCGCGTCCGACGCCTATCCTCGCCGACGTTTTTGTTTTCATCCTCATAAGAGCGTCGTAGTCGGCGGGATCTTTAAGCAGAGGCACTGCCTTCGATTCCTTTGAACGAAGATCTTCAAGAGGCTCGTCGGCGTCGGGATCGGAGTCTGAGCTTATAACGCTTTTTACAGCGTCTTCCGCGTCTTTTACCGAAACCTTGCCGTCCATTTCGGCGATAACCTGCTGAATGATCTTTTCGAGCAGTTCATTGTCTATCATATCGTCGGACGCTCCTTTCTTTAAAATTCTTTTATCGTCAGCCGAGACCCTTCATGGTCGTAAATATCGTAGGATCTCCCGCTCTTTCGGTAAGCTTTCCGTTTTCGGTTATACCCATCTTTTCGAGCCACATGTCAAATTCATGTATCGGACGTTTTCCGAGTATCTCACGAATAGCTCCGACGTCGTGATAGGCGTTTGTTTGGTAATTAAGCATTATATCGTCGCTTGTCGGAACGCCGAGGATATAGTTTACTCCCGCGGCGCCGAGCATAAGCGCAAGGTTTTCGATATCATTCTGGTCTGCCTGCATGTGATTTGTATAACAGCAGTCGCATCCCATCGGTATGCCCGAGAGCTTTCCCATGAAGTGATCCTCAAGACCGGCTCTTATGACCTGCCTGCTGTCATAGAGATATTCGGGGCCGATGAAGCCGACGACGGTATTTACCATAAACGGAGCGAAACAGCGCGCGTAAGCGTAGCATCTCGCCTCCATGGTTACCTGATCCGCGCCGTAATGCGCGTCTGAGGATAGCTCGCTCCCCTGCCCCGTTTCAAAGTACATGACGTTGTTTCCCGCCGCCGTACCGTGCTTTTTAAGAAGCTCTTTTGCTTCGAGAACGGTCTCTGTGCCGAAGCCGAACGCCCTGTTGCCCTTTTCGCTTCCGGCTATCGACTGGAATATCATGTCGCAGGGAGCGCCGCGTTTTACGGCCTCGATCTGTGTCGTTATATGTCCGAGAACGCATATCTGCGTAGGTATCTCAAATTTGTTTTTAACTTCGTCAAGCCGTTTCAAGACCTCGGAAAGGCTTCCGACCGTATCGTTTACGGGATTTAATCCGAGAAGAGCGTCGCCGCAGCCGTAGCTGAGACCCTCGAAGAGCGAAGCCGTTATTCCTTCGACGTTGTCCGTCGTATGGTTTGGCTGAAGTCTTGTCGAAAGAGTTCCGCGAAGTCCTATCGTAGTATTACATCTCGCGGGTACCTGAACCTTGGCGGCGCCGTACACAAGATCGAGATTGGTCATAAGCTTAGCGACAGCTGCTACTGTTTCGGCGGTAAGCGCCTTGGAGACTCTTCTTATATCGGCTTCCGTAGTCTTGTCGGAGAGGATCCATTCACGAAGCTCGGCGATCGTCCAGGATTTTATGCCTTCATAAATTGTTTCGTTTATCCCGTCCTGGTTGAGACGCGTTACGTCGTCATCCTCGTAAGGCACGACCGGGTTGTTGCGAAGCTCGGATACGGTCATATTGGACAAAACAATCTTTGCCGCGACTCTTTCCATAGCGGAAGTAGCCGCGACTCCTGCGAGGATGTCGCCTGATTTTTCTTCGTTAGCTTTCGCAAGGACCTCTTTTACGCTGTCAAACGTAAACATTTGTCCTGAAAGCAATGTCCTGTATGACATAATTATTCCTCCGAAAGGAAGTGTATTTTAACCGAAGATCAAGGTTTTAACTACGACGGGGATTACCATTCCGTCCATTAAAGGCTTACCCATGTCGACAAAATCGTTGTGGTCAACCTTTACGGAATCTATCGAAATGACGGGTCTTTTATCTAAAAGCCTTTCTTTCATAAGGCTTCCGAGTATCTTTGCCATGTCGCATTCGAGAACGACTATTACGGGAAGACCGTCCTTTAAGACAGAGTCGGCGGCGTCGGATAAAGTATCAGCAAGCTTTTTTACCGCCATGTAGGAGGGGTTCTGTTCGCCGCGCATCGCTATTACGGCATTTTCGCTGTCGCTCTGTGAAAGGAACCATTTTATACGTTCTGCAACGGCTTTTATATCGCCGTTAAAACAGTTTTTTTGTTCGCTTTCGGTAAATCGGAGAACGGGTATGTTTTTAAGCGGGAAAAGACCCTCCGTATAGTCTATCGTACTGCCCGAAACAGACGTTGTATATGTACCGGCGCCGACTACGGTCGCTCGAATAGTTTCGTTTGCTTTAATAACGCGGTATTCGGAATAAAGCTTTCCGTCGCGTATGGCCCTACCTAAAATGACGCCTATATCGCCGTATTTAAAGCTGTCGGATTCATTTTCGCTGATAAGGTCGGCGACTCCGCCAGAGAAGCAGACGGCACGGACTTTTTTAGTAGGCTTAAAATCGGTACTGCCGGGCGTTTTGATATCTTCAAGGAGCTGACTTCCGTTTCCGGATACAAGCTCATATAAAAGCTCAGCCATCCTGTCGCATATCTTTCGTATCTCGCGCTCGTCGGTCTTTGATCCGACCTCTATATTGACATTTACGCTTTTTGCGATCTTTTGAGCGCTTTCGCTGATATATGTGACCGTCATGTCCTCTCGGAGCTTAATAAGCCTTCCGCCGATATCGACGCAGCCTCTGTCCTTTGATTCACCGCTGTCAAAGAGGACGATATTCGACGTGCCGCCGCCGATATCGAGATTTACTACCGTAACTCCGTTTTCGTCTGAATACGATGCGGCTCCGCTCCCCTTTCCCGCAACGATCGCTTCAAGATCGGGGCCTGCCGTGGAGACGACAAATTCGCCGGCAAAGCCGGAAAGTCTACTTAATACTTCCTCGGAATTTTCTTTTCGTGCCGATTCGCCCGTTATTATGACCGCGCCGGTGTTGACGTCTCTCGGACTAAAGCCTGCTTTTGAATATTCCGCCTCGACTATTTTTCCGACTGCGTCGGCGTCGATAAGTGTACGCGTTTTTAGAGGAGTAATATATATGTCGCTTTTATAGATAACGTCCTTGCTGATGATCGAAATATGAGGAACAGTGAAATAACCCGCAGTGTTTTCCATTGAAAGCCTGCTGAAAATGACCTGTGTTGTGGAGGTGCCTATGTCTATTCCGACGGATAAAATGCTCTGCATTTTAAAAATGACACCTCCTAAGCATTAAAATACAATTTAACCTCTGTATTATAGCATACATATATTATTTTTACAAGCCGTATATATGTCTTTTTTTGATAAAATATGCGTTTATGACAGAAAAACAGCCGAAAAAAAGTACCTTAACGAAAAAAATTCGTAAGGTACCTAATTAAATATTTGTTTTAACGGTCATTCATTCTTCATGGCTTCGAGCGCCGATATCTTTACGGCCTTGTTTGCGGGATACATTCCGGAGATAAGACCTATCAGAACGGAAAAGCCTATTCCGAAAAGAACGAGCCAGAATGGGATGACAGATATCCTTGACGGCGACGTAAATATCATCTGAAAGTACGAGTACGCCTCCCCTTCGTTATTCGTCGGCGATACGCTTATCCCGTAAATTAAATCGACTATGCAGGATATCAAAAAGCTTATGACCGTTCCGAATACGCCTCCCAAAAGTCCTATCGAACCGGCTTCCATCAGAAACAGCTTTTTAATATCAAAGACATAACAGCCGAGCGCTTTCATTATGCCGATCTCTTTTGTCCGCTCGGAAACGGACATTATCATCGTATTTGTAATTCCGATAGCCGCGACAAAGAGACTGACAGCGCCTATTCCGCCGAGTACGAGCTGTATCTTTGCCATTTCCTTTTGGGTGGATTTACGCATACTTTCCATGCTTTCCGTCTGAAATCCCATATCGTCGATCTGTTTTTGGATATCTTCGACAGTGTTTATATCCGTCGCCTTAACTGTAACGACGTCATATGTAGGAGTTTTTTGCTTTTGGTTGAGATTTCTTGCCGCCTCTTTCATTATCTTTTTTATATCAGAGGTTTGAAGTATCAGGCCGTCGGTTGTCTCGTAGGTTTTGGCGTAATTCTCTTTTAGCTTTCCCGTTATTTTGATTTCCTGTGAATAAACTTCTTTTCCGTCGTTGTCGGTCACGGCGAACTTCACTTTTTCTCCGTCAAGCTTCATGTAAGGATCGGGAAGATCGGCTTCGTCGTACATATAGTATTCGATCATATTATGACCTTCAGGACGCTTTGTGTCGGAAAACGCATATTCAAAATGTTCGCCCATCAGCGCGGTAAATTCGCCTTTCGGGTATTCGCCGTCGATAAGCTCAAATCCGAGCGATCCCAAGCTTTCGGCGTCGTAACCGCAGACCGAAGGATATAAAACGCGGTATCTGTTGTTTTTACCCGCGTAGATGGTGAAGGAAAGCTCGTTCATCGTCATTTTCGGCGCGACGAGCGCGACGTTCGGCAAAGCTTTAAATGATCTTACAGCATCGTCGTCGAGCTTTATGTCACTGCTGTCATAACGCGGATAGACCGATACGGTCGTAAGGTCGCCCATTTCCTCGATATATTGCGTCTCGGAATTTGTCATGCCGACGCCTATCGAGATCATTATCATTATTGAACAGCTTCCGACGATAACGCCTAAAACAGACAGGAATGTCCTTGCCTTGCGCCGGAAAAGATTGTCGCGGCACATTTTAAAGATATCACTGTTTTTCATCGGTTTTACCTCTTTGCGCTCTCTTCCTTTGCCGCTTCATCGGTTTTATCGTTTCCGCCGTTTCCGCCCGTGTTTTGTATCGTGTCCCAGTCAAACGTGTCGGCTATACGCGCTCTTTTTTTCTTTTTAATTTTAACGATAACTACAACGGCGATAATTATAAGTAGAGCCGCGCCGCCGATGATAAAGAGCCATTTGAATTTTGAAAAAAAGCTCTGCTCTGTCTGTTCATCTTGTTCGCCGTAGTCGTTAAAATCGGGATATGTTTCTGCTTCTTCGACGCTGAACATGACAGGAACTTCTGTGACCTTAACTTCTTCCATCTCGTCCTCATATGAGATCTTTATCTTGACCGTAAAATCTCCGACGTTTTCGGACGTTAAAAAGAAGTCTATCGTGCCGTTGCTTCCCGAGTCAAAGTTTCCGAGATTTTGATGCGACTGCTCGCATGTAATACCTGTATCGTCAAAAATAAGCGTTGCTTCGACATTTCTTAAAGAGCCTTTTCCCTTATTGATATAAGGAAGAGAGATCGAGATCTCCTCGTTTTGAACTCCGAAAACATGCTCCGGCTGAGAAACGGTAAACCTGTCGGGCAAAAATACGGGTATCGAGAGATTTTCGCTTGACGACATCGACTCTCTCTGATTATCCTGGATGTAGTCGTATTTGAATGAGATAGACAAGGTGGCGGCGCCGGCGGGAGTATTCGGCGGCACCTCCATTTTTATTTTCTTAATCTGTTTCCCGAGCGGAGAAAGGGAGTCGAAATAGAATGTATTTGATGATGACGAGATCGAAAGACCGGTCATCGTTTCAACGGACATAACTATATTTTCGGCCTTTATCTTGTCGCTCGTGTTTTTAAATTCGAGCGTAAGAGTAAAGCTCTTTCCCGCGGCGACAGCGCCGCCGTAGCTGTAGCTGCTGACGATTATATTAGGGGCGGCGTCGCTGACCTTAGCCTTTTTTGCCTTTGTCGTCGTCGTTATCTTTTCGTCAATAGTCAGCTGAATATTGAGCTTTTCATCCTCGGTCGACTGCGCCATGCCGTCGGACGTCTTGTAATTATAACGGAATGAGACAGAAACGCTCTGCGACGGTGCTTCCGCATTCTTATTAACCTGTAGCTTTATCTCCACTATCTGCTCGGCGCCCTTTTTGATCGCAGTCACGGCTTTTGACGAGCTTGTTTCCAAAAGATCGAGACTTTCGCTCGGAGTAAAGGAAATTATGCCCGATTCTATCGGGATGCTTCCCGTGTTTTTTAAGATTATCGGTAATGTAAATATATCGCCGGGCTTTATCGGACCGGTTATCACCTTTCTGTCTATCTGAACAGACGCCGTTTCATCCTTTTTTGTGGTTGTTTCGGTGGGAGTTTTATCGGCTTCGGTCTTATCGGTCGTATCATTTGACGGAGCCTCTGTCTTTTCGTTGTCCATATTATCGTCATTGTTTTTATCGTTTGTCGTAGGCTCTGTCACGTCAGGTATGATGATTTCATCGCTGTCTTCAACACATTCGAGAATATTTACTCCGCAGTTTTCCGCGTCGAAGCCTTCTATCCTGACATAAAAATTAAGCGATCTGCCCGATCCCGTATATGTAAGCGAAGTGAAACGGACGTCAAAGGTCAGAAGCGGATCTGTCCCCTGTTTTGAAGACGATGTAATGGTTATCTTCGGATTACCGTTCCCCTTAAAGCTGTCAACTATATGCGTAACGTCGATATCGGACGCTTTAATGCCGCTTGTCTTCAGCGTAAGATTTTTAAACGAAACGACGATATCTATGGAATTGCCCTTCCTTATTTTACCTGACATATCGCCTTTTATGATATCGTAGCCCGTAACGACGGTACTGCTCACCTCAGTCGTTTCGCCGCCTTCGGCGAACGCCATGGAAACGAAGCTGAAGATCATCGCAATAAAAAGTAAAAAGCAAAGTGTGTTTTTAAGATTATTTTTCATCATGCCGTATCCTTTCATCGCCTGTTATTTCTCCGTCAGATAATGTTATTATTCTGTCCGCGTAATCCGCCAATTTCGGATTATGGGTGACGAGGATCATCGTCTCGTTATATTTTTTCGCAAAGCCGACCATCATATCCATTATCTCTTTTGTCGTCTTTGTGTCAAGATTGCCCGTAGGCTCGTCGGCAAAAATGATCTTGGGCTTCGTGACAAAGGCTCTTGCGATACCCGTTCTCTGTTGTTGTCCGCCGGACATCTGTGTAGGATAGTGGTTTATCCTGTCTCCGAGCCCGACCGCTTTTAGTACGGACCTGGCCGCCGCTTCGCGCCTCGCCTTATCTATACCGCAAAAGACCATCGGAAGAGCCACATTTTCGGCGGCGGTCATCATCTGCATAAGATTATATGACTGGAAAATAAAGCCGATGTTGTTTTGCCTGAAACGCGACAGCTCATTTTCGGAGAGCTTTGTGATATCGACGCCGTCTATGAATATCTCGCCGATGCTCGGCGGTTCCATTCCGGCAAGCATATTTAAAAGTGTACTTTTTCCCGAACCTGAAGCGCCGAATACACAGCAGATTTCGCCGCGCTCTATCTTGAGATCGATCTTTCTCAGAGCAACGACGATTTCCTCGCCCATCCGATAAGCCTTGCCGAGATTTCGTACCTCGATCATAGGTCTTTTTCCGTCGCTTTGCAAGCCTTTTTCTCCTTTTTAGCTTTTTATAAAAGTGAATTGCCATGGTGGAGTACACTCACGGCAATTCAAGATATTATCACATTTTACTTGAGTAGGTGTTAAAAATATATTAACCTGAAATTACAATCATGTAATTGTATTTTACTTTTCAGTAATAAATACACCTTCGCCGGGAGTGAGCGAGAGTTTTACCTTTCCGCTTTCGACGTCTTTTGATTTACCCATCTGATAAACAGTAAGGTTCTTTGCGCCCGGGACGTTGAGAACGGCCGAAACGGTCACGCTTTTATCAAGCTCCTCCATGTTTGTAACGATATATGCCTTTTTGCCTGTGTCCTTATGGACGAATGTGCCGACAAGAAGTCCGCCCGTCGAATAGACGTCCGGAGCGTCACAGCCGTTTGACATTTCGAGATAATTGTGGCTGTGTCCCGCGACCTTTAAGGGATTTATCATATGTGTTCCGAGATATTTATAATCACCGTAAAGATCCTTGAACGCGGCTACCTCGTCGTTTGTCGTTTTTGCCGAATAATAAGTGTCAGTCCTGTTGCCGTTCGCGTCGATCATGCGCGCGTCGGGCGACCACCAGCCTGTCTGATAACATGCGTAGATTACTGCCTTTGAACCGAACGCAAGCGAAGCGTACATCTGCTGGCGCATATCCTCAGGCTCGTCACAGAAACGGTTTGAGCCGTCGTCGATACCGTAGTTTCCGCACGCCTGGATAATGACCCAAAGATCTCTGTCGGTCTTTTTACATGCTTCGGCGAGAATGTCGAGGTTTCTGAGCCACGCCTTGCTCGTATCCTTATGTAAAGCGCCCTTTGAGTCTGTAT
>JAILLJ010000093.1 GCA_024693205.1 Clostridiales bacterium | reverse complement strand
TGATGGGCTTTTGGTGGCCGGTCAAGACGGCTTCTTTTTCAGGCGTCAACAGACATTCGCGCCGAGCGACGTCTATGTTTTTCATCATAACGGCGAAGGGCTTTACGGGTCTTTTTTTAAGCATCCTCAGCCGATCTACGGCGTCGCTGTTTGATGCGTCGCAGGCAAGATGAAATCCGCCGATGCCCTTGATCGCGACTGTTTTGCCAACGCTTAGCATCTTTCGGGCGTATGTCAAAGCCTCGCGTCCCGAAAGGTCGGTGCCGACGATATACACATCCGGCCCGCAGTCGTTACAGCAGACAGGCTGGGCGTCAAAGCGGCGCGACGACGGATCGTAATACTCATGCTCGCATTTTTCACACATCGGAAACGACTTCATGCTCGTTCTTTCCCTGTCGTAGGGAAGCGATTCGAGGATGGTGAGCCGCGGACCGCACTGCGTGCAATTTATAAAGGGATGAAGATATCGCCTGTTTTTTTTATCGTATAATTCGGCGGCGCAGTCGGGGCAGATCGCAATGTCGGGAGGGATGAATATTATCCCGCCTTTGCCCGCGCTTTCGATGATCGAAAAACCGTCATATCGGGGAGAGTCCTTTATGTCCGAAATATCGGTCTTTATAATTTCGGCTCTTTCGGGCGGATCGCTTTTAAGCTCCCTTATAAACGATCCGACCTTATCCTCCGACGCCTGAGCCGTTATTTCGACAAAAGAACCGTAGTTGCAGACAGTCCCATTAACGCCGTTTGAAGAAGCGCAGCGCGAAACAAACGGACGAAAGCCGACGCCCTGTACTATCCCGTACATGCGTATCTTTTTGGTGACTGTATTGTTTTCGGAAAAATCGCTCATTTTATCACGACCTTCCCGAAACGGCGAAGTGGCGCGCGTCTATCCAAACGCCGTCAAGATCCTTTACCATTTCCCGCATCACGTTGTCCGCGATAATTATATCGAATTTATTGTCTCGGAGAAGCGCTTCAAAATCGTCCTCTTCCTTTAAAGAGACGAACTCTCCGGTTTCGGGAGGCGACAAAAACCATGTCACCTTTGTTATATTTGCGGTCGGATATTTTTCTTTTATCAGCTTTTCGAGCGTATAAGCCGCCACACTTTGGTGGACAATAAGTATGCTTTTGTCGTCAAAGGATATATCGGACGGCAGGAGCCTTGCGGCAAACGGGTCATATATCTTATAGGGCGTTTTGAACCTGCTTTCGAGGTATTTTGCGGCGGCGATCCCGGACGGGGAGACGACGATATTTTCTTTGATCGTTCCTGCCTTTTTTATGTCGTCGGCGCCGTTTACCTGACCGTAGATGATATAATTGTCGATCCCGTTTTCAAAAAGGATATTTTTTATTTCATCGGGCGACAGCATTTCAAAATCGAGCGGAGTATGACCGAGTATGCCTATCGTATCCGATTTTCCTTCGGAGTCCACGGCGAATTTTTTAAAAAGCTCGAGCCACGCTTTTTCTTCGCCGCTGTCGTAAAGGAGCATCCCGTTTGTCGGGACAAATACGGCGGGTAGCCCCGTTTTCTTTTCGATCATGCGGACGAGAGCGGAGTAATCCGTTCCGATGACGGAGGGGACGGGAGTTCCGACAAGCGCGACAAATTTGAACTCATCCGGATTGTTTTCGTTTATTCTCGCGTACCTCACCGCGGCTTCGACCTTTTTTACGAGAAGGTCGTCCCTGCCGAGGATGGCGTCTATATCGCGAAGTCCAGCCGAGAAAACGGCGCTTTTCTGCGTGTGCCAGCGCGGCTCGTCAAATCCGCAGATATTTCCCGCGCAGCCGCCGGCGTCGATGATGACCGTCAGCGCTCCCGTAGAGTAAAGGACGGAGACGGCGCCCGACTGGTCGGGAGCGAACGGGGTAAGATATTTTCTCAAGCCTTTCATTTAAGCACCTCAAAAAGATCGTTAAAAAGCTTTATGACCGCCTGATAACCGAACGGCTTTCTGTCGGAATTAAAGGGAAGATTGGGGCATTCCGGATGATAAAACGCCGCATCCTTTCCGAGCGTCACGTCTGTTTTTAAGGGCGGCTCGTCCATGCCGTAAAAAAGCATCGAGGGATCCTGGTTACAGTATATCCGCGTGTCGGGAGAGACGAGCGCCAATCGATCGATATATCTGTAAAACTCCGGCTGAGCGGTCGCGTATATTTCGGAGACGGAAAAGCCGTATTCGATCAGAGCGAGCGAAAGCTCGAAG
>JAILLJ010000085.1 GCA_024693205.1 Clostridiales bacterium | reverse complement strand
CTGCGTTGAGGTGACAGCCTCCGCGGTTGGATGTAGCGTAGCCGAGCCCCTGGCCTACGGCGTGTCTCGGCTCATATGCCGAAAGCTCCATGCCCTTTGATTGGATCGCAAATTCTTTTCCGCCGTAAAGGTCGCTCATCCTCTTTGTGCCGTCGGCGAGATGAGTGTATTCTCCCTCTCTGACGGCGATCTTTTTGAGTATCTCCGTTATGTTGTCAGTCCTTCCGAATTCGAGCCCGAAATCAGCCATGCCTTTTTCTTTAAGCTCCATTGCGAAGGCGATGACGCCGGAGGTCGAAATGGCGTCCATGCCGAGCTCGTCAATAACATAGTTCCATTCGAGTATCTTTTCAATATCGTCGTTTAAGATGTTGGGGCCCATCAGACCGAGGATCTCAAGCTCGGGGCCTTTTACTATCCTGTTGTCGACGTTTACCATCCTGGCGCAGCGTATAACGCATGTAGTACAGGCGGCGTTTGAAACAAGGTGATTTTCCGCCAGCTCTTCGCCGGACACCTTTTCAAAGCTGTCAAAGCGGCCTGCCGAGAAATTTTTCGTCGCGAGAATCTTATGAGCCTGCATGGGGGCGATCAGTCCCGCCGTGCCGAGCTTCGGAAGCTGGCGTCCGGTCAAAGGATGTGTTTTTAAAGTGTGGGTCCATTTGACATTGAGCTTTTTAAGCTTTTCACGGTTGACGACTTCGGGGACGAGAGTTCCGAATGCGGTCACGGCCTTGAGGTTTTTGTCGCCGAAGACGGCTCCCGTGCCGCCTCTGCCCGCTGTCCTCTCATTTGAAAAGACACATGCGTAAAGCACCTTGTTTTCACCGGCGGGGCCGATGACGAGTTTTCCGCTTTTTCCGCCGAGCTTTTCCTGAGTTTCGCTCGTCGTAAGGCCGGAAAGCGCTTCAGCGCTGTCGAATGTCACGCTGTCCGCCGTGATGTTGAGTGTCGTCGGAACGTCGGCTCTGCCCGTTATGATAAGCGCGTCGTATCCGGCGCGTTTGAGCGACAAGCCGAAGTCGCCGCCGCAGTTTGACGAGGTTATGATATTTGTCAGGGGAGAAATAGTGGAAATATTGAAGCGCGAGGAGTTTGGACAGCCGCAGCCGGTGAGAGGTCCGGTCGTTATGACGATCCAGTTATCCTCGTCGAACGCCTTCATACCGGGTTTAATATGACGGAGAAGGATATCTCCCGCCATGATCTTTCCGCCGAGCGTTCTCTTCCTGTCGCTGTCGGTGAAGGGGTAAAGACTGTGTTCTTTTTTTGTCAGATCGACAAAGAGCACCTTTCCCATGTAACCTAAGAGTTTATCGGACATTGTTTATCCCTCCGCATACGGGACAATCCGCCTTTATTTTCATCGGCAGATTGTCGAAGATCTGTTTTTTCATATCTATCAAGGTCATTATTCCCGCTTTATCGGTATATCCGCAAAGAGCGGACGCCGCTCTTAAAACGGCGAAGCCGGCGACTATACCGGCGGCGGCCGAAACCGTGTTTTTGACCTTGCTTTCGGTAGGGTCAAGGATGCAGGATATACACGGCGACTTATCGGGGACATAGAGATATACTTTGCCTACCGTCATCTCGACGCCGCAGCTTATAGCCGGTATCTTTTTCTTGACGCAGGATTTGTTTGCGACAAGTCTCGTTTTGTTGTTGTCGGGACAGAGCAAAACGATATCGTACCCGTCGATTATCTCATCGGCGTTTTCGTCGGTTATAAAACGTCCTATGGAGTGAAATTCGCAGTCGGGCGCAAATTTTATCAGCCTGTTGACGGCCGCTTCCGCCTTCATCTTTCCGATATCGCCGACATTATATATTATCTGGCGATTAAGGTTGCTTACTTCCACCGTATCGCCGTCGCAGACGTCGAGCCTTCCGATGCCCATCCCCGCGAGATAGAGGGCGGCGGGACTGCCGATACCTCCGGCGCCTATCAAAAGAGCCTTTGAATTTCTCAGCGTTTCCTTTTTGAATACCGCTTGATTTTGTGCGTCCTTTGCGAATGCCACGTTGCTTTTGATATTGTCAAACATAAAGGGGTTCATATTTTTTCCTCCGTTAAAACCAAAAATGACAGACCCCACCCTTGTGGAATCCGTCATTCTTTCCAAACACGGGAAGCCGCGGCGTTTCCGCCGTGACTCATCGGCTTTAAAACCACAGTATCCTTTAGGCGTTAAAGCTCGAATGGCATCATACATATTGTATTATGATTTAATTCTTTTGTCAATACGGCTTTTGAAATAATTACCGCTGTCGAAAATTTTACGCCGCCGTTCGTTTGAAGCTTGAAATAAATTCTCCCGTATGATAAAATCAAGAAAAAACATGTGAGGATTTTATATGAGCAGAGAATATGAGCGGCTTAAAAAATGTCTTGAGTGCGTAAGAGAAAAGACGGACTTTGTGCCGAAAGTTGCCGTCGTTTTGGGATCGGGTCTCGGGGCGTTTGCCGATGAGATAAAGCAGGAGGCCGTCGTCGATTATCACGAGATAGAGGGCTTTCCCGTCTCGACCGTTTCGGGACATAAGGGCAGGTTCGTTTTCGGTCACGTCGGGGACGTGCCGGTCGTAATAATGCAGGGGAGAGTCCATTATTACGAGGGATATCCGATGAACGACGTAGTGCTTCCGATACGGCTTATGAGGATGATGGGAGCCGAGATCCTTTTACTGACAAACGCATCGGGAAGCGTCAACAGGGAATTTAACGCGGGAGACTTTATGCTGATAACCGATCAGATAATGAATTTCGTGCCGTCGCCGCTTATCGGTGAAAATGTTGATGAACTCGGACCGAGATTTCCCGACATGAGCGAAATATATAATAAGCAGCTTTGCGAAACTTTACGCGATACTGCGTCAAAGCTCGGCATAGCTCTTCGCGAGGGCGTTTACGTTCAGCTTACGGGGCCGAATTACGAGACTCCGCATGAGGTCAGGATGTGCGGTATATTGGGCGGCGACGCCGTGGGAATGAGCACGGCGTGCGAGGCTGTCGCGGCAAACCACTGCGGCTTCAAGGTGTGCGGTATCTCGTGCATATCAAACGTCGGATGCGGACTGTCCGATAAGCCTCTCAGTCACGCCGACGTCAAGGAAACGGCGGACAGAGTTGCGCCGCTCTTTAAAATGCTGATCGGCGAGTCGATAAAAAACATAAAAAAAGCCTCCCTTGTGTAAAGGGAGGAATTATCGGTTCCCCTGTGCAGGAGCTGTCAGCCGCAAGGCGGCTGACTGAGGGGTCGTCGTCGTTTCCGCATGACGTTTAGTATTATTTGATAAAAGATCGGATTTACGATTTTTTTGCGGTCGTAGAAGCCTTTTCAGATTTTGCGGCAGTAGCAGCTTTTGACGCGGCGGTCGTTTTTTCCTTCTTTGCGCTCTTTTCGTCTTTTTTATCGGACTTCTTACTGTCTTTTTTATCGGCTTTTTCGGTCGTTTCTGTCTCGTCCTCGCCCGTTACTTCGTCGATTATAGCGGAAGCGAGCTGTACGATAAGCTCCTTGGCGCCGGCCCTTTCCGTCCAAAGAACATAGTTGAGGTAGCCGGACGACCAAAAGACGATCGTGCCGCCGTCGGCGGTCTGATTTATCGAGCCCTGGATCTTTCCGAGGTCGACGATCTTTGCCGCGCTTTCAAAATCGTCGGAGCCGAGTCCCGCGAGCTTATAGCCGTAAATGTTTTTGCTTGTGCGATAAAGTACGGGGAGGCCGAAATAATTAAGCTCCATATCGGAGTCCTTGCCGTCAAGGGTGCCGAAAGATTTTACGTCGACGTCTTCGGGAACGGCGACACTGAAGCCGAGGTCTTTGTTCATTTCGCCCTCTGTGTCGAACGACTTGGTTTCGCGCGCCGTTTCGGTAACGTCATCCGTGCCGTCCTTTTTCTCACAGCCCATAAGAATAGCGGTAAGCGAAATAAAAACGCATAATATCAAAGCTATAGTCTTTTTCATCAGCGATCACTCCTATAAAGGAATTATATCATGCCGTGTTAAAAAACACAAGTTAATAAATTGTAAAAAAATTTTCTTTTTTATTCCCGAATATATTGACATCCGGGCGAAAATAATGTATTATCATATTGTCCCATCCGGGGGCATAATATTGAATGTAAGTACTTTACCATAAAAGAAAAACAAACCGGCACATCGCAGCAACGGGCGATGTGCCGGTTTGTTTTCGGCGTTTTCGGCGTTATGAAACCGAGACGACCTTGTAGTCCTTGTCTTCGACCGCCTTTTTGAGCATATCGTCAGGGACGTCTTTTACGAGCGTCACGACAGCTGTGCCCTTTTCGTGGCTTACATCGGTTGCGCTGACTCCCTCGATTCCTTCGAGCGCCTTTTTGACAGCCGCTTCGCAGTGAGGACACATCATGCCCTCGATGACCATTGTCTTTGTCATTTCCTTTTCCTCCGTATCGTTTGTATTCTTGTTTTTATTATTTCTTCGGTGAAGGGGTTTATCCCTGCCGGCAAAGAACGGTTTGAACAGATTCAGCCTTAAAGCGTTGAGACATACCGTGACGGATGAGAGACTCATTGCCGCCGCGCCGACCGCGGGCTTCATTTCAAAGCCGAGCCCGAAAAGCACCTGATAAAGTCCTATCGCAAGAGGTATGCAAATGATATTATAGAAAAACGCCCAAAAGAGGTTTTCGTGTATATTTCTTATGACAGCTCTGCTGAGGCGTATCGCGGCGGGCACGTCTGTCAGCCTGCTTTTCATCAGCACGACGTCCGCGGCGTCGACGGCGACGTCTGTGCCCGCGCCTATCGCTATGCCGATATCGGCGCTCGTCAGCGCCGGAGCGTCGTTTATGCCGTCGCCGACCATTGCCGTTTTGCCCTCCTTGCGGAGCCTTCTTATGACTTCCTCTTTGCCGTTCGGGAGAACGCCGGCGATGATCTCGTCTATTTCTGCCTTTTTGCCGACGGCGTTTGCGGTCTTTTCGTTGTCGCCCGTCAGCATTATGACGCGAAGCCCTAAGCTTTTCATTTGACGGACGGCCTCTTTGCTTTCGTCCTTTATCGCGTCGGCGGCGGCGATAACGCCGAGTATCTCGTCTCCTTCGGCAAAAAACAGCGGCGTCTTGCTCTCGTTTGAAAGCTCCTCCGATCTTTTAAGAAGTTCCTTCGGTATATCATTTATACCGCCGATAAACGAAAGATTGCCGCCGGAAAGAGTTTTGTTATTACATACGGCGGTAAGCCCGTTTCCGGGAAGTATTTTGAAATCCGTCGTTTCTATCGCTTCAAGTCCGAGCGTTTCCCCGTATGACGATATCGCTTTAGCGAGGGGATGCTCGCTTTTTATTTCGAGAGAATATGCGGCTTCAAGCAGTCTTTCACTTGAAACGCCGTTTGCGGGGATGACGTCTGTCACCTCCGGAGCGCCTTTGGTGACTGTGCCCGTCTTGTCGAGTACGACGATCTCCGCTTTGCCGCAGGATTCGAGCGAAGCGGCTGTTTTAAACAGTATTCCCGATTTTGCTCCGACGCCGTTTCCGACCATTATCGCAACGGGCGTCGCAAGACCGAGCGCGCACGGACAGCTTATAACAAGCACCGAGACGGCGCGAGTAAATGAGAACGAGAAGCTTTTCCCTGCTATCAGCCATCCGATACATGTAAGGAGCGCTATACAGATGACGGCGGGGACGAATACCGACGAGACCTTGTCGGCTATCCTCGCTATCGGCGCCTTCGTGGCCGCCGCATCGGAAACGGTTTTGATTATCTGTGACAGCGTCGTGTCCTCGCCGACTCTCAGCGCGCGGCATTTAACATAGCCCGTAAGATTATTCGTCGCGGCCGAGACCTCGTCGCCCTCATTTTTATCCGCGGGGATGCTTTCGCCCGTCAGCGCCGATTCGTTCACCGAGGTTATGCCTTCCGTGACGACGCCGTCTACGGGGATGTTTTCTCCGGGCTTTACGACAAATATGTCGCCGACCTTGACGTCGTCTATCGGTATTTCCGTTTCTTCGCCGTCTTTAATAACTACGGCCGTTTTCGGCCTGAGCTTTATAAGATCTTTGAGCGCGTCGGTCGTTCTGCCCTTTGAATACGATTCGAGCGTTTTGCCTATGGTGATGAGCGTCGGTATCATCGCCGCCGATTCAAACCAGATGTGGGTCATTGATATTTTTCGGACTGTTTCTCCGTCGCCGTTTCCCATGGCGTACGCCATAAGAAAGAGAGATGTAAGACTGTATAAAAACGAAGCCGACGAGCCTAAAGCGACGAGCGTGTCCATGTTTGAGCTTTTATGAAGCACGGCGCCGAAGCCGCGGATGAAGAAATCCTTGTTTATGATGAGAACAGCGAGCGAAAGGAGCATCTGAAAAATACATAAACAAACGCTGTTTTCAAATATCGGCGGGACGGGGAAATTAAACATCATGTGTCCCATCGAAAAATACATCAATATTATCAGAACTGACGAGGATGATATGAGGCGGCGAAACAGCTTCGGCGTTTCGACGTCCTTTAATTCTTCGTCGGCGTTTTCGTTATCAGGCTTTTTGCCGCCTTCCGGCGACGCACCGTAGCCCGCTTTTTCGACCGCCTTGACGATCTCAAGGGGAGACGCCGTTCCCTCGACCGACATCGAGTTTGTGAGGAGGCTGACGCTGCAGCTTTTTACGCCTTCGACTGCGGAGACAGCTTTTTCGACGCGCACCTGACACGCGGCGCAGCTCATTCCGGTCACCTTGTATTTATCCAAAATATTGCCCTCTTATCTCATAAGTTTTTGAGTGAGCCTGACAAGCTCATCAATAGTTTCGTCATTGCCGATGCGAATATCCTCGGCGACACATGTGCGGATATGCTCCGCCAAAAGCTCCTTGTTGAAGCTGTTCAGAGCGCAGTTGACCGCCGCCACCTGAGTTAAAATATCGGGACAATACGCCTCGTTTTCCACCATCTTTTCGATCCCGCGTATCTGTCCCTCGATGCGGCGGAGTCGGTTAAGGAGCGTTTTTTGTTCCGTTTCAGAGCGGTGCTTGTGACTGTGCAACCCCTTGCCGCATTCATGACAGCAGGGGATAGGGGCGATATCTTCATTATTATTATCCATTTCGTATCACATTCCTTTCATACCGCTGAATATATAATATACCCAATGGGGGTATATGTCAAGCGTAAATTTTGAATACTGTTTAACAAAAAACGGATCGCGGCATTTCTGCCGCGATCCGCGTAAAGAATTAAGATGTAATATTATTCGTCCTCTGCTTCGGGAGCCGTTGCTTTTTCGTAAATAGCGCAAACCTCCTCAGAGGGCTTTTTGTCGAGGAGCGAGCCTACAAGGCAGAAGATAACACCGGCTACGAAGCCCGGAAGAAGCTCGTAAACGCCCGTAGGTCCGGAAAGGAAGAGGAGCCAAATGATATCGACTACCGCTCCGCCGACTACGCCGCAGATAGCTCCGCGGTATGTAAAGCGCTTCCAGAAAAGCGAGAAGAGGATGACGGGGCCGAACGCCGCGCCAAAGCCGCCCCAAGCGTTATCGACCATTTCCATTATCGCCTGAGCGCCTTTGCCCTTGCTCGAAGCGATGATGTAAGCGACTATCGCGACGATGAGAACGACTATTCTGCCGACCCAAAGCGTCTCCTTGTCGGAGGCGTTTTTACGGAATACGGGCTTATAGATGTCGCTTGTGAAGGATGAGGACGCGACAAGAAGCTGTGAATCCGCTGTTGACATTGCCGCCGCGATGATGGCGGAGAGAAGAAGTCCGGTTATGAACGCCGGGAAGAGAAGGTGTGAAAGCTCGATGAATACGGTCTTCTGAGCGTCCATCTCAAGGAGCTTCTGGCCGAACGACGTTCCGTCGGCAAGTACATAGTAACGAGCTAAAACGGCAAGGAGAGCCGAAGCGCCGAGAGTAAGGAAGACCCAAATTATAGCAAAAGAAGCCGACTTTTTAACGAGGCTTGCTTTCTTGATGCCCATGAAACGAACGAGGATGTGGGGCATTCCGAAGTAGCCGAGTCCCCATGCAAGTCCCGAAACGATATCCTGCCAAGACGCGGTAAAGAGGTTGCCGGTAAATGCATATTCCGCGCCGGACGCCGAAGTGACGGGGACATCTGCAAGTGATTTATCAAAGTTGCCGGAGGCGATCATTATGATGGGGACAGCCAAAAGAGCCACGAGCATCATAAGTCCCTGGAAGAAGTCCGTCCAGCAGACAGCCTTGTAACCGCCGAGGAACGTATAAACGATTATGATCGCCGCAAATATTATCATCGCAACGCCTTCTTTTCCGGCGAGCGACGGGATGACCGACGTAAAGACCGTTGCGCCCGCGACAAAACCCGAGGCGACATAGATGGTGAAGAAAATAAGGAAGATGACCGCGCAGATTATCTGAAGCGCGGGATTGGTAGCGGCAAACCTGTTTGCGAGATACTGGGGAAGCGTTATTGAGTCGTTAGCGACCTTTGAGAAGCGGCGCAGTCTCGATGCGACCAGGATCCAGTTGAGCGTAGTGCCGATCGCAAGACCGATGCCTATCCAGACCTGACCCAAGCCGAACGCCAAAATGCTTCCGGGAAGTCCCATCAGAAGCCAGCCGGACATATCCGACGCCTGCGCCGACATGGCGGTGACCCAGGGACCCATCGAACGTCCGCCGAGGAAGTAATCCTTTTCTCCGCCGGATCTTGTTTTAAGGAAGAAAACGATTCCTATTCCGATAATGACCACGAAGTAAAGGACAAAAGCAAAAAGTTCCAAAATATACCCACTCCTTTTATTTTTTTAAGGCATTAAGCGAATTATACCACGTCTTGAATAAAAATGCAATATCAGTTTTATAAAAACAGTGTTTTAAAAATTTTTGTTGAAAAAAATAAAACCTTGTGATATACTCTATAAGTCTCATTACGGATGATTACAGTAGGGATTTTATAATTTTGACATTTTGATTTGTTTTATATATTCTTCTTATCTTTTGACGGATTGGAGATGTGGATTTGAAAAACAAAAAGGTTAAAGAAATTTTTTACGACGACGTTCCGTCCGTAGATAATATAAAAGATCTTGTCAAACACGGAGTCGGCAAGGGACAGGATAAACAGTTATTTATATTCCATAAAGACGGCGTTGAGCATACAAAGACGTTCAACGACGTTTGGCATGATATAAATTGTCTCGGCACATATTTCTATTCGATAGGTCTTAAGGACTGCCATATCGCCTTGATCGGCGAAAACTCATACGACTGGATAGCCGCGTATTTCGCGACGATCCTCGGAAAAAACGTCTTTGTTCCGCTCGACCCGAAGCTTCCGCCCGACGAGCTTTCGGAACAGGTCGTTTTCGGCGACTGCAAGGCGCTCATATATTCCGAGATGTATTCCCCGGCGGCTGACGAGATCAAAAACGCTCCGGGAATGACCGTCGAAAGGTTCATCTGCATGAGCGAATTCGACGATATAATCAAAGAGGGCGAAAAGCTTCTCGAAAGCGGCGACAGCTCGTTTACCGACGTCAAGGTAGGGCCCAATGATCTGGCGTGTATCGTTTTTACATCCGGAACGACGGGCAAGAGCAAGGGAGTAATGCTCTCTCACGGCAATCTTGCCGCCGACGTCGTGGCGTCGTGTCAGGTGCTCCACGGTAAAAACTCGGTCGGCTTCCTCCCGCTCAATCACACATATTCATGGGTATCGACCATTTTTTCCGCATTCATCTGCATCGAATACGGATATATATGTTCAAGCTTTAAAAACCTTCTCCACGATTTCCAGACATACCATCCCCAAAACTTCTCGGGAGTTCCGCTCGTTGTCGAAACGATATATAAAAAAGTATGGAAGTCAGCGAAGAAGCAAGGACTCGACAAGGGACTTAAGGCGGCGGTGGTAATAAGCCGTTTACTTATGAAATTCGGTATCGACAAGAGGAGAACGATATTCAAGAAGATACACGATCAACTCGGCGGCTGTCTTGAGCTTATCGTCTGCGGAGGCGCGGCGATAGATATCGAATACGAAAAGGGACTTTACGATTTAGGTATTCAGGTGCTTAACGGCTACGGCATCACGGAGTGTTCTCCCGCCGTTACCGCCAACAGGATGAATAACTTTAAATTCGGCAGCGTCGGACTTCCGCTTCCCTGTAATGAGATAAAGATCGTCGATCCCGACGACGACGGCGTCGGCGAGATATATGTAAAGGGAAGCAACGTCATGGTCGGCTATTACAAGGACCCGGAGGAGACTGCCAAGGTATTTGACGGCGACTGGTTCAAGACCGGCGATTACGGAAGGATCGACAAGGACGGATTTTTGTTCTTTGTCGGAAGGAAGAAAAATCTTATCGTCACCAAAAACGGCAAAAACGTTTCGCCCGAGGAGCTTGAAGATAAGCTCATGCAGCGTTACCACTATATAAAAGAGGTAATAGTCTCACAGAGCAGGAACAAGATCGTCGCCGAATTTTTCCTTGATACCGAGGAATATCCCGAGTGCGAGGACAACCTTGCTCACGATGTGGCTGAGTTTAACGACAACATGCCGTCATGGAAGAGGATAACGAGCTTTTCGATCCGTGACAGCGAATTTCCGAAGACGACGACGATGAAGATAAGAAGAAAGTACAAGAGATAAAATGTGAGCTTAAAAAGCTGTGACGTCAGTCGAGCGTCACAGCTTTTTTCGGATATTGATAATATTTCGGAGATAAAACAGGAATGAAAAAAGCTTTTGCGTTTCTTAAAAAAGAGCCTATGCTGACCGTTTCGGTTTTGGCGGCGGCAGCGGCGCTTATCATTACCCCGCCGTCCATGACGCTTATAAAAGAGATAGACTGGCATACGCTTGCGACGCTCTTTATGATGCTGACGGTGCTCGAGGGCTTTAAAAAAGAAAACATATTCCGTCCCGTTCTGCGCCTTTCGGGGAAGATAGGAACGATGGCGGGGCTTTCACTGTTTCTTGTTTTCGGGGTGTTCTTTTCGTCAATGTTCGTGACGAACGACGTGTCGCTGATAGTATTTGTGCCGCTGACGATCGTTCTTTTCAGGGCGGCGGATAAAGAAAAATATATCCTCCCCGTGATCTCTATGGAAAATATCGCCGCGGTACGCGGCTCGCTCCTGACGCCGTTCGGAAGTCCGCAAAATCTCTTTATCTACGGACAGTCGGGCGTTTCGGCGGCGAGATTTGTTTCATACATGTTCCCGATCTGGATAATGTCTGCCGGCCTTCTCGTTTTGTTCGTACTCTTTCTATATCGAAAGGATATAAGAGAAAAGACGCTTCTCAACAGCAGCGGAGTCTGGGGAGAATGGAAAAAGGACAGAAGGCGCTACAGGGTCGTTTATCTCTGCCTTTTCGCCGTGATAATCGCCGCGATAGTCAGCAGGACGTCGCTCTGGCCGTACATAACGGCCGCCGTCGCGCTCGTCGTTCTTTTTACCGACAGGAAGCTTCTTTTAAAAACGGACTATATCCTGCTTCTGACCTTTTTATGCTTCTTTGTGTTTTCCTCGTCAATAGCGTCAAACGGGACGGTGTCGGGCTTTTTGAGATCGTCGGTCGCCGACAGGGAATACGTTTGGAGCATCCTTTTAAGCCAGGTGATATCAAACGTCCCCGCGAGCATCGTGCTTTATCCGTTTTCAAAAAACATCGGAGCGCTTCTCTACGGGCTCGATTCGGCGGGACTTTGTACGCTGATAGGCTCCCTTGCGTCGGTCATAAATTACCGCATCTATGTCCGCGAATATCCGAAAAACGGCATGAAGTTCATCGCCGTCTTTACTCTTATCAGCCTCGCGTTTTTCGCCTTTGTCGCAATTCCGGGATATTTTATCAGCAGAAACGTCGTCTTTTGAGTTTTGCTTATTATAATATAAAAAATCAGGAACGGACAACAATACGTGTTCGTTCCTTTTTTATCGGATTTTCTATACAACCGTTTGCGGTCGGAAAAAACGGGATACGGCTCAGGGCTTGATATCCTTGAAGTCGGGAAGTCCGCTTCTCTTTAAAAATCCCTCAAACAGCTCCTGCTTTTTTTCGTCCGTATATTCATATCCCCAAAGCGCTTTTATCCGATCGAAGTTTTCAAACGTCTCGTCCGGCAAAACGCGTACCGTGTCGGGCGAATAGGGGATAGGCACCTCTACCGTGCCGTTTGACGCGATATGGTGGCTGTCGGAGAGCGACAGTGCAACGCGGCTTGCTTCTATGGACGACAAATCCTTTTCAAATATCACCTGAGTGTTTGGGACAAGGACAATCTTGGCGTTTGCCGCTTTGTAAAAACCTGATGATAAGCCGAAATGGCCGTGATGTGCAAGCTGCATCACGTCGCAGCGAAGAGTCTTTTCGCCGAATCTGTTCATCAGGCATTCGTCTTCTCTGTCTCCTGCGTCTCCGGGAATACATATCCTGCATCCTTCGGCCTCTATCATAAGTACCGTCGACGAATTGTTGTAGTCCTCAAGGCTTTTCGGATAGACGTCCTCGTGCGTGCAAAGTACGTCTATCGTAAGACCTCTTATATAAAGGCGCTGTCCCGAGTGGAGCTTTACTATCGGGATCCCGCTCTTTTCGGCGGCGTCGTCAAACGCCTCCATATAGACGATATTTTCTTCGCCCCAGTATTCGCTGTATTTTCCGCGGGGACAGACGGTGTTGTAATAAAACGCCTCAACGGAGACGTCGCTGTGTTTTTCGGCGATGAAGTCGATACATTTACAGACGTGGTCGTCGTGCGCGTGGGTGATGAACCAGCCGTTTATAACGATCTTTTCTCCGTCGGGAGTCCTTTCGCGAAGGAAGCGGTAAAGCCTTTTGTGGTCGTTAAGCTGAAGGAAATGGCCGCTGTCGATGAGGAAAAAGCTGTTGTCCGCACAGCGTATTACGAAGCACATGCCGCAGTCGATATATGTATGATCCGTTTCAAACATCCAAAGCGTGACGGGGGCCTTTCGGGCGACGTCCGTTTTATCCTTCGGGAACGGCAAAGTAAATCCGTCGGCGATCAGACGGAGCTTTTTCTCGGAGGGAATGAAATATATATGGAGAAATGTCTTTTCTTTAGTTAAGGTGACATATCTGTTATGTTCAATCTCGTTTTCGGAATATACCGAAAAACCGCTTGAAAGCGCGTTTTCAAGAGCTTTTTCCATGTCGCTTTCGTTTGCCGGTGAAAAAAGCCTTAAAAGTACGCCGTTGTTGCAGTCGTGATCGGGAAGCGGTACGGCGCTTATACCGACCGAAATACTGTCAAGAAGCTTTTTTATGTCCATTTTATCTCTCCTTGAAATAAGTATACGATAATTATAACACCTAAAATCGAAATTTGTTTTTTAATTTGAATAAAACGAAAAAAATTACGGATCACTTCCGCGAAGTCTTTTGCTCGCTGGAAGAAATTATTTTACATCTGCGCTATTGACATGTAATGAAAAAATGTTAAAATCGTATCAGGATAAAATCGGATGGACTGCGATCATTTTAAAATCGTTTTTTGCCGAGGGAGGAAAACAATGAAAAAGCTGATGATGATCTTGGCGGCGGCGCTTATTTTGACGTCGTCGGTATTTACGGCGTTCGGCGCGAGG
>JAILLJ010000155.1 GCA_024693205.1 Clostridiales bacterium | reverse complement strand
CCCCTTTGCGGTCGTCACGATATCGGGCTTTATCCCGTAATCCATATAACAGTAAAGCTGTCCCGTTCTGCCGTTTCCTGTCTGTACCTCGTCGATGACAAGAAGCATATCCTTTTCCTTACAGAGCTTTTCGACGCCCTTAACGAAGTCCCTTTCGAGCGGGACTACTCCGCCCTCGCCCTGGATAAGCTCCATCATAACGGCGCAGCAGTCGTTTTCATCGGCTGATTTTTTTACGCTGTCGAGATCGTTCGCGTCGGCGTATACAAAGCCCTCGGTAAAGGGGCCGAAATCCTTATGGAAAACATCCTGTCCCGTCGCGGAAAGCGTCGTTACGGTCCTTCCGTGGAAGCTGTTTTTAAGGGTGATAATAGTATTATGGCTTTCGTCGCCGTGTTTATCGGACGAATACTTTCTCGCCGCCTTTATCGCCGCTTCGTTTGCCTCCGCTCCGGAATTTCCGAAAAACACCTTTTTCATTCCCGTTCTTTTACAGAGCGTTTCGGCAAGCTTCACCTGCGGCTCGGAATAATAGAGGTTTGAGACGTGAGACAGCGTTCCGAGCTGATTAGTCACGGCCTTTATCCACTCGTCGTTTGCAATGCCGAAGCTGTTTACGGCGATGCCCGCTCCGAGATCGATATATTTTTTGCCCGTCTCGTCAAAGAGATACGACCCCTTGCCCTTTGTAAAAAGGACGTCGAAGCGCGCGTAAGTATTGGCGATATATTGTTTATCCTTTTGCTTGATATCCATATTATTCACTTCCCGTTACTTTACAAACATCGTACCCATACCTTCGTCGGTAAGGATCTCTATTATTATCGAATGGGGCACTCTGCCGTCGATGATAAACACCTTTTTAACTCCGCAGTTTATGGCCTCGACACAGCATTCCACCTTTGGGATCATTCCTCCGCTGATAACGCCCTCGTCGACAAGAAACGGTATCTCGCTGACGTTTACTGTGGAGATGAGCGACGAATCGTCGTTCACGTCTCTTAAAAGTCCCGGTATGTCGGTCATGTTTATCATCGTTACGGCGCCTATCGCTCCGGCTATTTTTGAAGCCGCGGAGTCGGCGTTGATGTTGTATACGTTCCCCTGCTTGTCACAGCCGAGCGTAGATATAACGGGGATATAGCCCTTGTCGAGAACGTCCCATATAGGCTGGGGATTTATTTTAGTAACGCTTCCGACAAAGCCGAGCTTCTCGTCCTTTATCTCCGCTCTTATCATCTGACCGTCTATGCCGCTGAGTCCTATCGCCTTGCCGCCGACCGAGCCGATGATATTGACGAGCTTTTTATTTATCTTTCCCGCAAGGACCATCTGTACCGTTTCGGCCGTCTCGGCGTCGGTAACTCTCAGTCCGTCGACGAACTCGGTCTTTTTGCCGATCTTTTTGAGAAGATCGGATATCTCCGGCCCGCCGCCATGGATAAGAACTACCTTTATCCCGATAAGCGTCAGAAGGACGATATCGCTCATGACCGATTTTTTCAGCTCTTCGCTGAGCATGGCGTTGCCGCCGTATTTTATGACAATTATTTTATTGTTATATTTTTTTATGTAGGGAAGCGCCTGGATAAGCACTTCCGCTCTCTCTTTATTAGTAAAGTCCATTACGATATCCCCTTTTATGTGCGGTAATCTCCGTTTATTTTTACGTAATCGTATGTAAGATCGCAGCCGAACGCCGTCGCCGTCTTGTCGCCCGAATTAAGCTCGATATTTATTTCTATCTCGTCTTTAAGGAGGATCTCCTTTGCCTTTTCCTCGCTGAAGCCGATACCCATTCCGTCCTTACAAACGTCGATGCTTCCGGCCTCGGACTTAAAGGAAACGTCTATCTTATTGACGTCGACGTCCGCTCCGCTGTAGCCTATTGCGCAAAGCACTCTGCCCCAGTTGGCGTCAGAACCGAACATCGCGGCCTTTGTAAGGTTAGAGCATATCACCGCTTTAGCGGCTTTCTTGGCGTTTTCCGTGTCCGCGGCTCCCGTTACATTACAGACGATCAGCTTTGACGCGCCCTCTCCGTCCTTTGCTATCATCCTGCAAAGGCGCTTCGTAACGGCGTTCAAAGCCGCCTTGAACTTTTCAAAGTCCTCGCCGTCCGCGGTTATCGTTTCGTTTCCCGCCATGCCGTTTGAAAGGACGACGACCATATCGTTCGTCGACGTATCGCCGTCGATGCTTATCATGTTGAACGTGTCCTTTATGTCGGCGCTGACCGCCTTTTGAAGCATTTCCGGGGAAATAGATGCGTCACATGTAAGGAACACGAGCATGGTCGCCATGTTGGGATGTATCATTCCCGAGCCTTTGGCGATGCCGCCGACAGCGCACTTCTTTCCTCCGACTTCAAATGACACCGCGACCTCCTTTATGACCGTATCGGTAGTCATGATCGCTGAGCACGCGTCACGGCTGTTGTCGCCGAGATTTTTTATAAGCTCGTCCATGCCGTTTTTAATAGGCTCAACGTCAAGCGGCTGTCCGATCACTCCCGTCGACGCCACGACAACGTCGTTTTCGCTTATACCCAGCGACTCTTCGACGAATTTACACATCATGTTCGCCTTTTCTATGCCGTCGGAGTTACATGTATTTGCGATACCGCTGTTGCATATGACCGCCTGAGCCGTTCCGTTTTTAAGGTGCTCTTTTGTCACCTCTATGGGAGCGCCCTTCACGAGATTGGTAGTATATGTCGCCGCGGCGCTCGCGGGCGCCTCGCTCAATATCAGCGCAAGATCCTTTTTTGTTTTATTTTTCCTTATTCCGCAATGTATTCCCGAAGCCTTGAAGCCCTTTGCGGCACATACTCCGCCGTCAATATATTCCATATCCGTTTTCCGGCAAAAGCCGTTTCCTTTCGTAAATTCCTTTCGTGATTTTATAGAGGGAATCTCTAAATATTCGACGCATTCGGATTGCGAGGAGATTTTTTTCGGTCAGAAACATAGTCGTGATGCTTCGCTTGGAGCGCTCGCATCACTTCTTGTTTCTTCCTGATCAGATACTCCCTTCATCCGCCACCGGCGGCGGGAGCATCTGATCCAGTCAGATGAAACAAAAAGCGGAGTCAATACTTTGTGTATTGACGAGCATTTTTGTGAAATATGACGGGAAAAGATCCCGCAAGACGAATGCACGAGAATTTTCAGAGG
>JAILLJ010000146.1 GCA_024693205.1 Clostridiales bacterium | reverse complement strand
ATTAAGACAAAACAGCTCGACAGCGCCGGCTTCGGCGATTGGGGAGAGAGCGCGGAAAGCGCCTCACAGGTCATAATGGGACTTTGCTGCATCGGTATCGATCCCTGCTCCTCGGAGTTCAAAAAGGGCGAAAACACGATGCTTACAAACCTTTCGACCTTTATAAATGAGGACGGCGGAGCGCGCTGCTATGACGGCACGTCAAACATCATGACTGGCTACCAGATGCTTTGCGCACTTGCTTCATATTCAAGGTTTACTAAGGGTATGCCCGGCGTTTACGACATGAGCCGTCAGGATGAGGTCTGTGCAAAGATCATTGGCAGTTGGATCGGACAGCATATCCCCTTCCTTGCGAAGATCCTTTGCGCGGTTGTCAGAGGCTTCTATAACGCCATCGACAAGGTAACTTCAATATTCTAAAAATACAATGAGCGCTTCAAATTGTCAAAAAAAGCGGCGTCCGTTTCCCGCGGGCGCCGTGATCGAATAAAACCTTATCCGGAGGCGGTAAAATGAAAAAATTTTTAAAATCGGTAATACCTGTCCTTGTGATAGTCCTCCTTTTCGGCTGTGTAGATAAAAAGGCTGCCGATAATACGGAAAGCCTGACGGAAAGTACCGTTATAATGTCGGAAAGTCTTACGACCGAGCTTTCGGAGAGCGTGACCGACTTTTCCGAAAGCGCCGCCGAAACGGATAAGGAAACTTCCGAGGAAAATGAAACGACCGAGGCCGCGTCGTCTGAAAAGACGACTTTAACTGAGACATCAAAAACCGAAAAAAAGACCGATAAAAAGCCGGAAAAAGCGCCTACGTCAAAGGCGGCCGTCACATCGACCTCATTAAAACAAAAGACGGAAGTTGCCGCGACGACGTCGACGACAGTCAAGCCGACCTCGGGCGGGATAAAGCCCGGCACAACGGCTAAAAGAGAGACACAAAAGCCTGCGACCGCAAAGTCTCCCGCATCGTCGACAGAGAGCGGCAAAACGACCTCCGCAAATACTACGCCCGCCGCGAATACAAATAACGCCTCAAAGCCTTCGGGCGGCGGTGTCGCTACGACAAAAAATAACGGCGCCTCGGCCATGCGGTACAATACGACCTCGTCAAACGGCGGCACGGGATCTTCGCCTGATCCCGGTTATGATTCCGGCGGCGATATTACGCTCGACAACAACTATATTGAGCCGATCAAAAAAACGACTGCCGCGAACAAGACGGAAAAAACGGCGAGCGAGGTCACTATCTCGATAAATTGCAAGAACGCCGTCGATTACGGCATCCGCGATAAAGCGGGCTATAATAAGATAATACCGGAGGATGGCGTTATCCTTAAAACGTCCTCTGCCGAAATATCGGACGGCGAGACGGTTTTGTCCGTCCTTAAAAAAGTTCTCGATAAAAACGGCATCGCTTTGAATGCCCAAAGAAATTATATCAAAGGTATCGGCGGTCTCAACGAAAAGGACTGCGGAGGCACGAGCGGCTGGCTGTACAGCGTAAACGGCGAATTTCCGCAGGTGTCCGTCGATCAATACCATCTTAAAAACGGAGATAAGATCGAGTTTCATTACACGGTGAAAAACGGCGACGTTAAGAAGCTCGATTGGTAAATAGATGAAATACAGAGTCGGAAAACTTCATCCGCTTGTCCTCTTTGCCGCCCTTTTAACGGCGGTCGCGCTGGCGTCGTCCGAGATAAATCCGGTGCTGTCGCCGGCGTCGCTTGTTTTTGCGCTCCTTGCGGCGGCTGAGTTCGGATTTTTAAAAAAATCACTCATGCTCTTCAAGGTCACGCTCCCGTTTTTTATACCTCTGATAGTCCTTAACGCGTTGTTCAGCGGCAACGGAGTAACGGTACTGTTTAACTTTTTTGACCATTCCGTGACTCTGGAGGCAGTTATGTACGGCGCGTTTTCGATAATATCCCTGACAGCCGCGATGATTTGGGCAGGTTGTCTCGGCGAAATGATAGGACCCGATGAAACTGTCTTTCTTTTCGGCAGGATATCACCGTATTTGGCGCTTATCATAAGCATGATAATAGGGCTGATACCTAAAATGCTCGACCGCATGGAGGAAGTCAGGATCCTTAGAAAGATAAACGGAAACGATAAAGAAAAACACGCGGTTTTAAAGGATATCACGGCTGTCGTCTTTCAAAGCCTTGAAATGTCGCTCGAAACGGCGTCCTCAATGCGCGCGAGAGGTTACGGCGTCTGCCGCCCGAAAAGGCTTGCGCCGTATAAGATGAGAAGCTATGACTGTATTGCCCTGTCGGTCTATGCGGTTTGTATCGCCTTACTGATCGTTTCAAAGGCGTCCGGCTATTATTACAACGTCTATCCCATCCTTTCCGCTCCGGAAATGACGTGGCAGACATGGATGTTTTATTTCGCTTTTGCGGGGATAATGCTTTTACCGACAGTCAATGAAACGGCTCAAAAAATCATTTGGAACAAAAGAAAACCTGTCTGATAATAATTAAAGATCATTATAAATAAACAGCTTACGGAGGACAAATTGAAAATAACAGAAGCGCGGAATTTCTCATTCACATATCCCGGCGAAAAAGAGCGGGCATTAAAAGACATAAGCTTTTCGGTAAATTCCGGAGAGCTTGTGCTTGTATGCGGCGTGTCGGGAAGCGGAAAGACCACGCTTTTAAAAAATCTGAAGCCTGCGGTAGCTCCGAAAGGAAAATCGGAAGGTACCTTATTATTTAAAGAAGAAAACATAAAGGAGCTTTCGGACGTCCGCGCATCATGTGAGATCGGATTTTGTTCCCAATCGCCCGAAGCACAGCAGGTATGCGATACGGTATACCGTGAGCTTGCGTTCGGACTTGAAAATACCGGCTTCAAGCCCTCCGAAACGGCAAAGCGGATCGCCGAAACGTCAATGTTTTTCGGGCTTGAAAAGATTTTAAGCAAAAATTTGAGCGAATTGTCGGGCGGAGAAAAACAAATAGTCAATGTCGCCGCGATTTGCGCCATGCGTCCCGAGCTTATAATCCTCGACGAACCGTCGATGCAGCTTTCTCCGGTATCGTCTTCGCGCCTCATGTCGCTTCTCCTAAGGCTGAAACGCGAGCTCGGTATCACGGTAATAATGACGGAGCACCGCTTTGACGATATATTTGAAACAGCCGACAGGGTGATATATCTCGATAAGGGTGAGATAATCGCCGACGGCTCCCCGCGGGAGGTAGCTGAAAGGATCTGCCGTTCATTCCCTAAGCTTATCGACAATCTCCCCGCGCCGGTCAGACTTTATTCGTTAGGTACCAAACAAGAAATTCCCGTCACGATTTCGGACGGCAGAGACTTTTTACTTAAAAACGTTGACAGATTTAAACTCCGCGCCGAAGAGATGACAAAAGCGGGCGAAACGCTTATTGAAGCGAAGCATGTTTCATTTGCATATGACAGATCGGGAGAGATTTTGAGCGATCTGAGCTTTTCGGTAGGCAGGGGAGAGCTGTTTTGTATTTTGGGGGCTAACGGTTCCGGCAAGACTACGCTACTTCGGCTTATTGCCGGGGCGTTAAAACCGATCTACGGAAAGATAAAACGAAAAAACGGGATAAATATAGCTTATCTTCCTCAAAATGTCATGCCGATGTTTTTATATGACACTCTTTCCGAATGTCTCGGAGACGGTAAAAATAATTCGGAGCTTATTGATGAACTCGGCCTCAGAGAATTATTACTTAGGCACCCTTACGATCTCAGCGCGGGAGAGATGCAAAGGGCGGCGCTGTGCATGCTTTTGACGTCATCTCCCGACCTTCTTTTACTTGACGAGCCTACAAGCGGCCTTGACAGTCTTTGCAGAGACGCTTTTGCCGCTATCCTTAAAAAAGCTGTAAGAGACGGCAAGGCTGTCATATGTGTGACACACGACGTTGAGTTCGCCGCTGAAAACGCTTCGCGCGCCGCTTTTCTCTTTAACGGCTCGATACCCGCCGACGACAGTCGCAGAGCGTTTTTCTCCGACAATCTTTACTGCGGCTCTTCCGTTTTAAGAATGACGCGCGGTATTATCGACGGCTGTGTAACGCTGCGCGATCTGGAGGTTTCCGATGAATAAGGATAAACTGATCTCCGAGACGGTTTTGATCGCCGTCATGTCCGCCGCCGCAGCGGTCGGGCGTATCGCCTTTGCCGCGCTGCCTTACGTCAAGCCGACGACCGCGATAGTCATTATCACCGGGCTTGCGCTCGGAAAAAAGGCGGGACTTTTGACCGGCATGTTTGCCGCTCTCATTTCAAATTTTTATTTCGGACAGGGTCTTTGGACGCCGTTTCAGATGGCGGCGTGGGGAATTATCGGTCTTTTAGCGGGCTGTATGAATAAATTCGATTTCGATTCAAAGATCGGCGCAGTCACGGCGGCGGCCTTCGGAGCCGTCAGCGCATACGCCTACGGTTTTATGATGAATCTTTTTTATATCGGGTTTTATATAAGACCGCTTACCGTCGCGTCCGTACTTGCGGCATTGGGCGCAAGTCTTTTGATGGACAGCGTTCACGCCGTATCGACCGTCGTTTTTTTGCTCCTTTTGACGCGAATATGGCTCCGCAAGCTCAGAAGGATTCAGGTTAAACTTATAAACGGTGACCCGGCTTAAACGGAGAAAATAAGAACCGAATTATTTTTAAATTGAATAAAACGAAGACCGCATCTGCCGAAGGACAAATGCGGTCTTTTTGCGCTTTTGCGATATTTTGTTTTGTTGTTTATTTCAAAATTATATCCAAATTTTCCGCTATACCGTCATATGACAAAAGGACTGTGCGGCTTTTTGCATCGTATTCGACGCCGATGTCGACGGTCTTCCCGCTTTCGAGTTTTCCCTCGGC
>JAILLJ010000119.1 GCA_024693205.1 Clostridiales bacterium | reverse complement strand
TATACGCTTACCGCCTGACCTGCACATATTTCGGGAGAGCATTCGGCAAGCCCCGCGAGATTGGGAGAAAGCTCGACAAAGACGCCTTATTTCTCGACGGAGCGTACTATGCCCGTCACCGTCTGTCCCGCCTCGAATTCGGCGGCGTTCTGCTCCCATGTTCCGAGAAGCTCCTTGTGGGTCAGCGTCACTCTGCCGAGCTCGTCAATGCATCTGACTACCGCCTTTACGCGTTCGCCAACGGAAAAACGCACGTTCGGATGAGGGATCCTCGACACGGAGATGCTGTCGATCGGCATAAGCGCGCTTATCCCCGCGCCGATATCTGCAAAGACTCCGAACGATTCCATGTGCGATATGCCGGCGTCAATGACGTCTCCGCTTTTAAGGCTCCCGATGTAATATTTCATGCAGTCCGCCTGGACGCTTTTTCTGCTGAGAAGCGCGTATTCGTTTCCGAGAACGTCTTTATCGAAGCCGGTTATCCTGAACATGACCGGTTTGTTTACGCGCGATATGAGAGCTATGTCGCGCACCGTCCCGTCGTCTATTCCGAGGGCGCCCTCCTCGCGCGGGATGATCCCCTTCATAATGCCGAGATTCAGATGAAGGTTGTGTTCGTTGTCACATAGCGTGACCTTCGCTTCGAGCACCTTCCCTGTTTTAAACGCTTCCCTGAGCGCTCCCGCGGATGAAAGCGCGCTGATGTTTTCATTCGTTCGTATAAGCGTTCCCTCCGGTTTCCCGACGTCGGAAAGCGTATCCGCTTCATTTTTAAGTTTAGGCGACAGACTCATTGAACGCCCCACCTTTCCTTTTCTTCGTTTCTAATCTATATGGCAAAATATCTGCGATAATTACTCTTCCCGCCCGGAAGAATAAATTTTTATATACATTTTGAATAAGATGTGGTATAATAATTCAATAAATTTATTCGGCGGTGATCTGTTTGGACGTCCGTGTCGGCGATACGATAATCTGTAAAAAAAATCATCCCTGCGGCTGCGCGCGATTCAGCGTGCTCCGCGTCGGTATGGATTTTAAAATAAAGTGCGAAAAATGCGGACATGAGGTCATGATCCCGCGAAACAGGATCGAAAAAAATATCAAAAAAATTGAGCGCGCAGAAGATGACCTTTAGTATATGATATGCAGTTTGTTCCGTTCGATACATGAGAGCGCTTAAAAATTACGAAAGGATATTTTCGCTGTCTTTGCGGGAAATGATATAATATGCTCGATAAGCTTAACGATATAGAAGAAAAATTCGACGCGCTGAACGCTCAGCTTTGCGACACGGCGGTGTCGTCGGACAACGCCCTTTGCGCAAAAATAATGAAAGAGATAAAAAAGCTTTCGCCGATAGTCGAAAAATACCGCGAGTTTAAAGAGGCGAAAAAAAGCTTCGAAGAGGCTGAGGAGCTTTTAAAGAGCGGAGAAAACGACAGAGATCTCAGGGAGCTTGCCCAGGAGGAGCTTGAGCAGTCGCGCTCCGCTATGGAAAAGACGAGGGAGGAATTAAAGATCCTTCTTTTGCCCAAGGATGAGAACGACGAAAGAAACGTCATCATCGAGATACGCGGCGGAGCGGGCGGCGAGGAAGCGGCGCTTTTTGCCGGAGTTTTGTTCAGGATGTATTCGATGTACGCCGAAACAAAGGGCTGGAAGACCGAGATAATAAACGCAAACGATACGGAGCTCGGCGGATATAAGGAGATAAGCTTTACCGTCGAGGGAAACGGCGCGTATTCCCGATTTAAATTCGAGAGCGGAGTCCACAGGGTACAGAGAGTACCCGAGACGGAAAGCCAGGGCAGGATACACACGTCCACCGTAACGGTGGCTGTTTTGCCCGAGGCAGAGGAGGTCGAGTTTGAGATAAATCCCGCCGACCTTAAAATAGACACGTTCCGTTCGAGCGGAGCCGGCGGTCAACATATAAACAAGACGTCGTCGGCGATAAGGATAACCCATATCCCGACGGGAACCGTCGTCGAATGTCAGGACGAACGAAGCCAATATAAAAATAAAGACAAGGCACTGAAGGTTTTGAGAGCGAAGCTCCTCGGCGAAGAGAGAGCGAAGCAAAACGCCGCGATAGCGGGAGAAAGAAAGGCGCAGGTCGGAACGGGCGACAGGAGCGAAAGGATAAGGACATATAACTATCCCCAGGGGAGGATCAGCGACCACAGGATAGGGCTGACTCTCTACAGGCTCGAAGCCGTCCTTAACGGCGACCTCGACGAGCTGATAGACGCGCTGATAACGGCCGATACCGCGGAAAAACTTAAAGCATAAAAGGACAAATACATGAATACGCTTTTTTTAAAACCGGCGTCGCCGGACGATAAAAAAACGATAGACAAAGCGGCGGACATAATAAAGAGCGGCGGAGTTGTCGCGATACCGACAGAAACGGTCTACGGGCTTGCGGCAAACGCGCTCTGCCCCGAAGCCGTCAAAAAAATATTTATCGCAAAGGGCAGACCGCAGGACAATCCGCTGATAGTTCACATAAGCCGCTTCGATGAAATATATCCGCTTGTGAAGGACGTTCCCGAAAAGGCGATAAAGCTTGCCGAAAAATTCTGGCCGGGGCCGCTGACCGTGATATTGCCGAAGGCTGACGTCATCCCCGACGTCGTGACGTGCGGACAAAAGACTGTCGCCGTCCGTATGCCGTCGCACAAGATCGCCTCCGCGATAATAAGAGCGTCGGGCGTTCCGCTCGCGGCGCCGTCCGCAAACATCTCGGGACGACCGAGTCCGACGACGGCGGAGCATGTTTTACATGACCTTGACGGGAAGATCGACGCGATAGTCGACGGCGGCGAATGTGACGTAGGAGTCGAATCGACAGTCATAACACTCTGCACCCCCGTGCCGCGCCTGCTTCGTCCGGGCGGGATAACGCTTGAACAGCTCCGTGAAACGATAGGCGACGTCGAAGCCGACAGAGCTATTTATGATCCGCTGCCCGAGGGCGTAAAGCCGTCGTCGCCCGGGATGAAATACAAGCATTATTCGCCCGAAGCGAAGGTCGTTATTTTAAAGGGCGCGCTTGAGGGATTTATAGATTATGTAAACAAAAACGGCGACGATACCTCGGCTGTTTTATGCTTCGAGGGCGAGGAAAAATATTTTTCGGGGACGGTACTGACATACGGAAAAAAAGACGATCCCTCCTCGCAGGCGCATGAGATATTTAATAAACTTCGCCTTGCCGACGAAAAAAAGATAAAAAAGGTTTTTGCGCGCTGTCCGTCCGAGAGCGGAGTGGGTATGGCCGTTTACAACAGGCTCCTGCGCGCCGCGGCGTTCACCGTGGAGGAGGTTTAAGTGATAATAATAGGCCTTACCGGAAAGACGGGAGCGGGAAAGTCGACCGTTTCCTCGATACTAAAAGAAAACGGATTTTTTGTTGTTGACGCCGATAAAACGGGGCATGATATCCTTGAAAACGATCTTGAGACAAAGCGCGCCGTTATCGAGCGTTTCGGCGACGACGTCGTCGGCGAGGACGGCAAAATAGTCAGGAGCATCCTCGCTAAGAAGGTCTTTTCGTCGCCCGAAAAGCTGAATGAGCTTAACGCCATTACACATCCGGCGATAACGAAAAAAATATTTTCGGATATAGCAAAAGCCGGGAAAGAGGGCTTCGGAGCGGCTGTCGTCGATGCGGCGGCGCTCTTTGAAAGCGGGATAGACAAGCTCTGTGAATTTACCGCATTTGTTTACGCGCCCGAAGACGTCAGGCTCGAAAGGATAATGAAGCGCGACGGACTCAGCGAAGAAAAGGCGCTTGAGCGGATAAGGGCTCAGAAGCCGGACGATTATTACGCGGAAAAAGCCGACGTAATAATAATGAATTATCCGCCGTATAATTTATACGACGAGACATCAAAAATTTTTGACGCGATGGAAGAGTTTTTATAAATGAACAACGACCGTAAAAGGAAAAAGATATCCTTTATGAAGGCGGCGGTAATATTACTGTTCGCCGCGATCACTGCGCTGATATCGGCGGTCACGTGCCGGACGGTCATGAAAGCCGTCTATCCTCTTAAATACAGCGAGCAGGTCGAAAAATACAGCAAGGAATACGGCGTCGACAAAAACCTTATCTACGCCGTCATAAAGACCGAAAGCTCGTTCGATCCTTCGGCAAAAAGCGACGTCGGAGCTGTCGGACTAATGCAGATAATGCCCGAAACGCTCGAATGGATAAGCTTTAAGCTCGGTGAAAACATAAGCGAAGAGGAGCTTCTGAATGAAGACGTCTCCATACGCTGCGGGACGTTTATGCTTAAATATCTTACGGATGAATTTGCCGACACGAGAACGGCGCTTGCCGCCTACCACGCGGGGCGCGGGAAGGTGAACGAGTGGCTTTCCGATAAAAACATTTCGTCAAACGGCGTTACGCTCGACAAAATCCCTTACCGCGACACGGCGTATTACGTCAACAAGGTGACGAGAGCCGAAAGGATATATAATAATCTTTACAAATAATTTTTCACATATGACGAAAGGATGAAAAGACGATGGCAAAAAACGAAAAAACAGAGGTCGAGATCTTAAAGGACAAGCTCTGCTATGAGCCCGATAACGCCGCCTCGGTGCTCGACGACAGCGAGATCGCCGCGGGCGACGCGTTCTGCGAAAAATACATGAGCTTTTTAAATTCCTGCAAGACGGAGCGCGAGGCTGCGGCCTTCTTCAAGGCGCTCGCCGAGGAAAAGGGCTATACCGAGTTTGATAAAACAAAAAAATACAAGGCCGGCGACAGAGTGTACCGCTATAACCGCGAGAAGTCGATAATGCTTGCCGTGTTCGGAAAGAAGAGCGCTGCCGAGGGCGTAAAGATCGCCGCCGCACATATCGACTCGCCGCGTCTCGATCTGAAGCCCAACCCGCTATACGAGGATGATGAGACGGCGTTTTTAAAGACGCATTATTACGGCGGAATAAAAAAATATCAGTGGACGGCGATACCGCTTTCGATGCACGGAGTAGTCGTGCTTCAGGACGGCAGCAAGGTGACCGTCAGCATAGGCGAAAAGGCGGGAGAGCCTAAATTCGTCGTGACGGATCTGCTTCCACACCTCGCGGCGGAACAGATGAAAAGACCGCTCTCCGAGGGAGTTAAGGGAGAGGAATTAAACATCCTGATAGGCAGCCGTCCGTTTAAAAGCGACAGCGGGAGCGAGCTTGTGAAGCTTAATATTCTGAAGCTTCTTAACGAAAAATACGGGATGACCGAAAAGGATTTCCTCAGCGCCGAGCTTGAAATGGTACCGGCGTTCGAGGTCTGCGATATCGGACTTGACCGCAGCATGATAGGCGGATACGGACATGACGACAGGGTATGCGCGTTCCCGTCGGCGATGGCGGTGTTTGACGTCGAGGCGCCCGAATATACCTGCATAACGGTCCTTACCGATAAAGAGGAGATCGGGAGCGACGGCAACACGGGACTCAACTCCTCATACTTCAAATACTTCGTCTGCGACATAGCCTCCCTCGAGGGACTTGACGGACGCGACGTGCTTTCAAAGTCGGAATGTCTTTCCGCCGATGTAAACGCCGCATACGACCCGACATTCTCGTCGGCGTTCGAGAAGCGCAATTCATCGTTTATAAACAGAGGCATAGTCGTTACGAAATATACGGGCGCAAGAGGAAAGGGCGGAACGTCCGACGCCTCGGCTGAATTTGTCGGCAAGGTCCGCCGTATCTTTGACGGCGCGAACGTCGTCTGGCAGGTAGGCGAGCTCGGCAAGGTCGACGGCGGCGGCGGCGGAACCGTCGCGAAATATATAGCCGATCTCAATGTGGACGTGGTCGACGTGGGCGTGCCCGTACTGTCGATGCACGCGCCGTTCGAGGTCGTGTCGAAGCTCGACGTCTATATGGCATATAAGGGCTTCAAATCGTTCTTTGAAAGTAAAGACTGATCGTCAGGCGGCGTCAAAGGGTCGGTCAAAAGTATTAAAGAGGTAGGTTTATGAGTACGGAAAAAAGATTTTTCGGAAGAACAGAAAGCGGAAAGGACGTCTATCTGTTTCTTATCAAAAACAGCTCCGGCGCGTATATCGAGGCGATATCTTACGGCGCGACGCTGAAATCGGTTTTTATGCCCGATAAAAACGGCATACTGCGCGACGTCGTTCTCGGCTTCGACGATATCAAAGGTCACGAGGAACGCTCCGACTATCAGGGACAGACGGTCGGAAGGTACGCTAACAGGATAGCGAGCGGGCGTTTTACCGTAAACGGCGAGACGTTCGACGTTACAAAAAACGAAAACGGAGAGACTTGCCTACATGGCGGCGGCGAGCTGTCCCACGCAGTATGGGACGCCGAGTCGATAGGAGAGAATGTGCTTCGATTTTCATACGTCAGCCCCGACGGCTCAAACGGATTTCCCGGTGAATTTACCGCGGAGGTGACTTATACCCTGACCGAAAACAACGAGATAGTTATAAGCTACAGGGCCTTTTGCACAAAGGATACGCCGATAAATCTAACCAATCACTCATACTTCAATCTGGGCGGCTTCAACTGCGGGAACGTGCTGTCCCACTCCCTTAAAATAAATGCGTCGTACTTCACGCCGACAGACAAAAAGAGCATCCCGACGGGCGAAAAGCGCAAGGTTTGCGGAACGCCGTTTGATTTCACGTCCTTTAAACAGATAGGAAGGGACATAGCCGAAAACGACGAACAGCTCATTAACTGCAAGGGCTACGACCACAACTTCTGTCTCGACCCGGTAAGAAGCGGCGAGCCGTCGGCAGAGGCTTTCTCACCGGATTCGGGGATAAAAATGGAAATGTTCACCGACATGCCGGGAGTCCAGCTTTATACCGGAAACTTCCTGAGCGGCATAGAGGGCAAGGGCGGTACGCTGATGAATAAGCATTCGGGCTTTTGCCTCGAAACGCAGTACTATCCCGACACGCCCAACAAGCCGGAATTCCCGCAGTGTACATTTAAAGCGGGCGAGGAATTCATCTCGCGTACATCATATAAATTTTCGCTTATTTAAAGATAACAAAGACCGTACCGAACAGATCGAGGTACGGCTTTGTTGTTTCCAAAGTTTACATAATTGTAATAAAATAAACACAATATCGTTATTGATGTATTTTATACTCAATTCACAAATTAAAAGAGGGGGGTCATATCATGGCAGCGGAAAAGATCCTTGTCGTTGATGACGATACCAATATTTGCGAGCTTCTGAGGCTCTATCTTGAAAAAGAGGGCTATACCGTAAAGATAGCCAACGACGGCATGGCGGCCGTACAGGCGTTTCAGGATTCAAAGCCCAACCTCGTTCTTCTCGACATTATGCTCCCGAAGCTTGACGGCTGGCAGGTATGCCGCGAGATCAGGAAAAAATCCGACACGCCCATTATAATGCTGACGGCAAAGGGCGAGACGTTTGACAAGGTGCTCGGCCTTGAGCTCGGAGCCGACGACTACGTCACAAAGCCGTTTGACGCCAAGGAGGTAGTGGCGAGGGTAAAGGCAGTTCTGAGACGTTCTTCCGGCGGCAACGAAAGAGACGTCAAGGAGGTGCATTACGACAAGCTCGTTATAAACCTCACGAATTACGAGCTTCGCGTAAACGGTGAAAAGATCGACACTCCGCCCAAGGAGATGGAGCTTATTTACCACCTCGCGAGCAACCCAAACAGAGTGTTTACGCGCGATCAGCTTCTTGACGAGGTATGGGGCTTCGACTATTACGGCGATTCGAGAACGGTCGACGTCCATATAAAGCGTCTTCGCGAAAAGCTCGAGGGCGTTTCCGACAAGTGGGAGCTGAAAACCGTCTGGAGCGTCGGCTATAAATTCGAGACGAAGGAATAATGCATAAAAGGGTTGCGATGTAATGGGCAAGGGGTCAGGAGAAAAAACAAAAAAGAAAAAGAGCCGAAAGGCTTCGAGTCTCTTTAAAGAATACTTTGTTATAATATCGCTTATCATTCTCGCGAGCTTTACGATCCTCGGACTTTCCATGACGGCGTTTCTTAAAAATTACTGGGAAGACGAGAGGATAAGACTTCTATCCGAAAACGTGCGCTCGATAGCGCACAGCACGGCGGAGATACTGATGTCCGACAAGGTGCAGGACAGCCCGTCCGACGCTATGCTGCTTATCTGCAACGATCTTTCAAATACGTCAAAGGCCATTGACGCGGACGTGTTTATCTGCGATATCGCCGGCAACGTTGCCTGCTGTCAGCATATGCACAGAAACGACCTTGTACTTTTTACGGGAAGATGCTTATATCACCAAAGGTACAAGATACCCGAGGCGATAATCGAGTCGCTTTCAAATTCGGACTACAGCAAGATAAGCACCTTGAACGGGACGCTTCGGGAAAACAGCTTCGTCTATATTTCGCCGATAGTGATAGACGACGGGAACGCCGGAATGGTCGTTGCCGTCCAGTCGGTCTCGGGTACGCTCTATCCGTTTATTTTGTCGATACTTAAAATATTCGGGCTTGCGTCTCTTGTGGCGATATTCATAGCGCTGATAGTCGTCTATCTGATGACCTACGCGATGACGAAACCGCTGAGACAGATGTCGGCGGTGACAAAGAGCTACGCCAAGGGAGATTTCAGCGAAAGAGTTTCGGCGCTCAGGGGCTCGAACGAGATGGCGGAGCTTGCCGCGGCGTTCAACAAGATGGCAAACAGCCTCGCCTCGCTCGAATCCTCGCGACGAAGCTTCGTCGCCAACGTGTCTCATGAGCTTAAGACGCCGATGACGACGATAGGCGGATTTATAGACGGGATCCTTGACGGGACGATAGACGAGGCCCACCGCGACTATTATCTCAAAATAGTTTCAGAAGAGATAAAGCGTCTTTCAAGGCTCGTTACGGGAATGCTCAACATGTCAAAGATCGAGTCGGGAGAATTCAAACTCAATCCCACACAGTTTGACATTGCCCATATGATATTCAATACGACGCTGGCGTTTGAGCAGCTGATCAGCAACAAAAACATCGAGATACGCGGCCTCGATAAGATGCTGCCGCTTAACGTCACGGCGGACGAGGACATGCTCCACCAGGTGGTCTATAACCTTATCGACAACGCGGTGAAGTTTACGCCCGAGGGAGGATATATCGAGCTTTCGGCGGTACATGACAACGAAAAGGTATACGTTTCTATAAAAAATTCGGGCGACGGGATCTCCTCGGAGGAGCTTCCGAAAATATTTGAACGCTTCTACAAGGTCGACAAGTCGAGAAGCTACGACGTAAGGGGAGCGGGTCTCGGACTTTATATAGTCAAAACGCTCGTCGAGCTTCACGACGGAAAGATAGCGGTCACGAGCAAAGAAGGGGAGTACACGGAGTTTTCATTTACTCTTCCTTACTACCTCGCCTCACCTAAAACTTGACAAGCATTGCGGCGCATGATCGCGCTGATCTGCGTCTTCAAACTTGACAGGCGGCAGCCTGCCTGCGTTTTCATCCTTGTTCAGCACAATCATTCTTGCAATCAGATGTCAACTTTTAAATGAGGCAAGGTAGTACTCGCCGAACAACTGATATTCTTTTACGTCAAGTTAATGAACATTTCATAATTTAATGTTACCATAAAGTCATACAACAGCGGAAGGGAAGATTGGATATGGATAATTACAATAATGATGATCTGAACATTTCGGGTCAGACAAATTCAGGGGATACTTCTTCTTTCGGCGATACGGTATCGGATCAGACCGGGTTTTCCGGCGAAGCTGCCGGATATACCGAGAAGGAGACGTACGCGCCGATCGAACCGCAGGATATACCTGCGTACGGCGAGGATCGGGAGACGCCTGCCGCAAATCCGGTTTCCGTTCAGCCGGACAGCGCTGACGACGCGGCGATAGCTCCGGAAGTGAATTTCGGCGCCGACGCGCAGCCCGAAAGCGAGACGATCAGGGTGGAGGAGCCGCATACATCGACGAACGCTTGGACAGCGCCTAACGTGCAGCAAAACAGCGCGTCACAGGCGCCCTACGGAGCGGCGTTCGGCGGAAATACGGGATATAACGGCGGACAGAATACGTCATACGGCTACAACGCGTCCGCGCCCTACGGCAGCAGTCAGCAGAGCGCCGGCCAAAATCCTTATAACAACAGCTACGCCGGCGGACAGAACACGTCATACGGCTATAACGGCGGCTACAACGCGCCGTATTCACAGCAGCAGTACAGCCCCTACGGCCAGCATAACTACAATACACAGCAGTTTTCCGGCTCGTCATATAATAATCAGCCTCCGGCGAAGAAAAAGAAAAACGGACTTAAGGTATTCTTTGTTCTTTTGGCTGTCGTCGTGGCGCTTGCGGTGGTCTTCGGGATAGTCGCATCAGTCGTAAGGTCAAACGGCGGACGCGCAAACAACAATAACAACACCAATTACAACACATATGTTGACTCGGGATCGGGCAATAAGGAGGAAAAAAATTCTCCCGAGCTTGAAACGAACCACAGCCCGACTTCTTCCGGAAGCGTTTCCGGCTCGACGACGGCGCTTGCTCCGTCACAGATAGCCGAAAAGGTCAAGCCCTCCGTGGTAGGCATAATCGTTTATTCAAAGAATTCCGGCTCGATATCGAGTCAGGGCAGCGGCATAATCTGGAAAGAGGATTCGACCCACACATACACCTACATCATAACATGCGCCCACGTGATAAGCGGGACGGACACATGTACCGTCCAGACCGAAAACGGCACTCAGTATGACGGCGATATCGTGGGAGCCGACTCAAAGACCGACCTCGGAGTTATAAGGATAAAGGCGACGGGTCTGCCGGCGGCTGAATTCGGAGATTCAAGCGCGCTCAAGGTCGGCGATCCGATCTACGCGATAGGCAATCCCGGCGGAACGGAATTTTTCGGCTCGTTCACATCGGGCGTCGTATCGGCGATCGACCGTTCGGTAGAAAGCACATATACGATGGAATGTATCCAGCATGACGCGGCGATAAATCCCGGAAATTCCGGCGGCGCGCTCGTGAACTGCTACGGACAGGTAGTCGGTATAAATTCCCTCAAGATCGTCAACACGGAATATGAGGGCATGGGCTTCGCGATCCCCGTGAAAACAGCGTCAAGCGTCGTTACGGCTCTTGCGAAATACGGCTATGTTCCCAACAGGGCAAAGATAGGAATAACATACGCCGAGGCGACGAATTATCAGCAATATAATATGATAGTCAAGCTCAAGGGACTTCCGTCAGGCTCGCTCATAATCACAAAGATAGACAGCGCCAGCGACCTTGCGAATTCCGACGCGAGACAGTACGATATGATAGTCGGCGTAAACGGCAAGGAGCTTACGACTCCGAGCGTATTGCTCGATATCATCGACAATTCAAAGCCGGGCGATACGGTAACGCTCAAGCTTTGCCGTATCGACAGCAACTACAACACCAAGACGTTCGACGTCAAGATAAAGCTCATTGAGGACAAGGGCGACAGCGTCAAAGAAGAGACGACCACCCAGATAAACCCCTTCGATTTCTTTAACGGCTTCAACGATCTGTTTTAAATTTTGATCATAACTTTCTCCCATATAAAAACGGCGCCGGTCGTATCGGCGTCGTTTTTGCATATTGACTTGCGTGGCAGCGGACATTTCACACCGAATGAACCATGTTTTTACAAAAAAATCGGGCAGATAGCGTTGATAAAATATCACGCTATCTGCCCGACTTGTCAGCGGACACTGTCCGCAATGGAACGCCGAGGGCGGCGTTCCCTACTTGATAAACAAAAGAACCGGGCAATAAACGTAGCGGTTATATCGCCTTATCTGCTCGACTTGTCGGTCGGCACTGCCGACCCCGAATTGTCAGCGGACACTGTCCGCCTGCCCGCTTCTATATCTTTTTTTATTTGTTCCGAAAGTTCCGTTAGTGAATCGAATTTTTTCTCGGGTCTGATGTAGGAGAGCAGCGACGTTTTGACTGCTTTTCCGTAAAGGTCGCCGGAAAAGCCTATGATATGCGTCTCGCTCAAAAGCGTTTTGTCGTCAACTGTAGGTCTTACGCCGATATTTGTTATCGCCCTGAATTTTTCTCCGTCTATCTCCGTTTCCGAAACATAAACTCCGAATTTCGGGACCGCGAAATTGTCGGGAAATTTTTGGTTTATCGTCGGCGCTCCGAGGATATGTCCTCTTTTGTCGCCCTCCGTCACAATAAGCCTGTACGAAAACGGAACGGCAAGCATCTTGTTCGCCTCTTCGATCTCTCCGTCCTCCAAAAGCTTTCTTATCCTTGTCGAACTGACCGGCTCGTTTTTAAAATCTATCTCGCCGCAGACAGCCGTCTTTATGCCGTACTTTTCGCAAAGCTCCGCCAAAACGGCGCTGTCGGCATTCCCTCCCCTTGCGAAGCGGTAATTATATCCGCAGCAGACGGCTCCGGCGTTTAATTTTTCTTTAAGCACATCCCTGACAAAAGTCTCGGCCGACATCTCCATTATTTCCCTGAACGGTATAACGAATTCGCCGATACCCAACTCCGTCAGCATCTCGGACTTTAATTCGTCCTGCATTATTTCCTTAGGCGCTTTTCCCGTAACGACCGTCAAAGGATGCTCGTCAAAAAGAAGAACATAAGGCAAAAGCCCCTCGTTTTTAAACGAGAGGACATTTTTTAATACCTGTCTGTGGCCGATATGAAGCCCGTCAAAATTTCCGAGCGCGACAGCCGTTTTACCTGACGTCATTTTTTTCTGTGCTCCTGTTTAAGCCTCTGCTCCTTGCTGAGTATCCTCTTGCGAAGGCGCAAAGATTTCGGCGTTATCTCGAGAAGCTCGTCGTCCTTGATGAATTCCATTGACTGCTCAAGGCTGAGTACCGTATGCGGAATTAGCCTCAGCGCTTCGTCGCTTCCCGCCGCTCTCGTATTTGTAAGCTGTTTTTTCTTGCAGACGTTGCAGACGATATCCTCGTTTTTGGCGCATTCGCCTACTATCATTCCCTCATAGACCTCGACGCCGGGGCCTATGAACATTCTTCCTCTTTCCTGGGTGTTGAAAAGTCCGTAGCCCGTGCTGACGCCCGCTTCAAACGCGACGATAGAGCCTCTTTCGCGCTCCGTTATGTCGCCCTTATATTCCTCATAACCGGAGAAAAGCTGGTTCATTATTCCGTTGCCGTTCGTATCGGTCATAAATTCGGAACGGTAGCCGATAAGCCCTCTCGCGGGGATCTTGAATTCGAGATGCGTCGCGCCGCCGTCTCGAACGCCCATATTTTCAAGCTCGCCCTTGCGCGCGCCGAGCTTTTCGATGACCGCGCCCACATATGCTTCGGGCACCTCGATGATAAGAAGCTCGATGGGCTCCAAAAGCTTTCCGTTTTCGTGTTTATAAATTACCTTGGGACGGGAGACCTGGAACTCGTAGCCCTGGCGTCTCATCGTCTCGATAAGGATCGAAAGATGCAGCTCGCCGCGTCCCGACACCTTAAATGTATCTGTCGTTTCCGTCTCCTCAACTCTCATGCTGACGTTTGTTTCGACCTCTTTAAAGAGCCTGTCGCGGATGTTTCTCGACGTAACGAATTTACCCTCGCTCCCCGCGAACGGGCTGTCGTTGACGATAAAATTCATCGAGATCGTCGGCTCGTCTATCTTTATAAACGGCAGCGGCTCGACATTTTCGGGATCGCACGCCGTCTCGCCGATATTGAGATTGGCAAGTCCCGATACGCAGACGATGTCGCCCATTTTCGCTTCCTCGGTCTCGACTCTGCGCAGTCCCTCAAACTGATAAAGCCTCGATATCTTTACGTTTTCTCTTTCGCCGTCCGTCTTACAGAGAACGACCGGCTCGCCGCGTCTGATACGTCCTCTCTCGACTCTTCCGATACCTATCCTGCCGATATAATCGTCGTAATCGAGGCTCGAAAAAAGTATCTGTAACGGCCCGTCGATATCTCCCTCGGGCGGAGCTATATTTTCAAGGAGCGAATCGAGCAGCGGGCGCATGTCTCCCTCTCTCGCGTCGGGCTCCAATGACGAATATCCGTCTCTCGCCGAAGCGTAAACGACGGGGAATTCAAGCTGATCGTCGTCGGCTCCGAGCTCGATAAAAAGATCGAGCGTCTCGTCGACGACCTGTTCCGGACGCGCGCCGGGTCTGTCTATTTTATTTATAACGACAAGTACCTTTTTCTTTAAATTGAGCGCCTTCTGCAGAACGAAGCGCGTCTGGGGCATACATCCCTCAAACGCGTCGACGAGAAGCAACACGCCGTCGACCATCATAAGGATACGCTCGACCTCGCCGCCGAAATCGGCGTGGCCGGGAGTGTCGACTATATTGATCTTTGTCCCCTTGTAATGTATCGAAGTGTTTTTTGAAAGGATGGTTATGCCTCTTTCTCTTTCGAGATCGTTGGAGTCCATTACCCTTTCCTGTACCTGCTCGTTTTCCCTGAACGTTCCGCTCTGTCTCAGCATCTGGTCAACGAGCGTTGTTTTTCCGTGGTCGACGTGCGCGATTATCGCGACGTTTCTGATGTCTTCTCTTTGTGCCAAAAGTGTCACCTTTCATTCCGAAAAATCTGAAAATATATACGCTTCTTTGCGGAAAACGTATCATTCGCTCTTCATCCCGAGGAGCTGTTGATTTCCTTTAAACGCGTCGACGGAAAGCTTGACCGAATCATAGATAGCCGCCTTGATGTCGTCGTTTTGGACTCCTAAGGAGATCGACCACTTCGGGTCGATGAACGTATTCATGCACATGATATCGGCAAGATAGACCGCGTCGATGCCCGACTCGATCTTTCTCTTTTTATAGTCGTTCATCATCTTTACTCCGTAAAGCTTGAACATCCACTTTTTGATATGGATTATTTTTCTGTCCGGCTCTCCCATAGCGCTGTGGACGACCGTCAGGAACTCGTCCCATGTGAGGTTATAATAACCTATCGGATAGGCGTTTCCGCCTTTGTTTCTCTCTGCCGCTCCGACTATGCTCTCGGCTACCTGGCGGACGGTAAGCATCGCCGTTCCGCCCTTGGGATACATCGTAACGGGGCCCATGTTTGAAAGCTGTTCGATAAGGATGACCCATACCGGACGGCGTCCCGGCTGTGTTCCGAAAATATACGGAAGCTCGAGCACCGCGACGTCCATGCCGTCGTCGGCGAACGAGAGCGCAGTCTTTTCCTGCTCGATACGGCTTCTTATATAGGGATGTTTGTCGCAAAGGCCCATCTCGGGATATTCCTTTGCAAAATACGAGAAATACGAGCCGAGAATGACGCTGCTCTTTACCCCGCATTCCTTCGCTATCGTCAGAAGACGCCTTACCGGCTCGATATTGTATTTTTTATATGCCTCATAAACGGGAGCGGGGAACTCGACTCTCTCGTCTACGCCCGCCGCAAAAACGAAGCAGTCGCAGCCTGTCATGGCTTCTTTTATCTCTTCGTCGGTCATTTCGAGATAATTTCCGAAGGAAAGCTCCATTTCCTTAGGTATCGGAGCTCCTACGGGGAGCGGAGGAAGCGCTACCGATTTAACGGAATGTCCCCTGTCGATAAAAACCTGAGCCGCGGCGCAGCCCAAAAGTCCGGTCCCGCCGATCATAAACACTTTCATTTTGTTGTCCTCCGTTCATTTTATTCGGTCGTCAACAGACGCCCCATTAACCCTTTTATTTTAAAACAGATATATTGATTAGTCAAGGATTTTTTTAACGGTCGCGATACAGAAAAACACAGCCGCACCGATGCTTGCGGGAGATGCATCCGGCGCGGCTGTACAAAATTTTTAACGGTTTATCGGTATACGCTCAGAACGCATTATTCGGCGTCGGGAGCGTACATCTCTTTAAGCTTAAGCAGGTGAGCATATCTGTCGACGGAATTCTTTTCCGCGATCTCGAAGAGCTTCTCCGCGCGATCCGGGAAGGAACGCGTAAGCGACGAATAACGCGCCTCGTTGAGGATGAAGTCGCGGTAGCTCGCCGTAGCGGGCTTGCTGTCGATCGTGAACGGATTCTTGCCCTCGGCCTTGAGAGCGGGATTGTAACGGAACATGTTCCAGTATCCGCAGTCGACAGCCTTCTTCATCTCTGCCTGGCAGTTTACCATGCCGCCCTTGATGCTGTGCATCTCGCAGGGAGCGTAAGCGATAACTATCGACGGTCCGTGATATGCCTCGGCCTCCGTGAGAGCCTTGATCGTCTGGTTCTGATCGGCGCCCATGGCGATCTGCGCAACGTATACGTAGCCGTAGCTCATCATTATTTCGGCAAGGCTCTTCTTGGCGATCGCTTTACCTGCCGCCGCGAACTGCGCGACCTGGCCGATCTGTGACGCCTTGGAGGCCTGTCCGCCCGTATTGGAGTAGACCTCGGTATCGAATACCATGATGTTTACGTCTTCGCCGGAAGCGAGTACATGGTCGACGCCGCCGAAGCCGATGTCGTATGCCCAGCCGTCGCCGCCGAAGATCCATACGGATTTCTTCGCGAGGTATTCGCTGTTTTCAAGGATATCCTTCTTAGCTTCGCAGCCGCAGTCAAAGCCCTTGAGAGCCTCGACAAGTTTTTCGGCCGCCTTGCCGTTTTCTTCGCCGTTGTCCTTTGTGTCAAGGAACGCCTTGGCGGCTTCAACGACGTTTTCGGGCGCCTTGCCCGCGGCGATTATATCCTCGACCTCGGAGATGAGCCTGTTGCGGATGGCGTTCTGACCGAGATACATTCCGAAGCCGTGCTCCGCGTTGTCTTCAAAGAGGGAGTTTGCCCATGCGGGGCCGTGGCCGTCCTTGTTGACCGTATAAGGCGATGTTGCGGCGGGGCCGCCCCAGATGGACGAACAACCCGTGGCGTTGGAGATATACATCCTGTCGCCGAAGAGCTGAGTGATAAGACGAGCGTAAGACGTCTCGGCACAGCCTGCGCAGGAGCCGGAGAACTCAAGCAGCGGAGTCTTGAACTGACTGCCGATGACCGTGTTGTTTGCGAGGTCGTCCTTTACCGTCACGTTTTCGACCATGTAGTCGAACGCCGGCTGTTTCGCGTCCTGAGACTCACGGGAGACCATCTTGAGAGAATTTGTCGGGCAAACGCCTACGCAGACGCCGCATCCCATACAATCGAGCGGAGATACCGCCATTGTGTATTGATAAAGTCCCTTGCCCTTGCCCTTTTTGTCGACGAGCGTCGCGCACTCGGGAGCGTTTGCGGCTTCCTCGGCGCTGAGCGCGAACGGTCTTATAGTTGCGTGCGGGCAGACATATGCGCACTTGTTACACTGCGCGCAGGTAGCGCCGTCCCATTCGGGAACGCTGACCGCGACGCCGCGTTTCTCGTAAGCGGAAGCGCCCTGCTCGAAGGTGCCGTCCGCGTGATCGACAAATACCGATACGGGAAGCGAATCGCCGTCCATGTTGCCTACCGGCTTCATGATATCGTCGACCATCTTGGCGAGCTTCGCGCGTCCTTCGCTCTTGGGAGCGACCTTATCGTCGGAAGCCGTCGCCCAATCGGCGGGAACGTCGATCTTGACGTATGCCGACGCGCCGGCGTCGATCGCCTTTTCGTTCATTTCGACTATCTCTTTGCCCTTCTTCATGAACTTCTGGGCTTTTTCTTTCATATATCCGATAGCTTCCTCGGCGGGAAGTACCTTCGCGAGCGAGAAGAACGCCGACTGAAGGACCGTGTTGGTGCGCTTGCCGAGGCCGATCTGCTGCGCGATCTCGATGGCGTTGACGGTATAGAGCTGGATATCGTTTTTAGCTATGTAGCGCTTTGTCTCCGCGTTGAGCTTTTCAAACAGCTCAGCCTTATCCCACTGACAGTTGATAAGGAATACTCCGCCGGGCTTGACGTCCTGGACCATCTTAAAGCCCTTTTCGATATATGACGGGTTATGACAGGCGACAAAGTCGGCCTTGTTGATATAGTATGAAGACTTGATGGGCTGATCGCCGAAGCGAAGGTGGGAGATCGTGATGCCGCCCGTCTTCTTTGAGTCGTACTGGAAGTACGCCTGGACGAATTTATCGGTATGGTCGCCGATGATCTTTATGGAGTCCTTGTTCGCGCCGACTGTTCCGTCGCCGCCGAGACCCCAGAATTTACATTCGATCGTGCCCGCGGCAGCCGTGTTGGGCGAGGGCTTCTCGTCGAGCGAAAGATTCGTGACGTCGTCCTTGATGCCGAGAGTAAATCTCTTTTTGGGAGCGTCCTTCTTAAGCTCCTCATATACGGCGAATACGCTCGCGGGAGGCGTGTCCTTCGAGCCGAGGCCGTAACGTCCGCCGGTGACGCAAACGCTTCTGCCCGCCTCTGCGAGAGCCGTCATAACGTCGAGGTAGAGCGGCTCGCCGAGTGAGCCGGGTTCCTTTGTCCTGTCGAGAACGGCGATCTTCTTTGCCGTTTCGGGGATAGCCGTAAGGAGCCTGTCCGCCGCGAACGGACGGTAAAGACGGACCTTTACAAGACCGACCTTTTCGCCCTGAGCGGTAAGGTAGTCGATGACCTCCTCCGCTACGTCGCAGATAGAGCCCATGGCTATTATAACGCGCTCAGCGTCGGGAGCGCCGTAGTAATTGAAGAGCTTGTAGTCTGTGCCGATCTTGGCGTTGACCTTGTCCATATATTTTTCAACGATCGCGGGAACAGCCTCGTAATATTCGTTGCACGCCTCGCGGTGCTGGAAGAATATATCGCCGTTTTCGTGGGAACCGCGCATCGTGGGACGCTCGGGATTGAGAGCGCGCTTGCGGAACGCTTCGACGGCGTCCATGTCGCACATATCTTTAAGATCGTCATAATCCCATATCTCGATCTTCTGTATCTCGTGTGAGGTGCGGAATCCGTCAAAGAAGTTGATGAACGGAACGCGTCCCTCGATAGCCGCAAGATGCGCGACCGCGCCGAGATCCATGACCTCCTGGGGATTTGTTTCGGCAAGCATCGCAAAGCCTGTCTGACGGCACGCGTAAACGTCCGAATGATCTCCGAAGATGTTGAGCGCGTGGGAAGCTACCGTACGCGCCGACACATGGAAAACACCGGGAAGGAGCTCGCCGGCGATCTTGTACATGTTGGGGATCATAAGAAGAAGTCCCTGTGACGCCGTGTAAGTAGTCGTAAGAGCGCCTGCCGCCAAAGAGCCGTGGACCGTTCCGGACGCGCCGGCTTCGGACTGCATCTCCGCGACCTTGACGGTCGTTCCGAAAATGTTTTTACGGCCTTTTGCCGACCACTGGTCAACGTAATCCGCCATAGGGCTGGACGGAGTTATCGGATAAATTCCCGCAACCTCGGTAAACGCGTAAGAGACGTGCGCCGCCGCGGTATTTCCGTCCATAGTCAGTTTTTCTCTTGCCATTAAAGTCATTCCTTTCAAACTAATATACAGATCACAATTCACTATGAAATCGTACGCATTACATCATAACACTTTCATTTCAAAATGTAAATACTTTATCTGTTCAAATTTTTTGTTGTAACGGATTTTTTACACATCATAGGATATTTTTTAATTTTTAAGCATAGGTATTCATCGGAGAGTGATAAAATGTTCGCCGTGCTTAAAATATCGGAACGCGATAAAGGCTTTCTGAATACGCTCAAAGAATACATAACTCCGCCGGAGCCGGAGATACGAAAGGTCGCCGTCAGAAGCGGAGCGCCCTTTTTCATCATCAAGGTCAAAAAGAAAAAATCGGGCGTGCCGTGGGACGACATACTCTACGCCGCCGGACGCTGCTCCTCAAAAATGATCTTCACCGGAAGCGAGCGTCCGCCGGACGGGATACCAATATATCCCTTCGAGCCTCGGTGTTTACCTTTTATAATGCTCCTCAACACCGTCTGCGCCGTCATTGAAAAAACAAAAACGGACAGAAAGCCCGTCGTCGGTATCTACGACAGAAACGCCGTTCTCAAGGACGTATTTGAAAAGCTTCTTCCGCTGTCATCCGTCATAGCGGTCACCGACAGGGAGGACGAATACGGCATGGCGGCGGGACAGATGTTTAAAAAATACGGCGCGTCGATCCCTGTCGGGAATGATATTTCACTTACGGACGGCTGCGACGTCATCATATGCCCGAACGCCGCCGATTTCCGAGGCACGAAAAAGGCCGTTTTCGCCGTCGGAAACAGCCTCGATAACGGCTATTCCGAAAATGAACGCATCCTTCTGAACGGTGATTTCGATATCCCGGACGACTACGCCTACCTTCTTCCGAACGGCGCCGAAAAGCTCAGATTCGTCTCGGCTCTCTATGAGCTTTGCGGAGCAAGGGCGCTCCGTGATATCTCCGAAAAGACGCTTTTTTACGCGGGAAATGAAATAAATTTATACAAAACCGCTGAAATCGTCGACAAATCAATGAACGAACCGTAAAATGTTTATTGACATTTTCAAAAGATTTATATATAATACTTAGACAAGTTTGATTTTTGTGTTACTTTTCTTACTATCGAAAGGCAGGAATTAAAATGGCAAACGAACTTACACCCGAGGGTTATAACCGGCTTTTTACCGAGCTTAACCAGTTAAAGACTACGGGACGCGATGAAATAGCCGCAAGGATAAAGGAAGCCCGTTCATTCGGCGACCTCTCCGAAAACGCCGAATACGACGAGGCGATGAACGCTCAGGCTATAATGGAAGCACGTATCGCCAAGCTTGAGGAGGAGCTCCGTACCGCCGTAGTCATAGACGAGTCCGAGATCAGCACCGACGTCATCACGACCGGCGTAAAGGTAACTCTCCACGACGTCGAATATGACGAGGACGTCGTTTATCAGCTCCTCGGCAAGTCGCAGGCGAATCCCGAAAAGGGCATAATCTCCGACCAGTCGCCTGTCGGCAAAGCGCTTATCGGCAAAAAGATCGGCGAGATCGTCAACGTAGAGCTTCCCAACGGCGCTACGATAAAGTTCGAGGTCGTCTCGATCACAAAATAACATTATTTATAAAGAGGATAATAATATGACGGAAGACGAAAACATCAACGAAGAATTAAACGAACGTCCCGAAAACGACATTGAACAGAGACAGATAAGAGTCTCTAAGCTCGAAGCGCTTCAGGCGGCGGGCAAAAATCCGTTTGTTATAACGACCGCCGACCAGGGGATAACATGCGCCGAGATAGTCGAGCGCTTTGAAGAGCTTGAAGAAAAAGACGTTTCGATATGCGGAAGAATGATGTCTCGCCGCGATATGGGCAAGGCCAACTTTATCGACATACGCGACCGCTCCGGCCGTATGCAGATATATGTCAGGATAGACGACATAGGCGAGGAGACGTTCGCCGATTTCAAAAAGTGGGATATCGGCGATATCCTTGAAATTAAGGGCTTCGTGTTCATGACAAGACGCGGAGAGATCTCCGTCCACGCAAAGAGCATTCGCCTTTTGTCAAAATCCCTTCTTCCCCTTCCCGAAAAATTCCACGGTCTTAAGGATACCGACACGCGTTACCGCCGCCGTTACCTTGACCTTATTATGAATCCCGAAGTCAGAGATACTTTCATCAAACGCTCCGAGATAATAAGAGAGATAAGAAACTGCCTCGACGCTCAGGGCTTTATGGAGGTTGAAACTCCCATTCTCGTCCCGAACGCCGGCGGCGCGAACGCCCGTCCGTTCACGACCCACCACAACGCGCTCAACGAGGATCTGTTCCTTCGTATCTCCCTTGAGCTTTACCTTAAAAGACTTATCGTCGGCGGCCTCGAAAGAGTGTATGAGATAGGCCGCGTATTCCGCAACGAGGGACTTGACGTCCGCCATAATCCGGAATTTACTCTCCTTGAGCTGTATCAGGCTTATACGGATTTCCACGGCATGATGGATCTTGTCGAAAATCTTTTCAGAGACGTCGCCCGCAAGATATGCGGAACGGAAGTCATAACATACGACAACGTGACGGTCGACCTTTCAAAGCCCTTTGAAAGATTGACGATGACCGAGGCGGTCAAAAAATATTCGGGCGTGGACTTCTCCGAGCTAACTCTCGAGGAAGCGAGAGCCGAAGCCAAAAAGAGAGGCATCGAATACGAGGAACGCCACAAAAAGGGCGATATCCTTAACCTCTTCTTTGACGAATACGTGGAAGAAAACCTTGTCCAGCCGACGTTCATCACCGAGCATCCCGTCGAGATATCTCCGCTCGCAAAGAGAAAGCCGACCGACCCCGGCTACACTGAGCGCTTTGAGTTATTCATAACACAGCGCGAGATGGCAAACGCTTTCTCCGAGCTTAACGATCCCATCGACCAGAGGGGACGCTTCGAGGCACAGGAAGCTCTCGCCGCCGCCGGCGACGAAGAGGCCAACCACACCGACGAGGATTTCCTCATGGCGCTCGAATACGGTATGCCCCCGACGGGCGGTATCGGCATCGGCATCGACAGATTCGTCATGCTCCTTACCGACAGCTACTCGATAAGAGACGTACTTCTCTTCCCGACGATGAAGAGCCTCGATTAAAAAATACTTATAAATTAAAATAAGGCTTTCCGATAATTCGGAGAGCCTTGTTTTTTTGGTTTCACACTAAAATTCCACCGATTACCAAACAAAAACCTCTGTTCACCGGCAGGGGTTTTTGTTATAACAGGGCTTTCGCATTCAGCGAAAGCCCTGTTTCTTTTTAAAATTCCATTTGATATTTGATTCAAAGATCTCGGAGAGATTGTTTCCGAGATAGTTTACATCCGTAAAAGATAAAGAGAACTCTTTTTGGCCGTTTCTACTGAATATCATATATTCTTCCAATCGAGAAAGCGTATCCTCAATTTCACCGGTGCCGCGTAAATCCTGTATTTCCACATCATAGCCATTGAGCTTAGCAAGGCAAGTAATTGTTTTGCTTATATAATACGCCTCTTGGTAAGCTGTATTCATAGCAGATATAAATTTTTCCGTTTCCGCCTTGTTTTCGGCAATGATTTTTTCCGATGCTGTTCTATACTCTGTATTCTCATCCAATAAATAATCTTTATTTATTCCAAATACCTGAGCGAAGAGAAAAGCCATGTTTTTAGATATGGGGCGTATTGGGCTTGCCCTTTCCATATCACTGATATATTTAGACGAACAATCCACCATCTCGGCGAGTTGCTCTTGAGTATATCCGTTTTCTTTTCTTAAATTTCTGAGCCGTTCCGACAAAACAGGGTTGATTTTGTTATATTTTTTACTGAAATCCATTGTTTTACCTCCTGTATATCCTTGTAAGTCACACAAATGTTATGGGTTCTTGTATGTGGAAAAAATATAACAATGTTCTATACTTATAGTGTAACATAGTTCCACGAGAAAGTCCATAGGGCATTTCAGCCCAAATCATTGAAAACGCGGAGGTATTATGATACAATGGTAAAAAATATTAGAAAAGGCTGTAAGGACATCTGGAACGCATATATGTGTGAAGGCGCCGATTTCAGCCATAGCAAAAACGACATCCCGTTCTGCCCCACCACGGCGACGGAGATTCCTGAGGCGATCATCCCGTGGGACGAAGCGAAGCGGCTTTACAGAAACGCGATCGCCCGAGGCGACAAGAGCTTTTTCTACGATGCTTTTGTCTGTTGGTACATCGACGACTACAAGTTCGACGGACCGCGAGGGATATGGCACGACAGCGCGTTCGTATTAAAAGTTCTCCGTCATTTTGCCGGAGCGATCACGCCCGATTTTTCCACTTATCAGGATTTCCCTGAGCCTCTGAAAATCTATAACACATACCGGATGCGCACATTCGGTTACTGGCTCGGCAAAAACGGGATCGCAGTCATCAACAACGTCCGCTGGGGAACGCCCGAATCGTGGCGCTACTGCTTCGACGGAATACCGGATAACAGTATCGTTTGTATCGGCACTGTCGGCGGCAGCCCTCGAAAGCTCATCGACCGGAAACGCTTTGAGGAAGGGCCGGATGAACTCGTCCGCGTCTGTGATCCGCAAACGATCCTTGTTTACGGCTCCGCCAAATATCCATGTTTTGATAAACTGATCGATCATGGTATTAAAGTAGTATCATACCCCAGCCACACCGCGACGGCCTTCGAAAGGAGGCGGGCGAAATGAGTAAGAGTGATAGCGGGCTGTTTCAAGGAACGCTCGGTTCAACTTATGAGAATAGCACATCCAAGGAAACAAGCTATACCGATAGAGGCATAGAAGTTCCAAAGTATATTCAAGATGCGCTTGCTCAATTAAAGAAAACAGGCGATTACATCAAATCCAATGTGGGTGTATATAGTATGACGGATGCGAGTATCATGTCAAAAGAAACCGGCGTCGAATTTGCAAAAGTCTCAATTGGTTCGGAAACTTATCTTATTCGAGGTGACGCTAAAGGTACTGTTATACCGGAATCTTTGATGAAAAAAATAAAAACCGATAACGGTACTCTTGATTTTCATAGCCATCCGCATAACGATGATTTGGTGCCATCGTTATCTGATAGAAAAGTGATGAGTTCATTAAAAAGAGCCACTGGACAAGCTTACAGCACTATAGTTACGCCCAACGGAAGAACATGCTTGTTTAATGAAAACGGCGTCATCGAAATCGGGACCGTTTCCAATAAGATCAGCGATGCCCGCAAGCAAGCATTGATTGAACTATTTGGAGGAAAATGATATGATCAATAAAGAAGAAGCAAAAGTGGATGCATGGGTAGCAATAGCAGACCTGATGGGCAGGGAGTATTTCCGGAATCATTTCGATGGATCCTGCCAATCATATCCCCCCGAAGACAACGACGATGTCGAATGGGAATACTTCCTTGGTTTTGAAGGCAATGAAGAAACCGGGTTATGGACGGTTTTTGCGAGAGTCTCAGTTAATCGTGAAACTGAGCAGGTGACGTTTCTGGATTATAAGACGCCTGACGGGAAAAGAATGGAGAATCCCATCAAACCAACGTCTTTCGCATGATAAACGCTAAACGCATCCTCGCAGGAGTGTCAGCCTTTAAGTTGACACTCCTGCATCATCGGCACCGTAGGCGGCAGCCCTCGAAAGCTCATCGACCGGAAACGCTTTGAGGAAGGGCCGGATGAACTCGTCCGCGTCTGTGATCCGCAAACGATCCTTGTTTACGGCTCCGCCAAATACCCATGTTTTGATAAACTGATCGATCAGGGTATTAAAGTAGTATCATACCCCAGCCACACCGCGTCGGCCTTCGATAAAAGGAGGCGGGCGAAATGAGCAAGAGTGATAGCGGCTTATTTGTCGGTACTGCAGGTGCGCGAATAACAAGGGACAGCATTTCTGCCCATCGCGAGAAGTTCTTAGGTAAAACCGTCGGACAGATTGACAAAATGCTCCAAAAACGCGGATATGAAACCACCATTCGAAAATCCAAGTTCAGCACTTCGCGAGCTAAAGTTATAGTTGTTGGCAATTCCAGCAATGAGCGCAATATTACTCAGGTGCAAGTCTCACCGGGGAGTAAACGTCACGGTAATGTTCCATATGTGAAGATAAGCACCAACGATATCGGCATTCAGAAAATAATTGATGCAAAACCGTCAGAATACAAAACTGATGGAACTGAAAAGGCAACGCTTTTATTTAGGAGGTATTTTTAATGACATATAATGAAGCAATTATTCCTTATGTAGGAATTGAGAGCATTAAACTTTATCAAAAAATCGATGAAATCAAAACTGTTTTAAAAACAGAAGGTGTGTCCTATAGGGAAGAAAGATGGTCTTCGGAAAGTGAAACCATCCCTAATCCTTGGATCGTTCTTATTATTGAAAATATTATAAGTTTGTTTTTCGCAAAAAACGAAAAGCTGTTTAAGATTGTCTTTTGGGAGGGATATCGGGGTTCACTTCCAAACGGTATTTCTTTAGGAACTTCCATAGAAGATGCTAAGGTAATGGATCCCTCTCTTCGATTTGATGACTGGAATGAGATCTATCAATCCGATAATGGCTATTGGATAGAAGATGATATAGACACAAAAACGGTTTTATCCATCAGCGTATTCATAGAAGAACTTCTTGATGATGATTCCTTCGATTATTGCAATTGGTAAGCGATTGCTAAACCGTGGGTTGCGACTTATTTCGCAAAATGTTACCTAAAAACTTTTTCTTTTCGCGTCTTTTTCTTATTTTATTGTTGAAAAACCGTTTTGACCTGTGTTATAATAACTTAATTTAATTTTAATGCGGTCGGTCCTTGATCGCCGCCGTGTGACGAAAGAGAAGGGAGAAAAAGTTATGAAGATCGACGCAACGGAAAAATTCGCAAAAGAAGGACTTACATTTGACGATGTGCTCCTTGTCCCCGCCGAGTCAGACGTTCTTCCAAAGGACGTCGACGTCAAAACAAAGCTCACGAAGTATATCACGCTCAACACACCCATTATGACCGCCGCGATGGACACCGTTACCGAATCAAGAATGGCTATCGCCATTGCGCGTGAAGGCGGCATCGGAGTCATTCACAAAAATTTACCGATCAACAAGCAGGCGGAAGAGATCGACAAGGTCAAAAGGTCCGAAAACGGAGTTATCGTCAATCCGTTTTTCCTCTCTCCCGATCACTATGTCTATGAGGCTAACGAGCTGATGCGTAAATACCGCATTTCCGGCGTTCCGATCTGTGAAGAAGGAAAACTCGTCGGCATCCTCACAAACCGCGATCTTCGCTTTATGACCGACTTCAATATAAAGATCAAAGAGGTCATGACAAAGGACAACCTCGTCACCTCCCATATCGGCACAACGCTTTCCGAGGCGCAGGAGATCTTAAAGCGCCATAAGATCGAAAAGCTTCCCCTCGTCGACAATGAGGGCTACCTCCGCGGACTTATAACGATCAAGGATATCGAAAAAAGCGTACAGTATCCCAACTCCGCGAGAGATTCAGGCGGCCGTTTAATGTGCGCGGCGGCTCTCGGCGCGACGTCGGACGTTCTCGACCGCGCGTCGGCAGTCTTTGAGGCGGGCGCAGATGCTTTCGTGCTCGACTCCGCTCACGGACACAGCAAAAACATCTTGAAGGCTGTCGAAAAGGTCAAAACAGCTTTCCCGTCAGTCTCTCTTATAGCCGGCAACGTGGCCACCGCAGAGGGCACAAAGGCTCTTATCGACGCGGGCGCAGACGCCGTCAAGGTCGGTATCGGCCCCGGCTCTATCTGTACAACGCGCGTCGTCGCCGGAATAGGCGTGCCTCAGGTGACTGCCATCTTCGACTCGGCAAACGAGGCGGCAAAACACGATATCCCGATAATCGCCGACGGCGGAATAAAATATTCGGGCGAGATCGTAAAGGCCATCGCCGCGGGCGCGAACGCCGTTATGCTCGGCTCGCTCGTCGCGGGCTGTGACGAGGCTCCCGGTGACAACGAGATATATCAGGGCAGACGCTTCAAGGTCTATCGCGGAATGGGCAGTCTCGGCGCGATGGTCAACGGAAGCAAGGACAGATACTTCCAGGAGGACAACAAAAAGCTCGTTCCCGAAGGCGTCGAGGGACGCGTTCCCTACAAGGGACTTCTTTCCGAAACGATCTTCCAGCTTCTCGGCGGACTTCGTTCGGGCATGGGCTACTGCGGCTGCAGCAATATCGAAGAGCTTAAAACCAAGACGCGCTTTATCCGCATAACGAGCGCCGGACTTATCGAAAGCCATCCGCACGACGTCTTCATCACGAAGGAAGCTCCCAACTACTCAGGCGCCAACTGATAAAATCCGAACCATCAAGCTTTTGCAGGCAGCGTGAATTTAACGTCACGCTGCCTGCTTTTGCGGGCAGTGCCCGCAGACAAGTCGGGCAGACAGTGTGATGTATATTTCACGTTGTCTGCCCGATTCATTTGTTTGTTTGCTTGTAGAACGCCGCCCTCGGCGTTCCGTTAAAAGAAATCGAATCGACAACACCGCAAGATCGTGGTGTTGTCACAACATTTTTTAAAAATAATTTGTGAGTATTTTATATGAAACAGCGAGAAAAACGGAGAAAAAACGAGATTACACTTTATTATTTAATTTTATTGATAAAAACTGTTGACATAATTCTTATAGTGTGATAATATATGCGGGCACGAAAAAATAACGGAGGTAAATATTATGTCAACCTATATGCCTAAGGCGGGCGACATCACCCGTAAATGGTATGTACTCGACGCGGCGGGCAAACCGCTCGGCAAGGTTGCGGTCGAGGCCGCGAACCTTCTTCGCGGAAAGTATAAACCCACATTTGTACCGCATGAAGACTGCGGCGACAGCGTTATCATCATCAACGCTTCCAAGATAATCCTTACAGGCAAAAAAGCCGAGGATAAGTATTATTACCATCATACAGGATATATCGGACATCTCAAATCCGTCAAATACGGTATCCTTATGAAGACAAAGCCCGAATTCGCGGTCACGAAGGCCGTCAAGGGAATGATCCCCGATACGACTATCGGCCGTCAGGCTCTTACGCGTCTCCGCGTTTATAAGGACGCTGAGCACAAACACGCTTCGCAGAAGCCCGAAGTGTGGGAATTTTAAGAAAGGGAGGCTAATTAAATGTACGATTCAAATCCTTATTTCTACGGCACCGGACGCAGGAAAAAATCAGTTGCCAGAGTCCGCGTTTACGCCGGCACAGGCAAGATCACAATAAACGGAAGAGATATTGACGATTATTTCGGCCTTGAAACACTCAAGCTCATCGTTCGTCAGCCTCTCGTTCTTACAGGTACGGAAGATAAGTTCGACATCGTCTGCAACGTAGGCGGCGGCGGAGTTACAGGTCAGGCGGGCGCTATCCGCCACGGTCTTTCCCGTGCTCTCCTTCAGTACAGCGACGAGATCCGTCCGATCCTCAAAAA
>JAILLJ010000103.1 GCA_024693205.1 Clostridiales bacterium | reverse complement strand
CTTTTGATAGACGTGAGACTCTTTCCCGGCTATAATGACGACAGTTCCGGAACAAAATTCATCGGAGGTGATACCGACTATGGAGATCGGTCACATTCTTAAAAACGCGAGAAACGACGCGGGGCTTACACAGGATCAGGCGGCGGAAGCTCTTTTCGTCAGCCGTCAGACTGTTTCAAACTGGGAGACGGGAAAGACGTTTCCGGATATCGTGAGCGTTGTTAAAATGAGCGACCTTTATTCCGTCAGTCTGGATCATCTTCTCAAGGAGGAGTCATCTGTGAAACAGACTTATCTCGAATATCTCGAAGAAAGCACAAACACCGTTAAAAGCAAGGACAGACAGTCGAAGCTGATACTTATTTGCGTTTCTGTCGGCGTATGGGCGTTGTCGCTCCTCGCGTTCTTCCTTGTCAAAAACGGAACGGATACGACGGGCTATTCGCTTGCCGTCACTTGGGCTATACTGCCGATACTGTTTTTTACCGTTTCATACCTCATAGGCGCAAACGGTTATTTCGGAAAGGCGCGGTGGATAACTCCGCTCGTTTTCAGCCTTATGTATTCGATATCGGGCAGTATAACGTCTATCGTGGCGGACGGGGTTTTATATCAGTCGGTCAAGTGGCCGGATTTTGCGAAGCTGCCGATAGGTCTTTTAATTTCCCTTGTGGGGCTCGTTTTGGGCGAACTCGTTTTCCGTAAAAAGCGCCGCGCAGGGGAAAGCGGCGATAAAGAAGAATAGGAAACCTTATCCGAAAGTGAATAAGTTTTAACTTCGTCCGGGAAGCCGTGTGTTTACGGCTTCCCGGAGCTTCGTTTTTTAAAGCGGAAAGAGCATCCGCTCGTAAAAATACATAAAAAACCGGCTTGAAATTTGTTGACCGTTGAGGCTCTTTCAGGCGTTAAATTCCTTTACATCGCATAATTTGTATGATATAATGTATAAGGTTTAATGTAGGTTATTTTCAATTATTATGTGTTTTTACGGGAGGATAATATATGAAAAAGTTTAAAGGCATCATTAGTGTTGTGACCGCCGCGATGTTGGTCATAACATCATTTAGCGTCGGCTTTGCGGCGTTCGGCGCCGATAGGAGCGAAAGCGTCGTTTTGTCCGCTATTTCGGGCGAACAAAGGAATGCGGCGGCAGACCGGAGCGAAACGGATTCCCGATCCGGCAGCAAGTCCGCGTTCGAGTTTGACGTGCTCGAAACTGTATATGACGTGCCGTCGGGCGGAACGCTTTCGACGAGCGTCGAAATTCCCTATACCACTCCCTTTAACAGCTACCTTAGCGTAACGGATTTCAGATTTTATTTCAGCGACGAAAACGACTATGTCGTGTCGAGCAGCGTAAAGCTCGTAGATCATACGCTTTCTTTTACGCTTAAGGATATAAGAGAGAGCGGCGTTGATTACAGGACGTCGTTTACTCTTGTGTTTACTCCTTTGGGCTTGGTCAGTTCATCGGTCATGAGAAGCGGATTTTGCAGCATCGACGGATATTATGAGATCTACACTCCCGAAGATCTCAGGACCATCGCGTCAAACTATAATACATACAAGACGGCTGACTGGCTTCTTTGCAACGATATCGACATGACTCCTCTTGAGGGACAGCCGCGTTCGCTCGGCTTTATGGCGTTATCGAACGCAAACGCATATAAAGGAACGTTCACGGGAAAGCTCGATGAAAACGGAAAAAAGCCGAGGATAATGAATCTTGTTTTGCCTAACGCGACAAACGGCTCTTCTTCATGTCCCGCCATGTTCAGATATGTTTGCGGTGCGACGTTCAGCAACATTGAGTTTTATAACTGTTCGCTAACGGGTACTTCCGGCGGCAACAACGGCATTATAGCGGCGTACGTCGACCCCAATGTTTCCGGCGCTACCGCGAAATCGACGTTTACAAACCTCAGCTTCGTTGACTGCTCGGTATCGACGAATAAGCTTTATGCCGGACTTATAGGCGGATATCTTTGGGGAAACTATACTGGCTCAACAGTACCATATGATATAAGTCACATAACGGTCGAAAACTGCTCGGTCACCTGTTCGGCAAACGCAAACTATGTCGGAGGCCTTTTCGGAGCGGTCTATACCGGTAACAGAAAGGGCGTAGCGTTTAACGATATCGACGTCAGCGGTTTAACAGTGTCAAGCAGCGGCAACTATGTCGGCGGTCTTATCGGCGCAGGTCTCGGACAGTACGCGGATGTTTATTCCTTTACAAATATCAGTGTGGTCGATTCGTCTGTTTCGGGCGCCAGCTACGTCGGCGGACTTATCGGACACGTCGGTATGAAATCCGTAAACACAGTCGTAACAATAAATAATGTTGAGATGATCCGTACCGAGGGAAGCGCTTTCGGCGGCGTTTCCGCGACAAGCTCATACGTCGGCGGACTTATCGGTGAGATCGGCGACTGGACGTCGGACGCCGCGGTCGCAAATGTTTCGATAACGGCGGATATCAGCGACGTTACGGTCAGAGGCGCTTCGATAGGCGGCGACGGAACATATCCGTTTACCGTTTCCTCGGGCTCTTCCGGCACATATGCCGGCGGCCTTATCGGCGCGGTCTACGGTAAATCGTCAGGTAACTATTCCCCGTTCGTAAACGTCAATATCACAAATACCGATATCGACTATACGCGCGTCACGAGCGGAGCGACGTGCGTCGGCGGATTGGTCGGCGGCGTTGCGAGGTTAAATAACATGTGCGATTTCGTATTTAACGTCGGAAACACGACGGGCGATCGAAACGTAACGATAGATAATTCCGAAGTCAGCGGCTCGAAATATGTCGGCGGCGTCGTCGGAAGATTTGCGGAGGAGAGCGCCGCGAGCACGGTCTCAAATACAGCTTCATCGGTTAAAGCCGCTTACGGACAGATGGCTATAAGAAATGTCGCCGTAACCGGACTTGATGCTGTCGGAACAGGCTGTGTCGGAGGTATCGTCGGCGGCTCCGGCGGAGTTGAGGAAAATTCGCTCATCGAAAACTGCCTCGTCGCCGATTCTTTCATCACCGCTACGTCGTCAACCATAGATAACTCCGAAGCGGGCGGCATCGCGGGAATTTACTGCGGAACGATAAGCTCCTGTACGGTAAACGGAACGGCGGAGTCAGGCGCGGCGATCGCCGGATTTATGGCAGGCGGCGTCACGGCCAGAGTGTCTGTGACAAGCGGAAGAGGAAATCTTATTATCGACGGCTGTAATGTTTTGGGCAATACCGAGATATTCTCCTTGAGCGACGCTTCCGCGACGCGCGGCGGCGGAATGATCGCAAGCGTCAGAAACACTTCGGTAACTATAAATAACTGCGGCATCGGCAAAGGCGTCACGGTAAGAAACGTCGGATACGGCGGAGGTATATGCGGCTCGGTGATGAAGGATACGGGTATGTCTTACGATCCCTCTTTCACGGCTGCCGACTGCGTTTCATATGCCGATATTACCGCAACGTCAGTTAGCTCCGGAGCGGGAGGTATCTTAGGCTATAACGACGCCCCGATGTCCGTTGTACATTTAAACGGATGCGTGACGGGCGGCAGCGTCAGAGGTTACTCCCGCGCGGGCGGAATAATAGGATTTTATAACAGCGCCACGCCTTACACGGACGGAGACGCTCCGCTTATTGAGAATTGTATCGTCGTGTCCTCCGTAAAAAGTACGGGAACGAATGGCGTTTCGGGTCTTATCATCGGCGACATTGCTTCGGAGGATCTGTTTATCGGTACAGCCGCTTTAAACGCCGTTTCGGGCGTGATAGTTTCAAGCCACGTCACGGGAGTTTTCCCCGACGTCTCGGCGGAGGCTTTCGGAAACGCGGCGGTCGACTCCGATGCTTACGCAAAAGAGACATATACAGACGTCTGTAAGGCGATAACCGGAACATATACCGTAAAGGACGAAAACGTCCCCTCGGGACAGCATGAGCTTACCACGGTCGCTGTCGACGGAAACAGCGGCGGCTCGGGAGCGCTTATAACCATAGCGCCTCATTCCTATATCGGTACCGACGGCGCGTCAAGGCTCGTTTTCAATGATATAACAGACGGTGAAAACGGGATATACGGCGGCTGGCATTCGAGCCATACCGGTCTTATGATCGAGACGGTCGACGGCGCATACGGTTATTCTCCCGTAAGCATCAGCGTCCAAAGCAATATAGCCTCCGGCGGCGTCGAGGGCGTGTATTACGCTTCCGTTATGTCCACTTCTTCGACCGACGATTACTATATGATACCGGGCACAAGCGAAAAGGTCGAGGTTCCGGTCGATATTCCCGTAAGCGTCGTAAACATGTCGGGATTTACTCCTGACGGCGGCAGCGGTACGGCGAGCGATCCTTATCGTATAGCAACTAAGGATCAGCTTGAATCGATAAGATATATCGGCTCTACAAAGGACAAATACTTTTTGCTTACCGCCGATCTGACTTATTCCGAGCCTGACTATAACAACATGGCGGAGAAGTTCATTCCGATCGGCTATACCGACAGCGATGAGCTTATGTTCACGTTTGAAGGAACATTCGACTTCGGCACACATTCGATAAGCGGTTTAGCAATAACGCCGAATATCAATAAACAGTATGTCGGCTTCTTCGCAAAGGCGAACGGAGCTACATTCAAGGCGGACGCCTCTGCCGAGCACCCCGCGCTCAGCGACGTTCTCATTAAGACCTCCAACAGGAACGCATATGCAGGCGCGCTCGTCGGATATGCCGAGGACACCGTGTTTATAAATATCGACGTCGACTCGGTAACGACAGTCGATCCCGACTCGCCGAATGACAGCGGATGCAGCTCGCTCTATCTCGGCGCTGTAGCGGGATATGTCAAGGATCCGACGCTGACCGATTCTGATATTTCAAATTCATCATTGACAGGCGCCGCAAATGTCGGCGGTATATTCGGTCATTCGCATAAGTCGGCATCGACCGGCGAAGGCGGTACGATAAGTAATGTCACCGTAAGAAATCTCACGGCAAGGGCCGGCGCCGGTGATTTCGGAAACACTTACGGCACGGCGGCGGGCGTTGTCGGAGAATTTTCCGGCTCAGTCACTAACGCAGTCGTCGACGGCGGAAGCGATACGGACGTTTACTCGGTAATAAACGGATCCGCGGCAGGCGGTATCGTCGCGAGCCAATATTACGTCAACTCCGAAACGTCGCCCGACGTTACGATAACGAACTCCGTGGTTACGGGCAACTGTTCGATAACAAGCGAAAGACAGGACGTCGCGGATAACGGCGAAGCCGCCGCGGGCGGTATAATGGGCATAACGTTCGGAGTAAGCAACGATCCGAGACATATCCTGATATCGGGCTGTGTCGTTGATGAAACTGTCACGGTCGGTTCAAGGCATTATTCGGGCGGAATTTTAGGCGCGCAGTCAAACCTTTTAGGCGGCTCGGGCAAATCCGTTGTGATTGAAAACTGCACTGTCAAAGCGACAGTCTCCGCATCCGACTTAGGCAGGCTCGAGGGCGACGCCGGCGGAGTCGTCGGATACGTCTTCACGCCTAAACTGGTCTCGATAAATAACGTATTGTCGGCATGTAACTGCTGCGGCGCAAAGGCCTCGGGCGGAATAGCAGGCGAGGTCTACAGCCCGTCGGGAGCCGATATCGGAACGCCCTGGGGCGGCGCACTTCCGTTTATAACGAATTGTACGGTCGCGGGAAAAGTCGGAAAAGCCGAAAACAGCTTATCAGCGAGCTTTTACAGGGGCGTCGCGATAGGTAATACGGGAGTAAATACGTTCGTTACCGACGGAAGCAACGAAAACGTTTTGATATTCGATAACATCTATTATTCATCATATCAGCAGGGCGGCGAGATAGGGCTTACGGGAGACAGCGCGGTAAACGGCTGCATGACGCCCGATTATTCCGCAACGCTCTATGATGTTCAGGGGATGATATATTATTCCGAGGACGGCGGAACGACGGAGAACGAAGAGATCACCGTCAGCGAAGACGTCTATTCCCTTGAAAAGTCAAATATTTATTTCCGTCCGGTAAAGGGAGTTTTGCCGACAAATGCGACAGGAGAAAGCGCTGCGTCCTTCTTTGGCTTCTATCTTCCGAACAGCACTGATTATATTCTCGATGATGTTTTTATAAAGGATAATAACGGCGAAAACCTCGACCTTATGACATGCGAAAAATTAAATGACAGCATCCTTATGACATATCTTGACGACGGAACGGGCAAGCTCGTCTTCCGCTACGAAAACGGAATGGAGCTCGCCGTCGGCCTGACGGTCAGGACCTCGTTCGCCCTCGGCGCCTGCGGAGAAAACCTTAAATGGAGGATAACTCTTGACGAAGTGCTGAGGATAACGGGAACGGGCGAGATGAGCGATTTTGACGACGTTTCATCGCCTTGGTACGCATACAAAAATAACATAAAAGCTGTCAGTATCGGCGACAGCGTCGGGTCGATCGGAAGCTTTGCGTTTTCGGGCTGTGATAAGATCGCAGAGATCGCAATTCCCGACGGCGTAACGTCGATAGGCGATTATGCCTTTAAGAACTGCACACAGATATCGTCCGTGACGATTCCGGACGGCGTTCTCGAAATAGGCGACTCGCCCTTCGGAGGCTGTGCCGCTCTTTCGGGCATCGCCGTTTCATCGGGCAATACCCGGTTTACTTCTTCAAACGGGGTTTTGTTTAACGCGTCTCTTACAAAAATCATCCAATATCCCGCAGGAAAAGAGGGGATAAGCTATTCTGTTCCGAGCGGCGTGACAGTTGTCGGCGGCGGGGCGTTTTACGGCTGCGGACTGCTTGAAGCCGTGACGATCCCGGAGAGCGTCACCGAGATCGGCGACAAGGCGTTCTTCGGCTGTACCGCTCTTACCGCCGCAGAGGTTTCCGGCGGCGCCGTAAATATCGGAAGCGAAGTATTCAGCGGCTGTACCGCGCTTTCTTCCGTAACGCTCAATGAGGGAATAACAGGTATCGGCGAGTCGATGTTCGAGGGATGTATCGCTCTTTCCGAAATTACTCTCCCGTCGACCGTCGGATATATCGGAGAAAAAGCGTTTAAGGGCTGTTCGGCTCTTTCCGGAATTACGATCCCCGGAGCCGTTACAAGTATAGGCGCTTCGGCGTTTGAAGGCTGTTCGAGCCTTGTTTCCGTTTCGCTTCCCGATAACCTGACCGTCATCGAAAACGAAGTATTTAAGGGCTGCTCGTCTCTTTCGGCGATATCCGTACCGGACGGCGTGACAAGTATAGGAGCTTCCGCGTTCGAGGGATGCGCTGCGCTTTCGGAGATAACGCTCCCGGACGGCGTGACCGCGATAGGAAACGACGCGTTCAAAAACTGCTCAGGCGTCACGGTCGTAACGATCCCGCTTACGCTTTCGAGCGTCGGCGACGGCGCATTTGACGGCTGTGAAGCCTTGACGGAGGTATATTATTTCGGCTCCGACAGCGACAGGGCGCAAATGACAATAGGCGACAGCAACACTTACTTTATGATAGCGCTTTGGCATTACAGATATTACGGCATGTGCGGAGACGGGATCAGCTGGGATCTCGACTTCGACGGAGCGTTTACTTTAAGGGTCGCGAATGACAGCGACGGCGTGATGACAGATTACACCATGCCGTCTGCCGTACCGTGGAGCCAGCAGGCGGAAAGGATCACGTCTCTCGATATCGGTTCCGGCGTCACGAATATCGGAAATTACGCTTTTTACGGCTGTACGGGACTGACTGAGGTCACTCTGCCGGGCGGCGTAGAAAGGATCGGAAACCGCGCGTTCTCTTACTGCTCCTCGCTTGCGAAAATAACGGTGCCCGAAAGCGTAAACGAGATAGGAAGCGGCGCGTTTGCTTCATGCTCGCTGATCGCCGAATTTACCGTCCCGGACGGCGTTAGCGCGATAAAGGCGGGAGCATTCAGCGGCTGTTCATTACTCAGTGAGATAACAATGCCGAAGAGCGTGACGGCTGTTGCGTCAGACGCATTCGACGGCTGTACCGCGCTTAATGACGTTTATTACGACGGAACTCCGAGAAGCAAGGGAAAGATCGACTTTAATTCCGAACAAAATATCATCCTCGGCGCCGTTTGGCACTTCGCGTTCGATGTTCCTTATACAGTTACATGGACCGTGGAGGGGACGGACACTGTCGAGACATATTATCAGAGCGACGTTATCGAGCCTCCGGTCGTCCCCGTAAAAGAAGGCTATGTCTTTACCGCATGGGATCCCGAGGTGCCCGAAGTTATGGAGACGACAGATCTTTCGTTTACCGCTCTTTTTGTACCCGAAATTATCGGCTCGGGAAAATGCGGAGCTTCTCTTACATGGACGCTTGATTCCGAGGGCCTTCTCAAAATAACGGGTGAAGGACCGATGTCATATGTGGATTCGCCGTGGGCAGGCAGTTCGATGGTAAAGACCCTTGATATTGCAAGCGGCGTTACAAGCATAGCAAAGAACGCGTTCAAGAACTGCACGGAGATAACCGAAATAACGATAAACGAAAACATCGAAAGCATCGGCAGCGGAGCTTTTGCGGGATGTACCGGTATTACCGAGATAAATGTAGCTTCCGGCAACGAGTATTTCGTATGTGTCGACGGCGTGCTGTTCAATACTTCGATGACAAAACTTATACAGTATCCCGCGGGTAAAGTCCTTTCGACCTACGCCGTTCCGACAAGCGTTACCGAGATCGAGCCGAAAGCGTTTTTGGGCTGTACGGGTTTAACCGAAGTCACCATACTCGACGGAGTCACAAATATCGGTGAGTCGACATTTGCCGGCTGCTCGTCGCTGTCATCCGTCACGATACCGCTCGGAGTAACCGCGGTAGGCAAAAATGCGTTTGCGGGATGTAATTTGCTCGGCGACGTATATTACGGCGGCTCGGTGAAAACAAGAGAAAAAACAGATATCGGGATCGGTAACGATCGTCTCGATACGGCGGTGTGGCATTACGCCGTAGAATACATTTTCGCCGAGGAGATAACGGTCACATCGTCAAAGACTACCGCAAACGTCGGCGAAACAGTCGCTCTTTCGGCGACGGTCCTGCCCGTAAACGCGTCAAGTAAAGAGCTTGTTTGGACTTCGTCCGATCCGCTTACGGCGTCTGTTTCAAGCGACGGAAAGGTCACATGCAAACGCGCGGGAATGGTCAGGATCACGGTCACAAACGCCGAAAATGATTGCAGCAGCGAAATATATATTCAGGTCTTCCCGTCCGAGGCGTCCGTATTCATAAGAAGCTATGACGGCGGATTTGTCAAAAAAGTCTCATGGTGGAAGCCGTATTCCTCCGCCGAGATGTCTCTTTACGCCATGACATATAAATGCGACAACGCCGCGCGCTGTGAATGGTCGAGCAGTACCTTAAGAGTGAATGTCGACCAGAACGGAAAAATAACAAATACGGGCTGCTTCTCACGAAGCGCTGTGATAACCTTCACGGTCTATGACGATGAAGACAATGTGATAGCCTCCGACAGCGTGACTGTAAGTTTCTATAAATTCAACTGGCAGAAAAACAGGCTTGACGTTCAGTCCGTAGTCAGCGACAATGTGTTTATGAGAGACATGCCGGAAAGTGAGCTTGAGGCTGTAAGTCAAAAGCCTGACAGCATTATAGTAAATCTTATCGGATACGTTTTCGATTTTTTCGGAAGGATATTTTTAAGGTGATTTTGACAATTTGATGATTGAATTTTCACCGTTTAAATATTATAATCATTGTGGGAGATGAAGAGATGGAAAAGTTGTTGAATCTGTTAGGTTGGACAAATTCCCAAAAGGAGAGCTTCTACCTTTGGAAACGATCGCTCCGGGCGATGCTCGTGACGCTTTTGATGTCGCTCCAGTTGTTTAATTTCGCGGCGTTCAAGGCTCCCGTTATCCCGTCCGGAGAAGGACCCGATCTGAGGGGCTACAAGGAGGTCGTCTTTGACGATTTTAACGGCGATGCTCTCAATGAGGATATTTGGTTCTACCGCGGAGAAGGGCGTTCCCGCTGCGGATATCACGCGGGCAGCCAGGTGAGCGTTAAGGACGGCAATATGATCCTCAGCGGCGAATATTTAGACGCCGATGAGGGTAAATTCGGCGAGGGCTGGTACAGCGGATGTGTCGCGCTCAAGGAGAAATACCTGAGAGGATATTTTGAGATAAGATGTATCTGCAACAGCGACAAGGGCTTTTGGAGCGCGTTCTGGATACAGGCGGACCATCCCTATGACGAGCGCTCGAAGGGCGGCGTTGAGGGCGCTGAGATCGACATAATGGAAGCCATGAATTATAACGCCTTCCTGCCGTTCATGCGCGACGAGATATCACAGACCATCTGGTGTAACGGTACCGACGACGATATGGAAAATCTCGATAAGTGCTGCGTATTCGCGCTCGGCAAAAAGATATATAAAAGCTATAATACATACGGCCTTATGTGGGACGAAAACGAATATATATTCTATGTCAACGGAAAAGAGACGTTCCGTACATCCTTCGGTCTCGGAGTTTCGACCGTCCCCGAACAGGTGCTCGTTTCTCTTGAGCTTCCGGACGAGCTTCCGAAAAAAATAGCGGATAACCACGATTACAAAACGCAGATGACAGTCGATTATGTCAAGATATATCAAAAATAAAAAGGGTGTATAAATTTGAATAATCTCTTGAAAGTATTAGCCGTCGTTTTGTTCGTGGGTATAATATTCGGAATGATCGCGCTGGTCAATTCCGATGATAAAAACACGTTCAAAAGATCAGATTCCGACGGAAAAGAACAAAAAACCGTGGACAGCGGCGAGATGGACGATGTGAGCGACCTCCTGCTCGATATATCCGTCGATCCGAAGGCGTCTTCCACCTTATCTCCGACCACTGTTAAAGGACAAAAGGGGGCGGGGAAGAACGGCGAAAGATCGCAGTCGCCGGCAGGCAATACGTCGGTAAACGTAAATTCGCCGACGTCTCAGGGCGTCTCGTCGGCCGCGGGAAATAACGGTCAAACGACCGTAAAAACAGAGCCGGGAGTCAAGGCGCATGCCGATATAAAAACGGATTTCGACGCTATCAGCAGAAAGTATTCGGCTGTCGGCGCGTCCGTCGCGATAATCAGAAATAAAAGAGTTAATTCCGTTTACAACTACGGAATAGCGGTCAAGGATCCTTACAGGGCGGTGACTCAGGATACGAAATACAGAGTAGCCTCTCTGTCAAAGCTCGTCACCGATATGTTGTTTATGAAGCTCGTTGAAAACGGGAAAATAAAACCCACCGATAATATCGAGAAGTATCTCGGCTATAAGGTGAGAAATCCCGCTTTCCCCGAAAGGGTGATAACGCCCGAAATGCTGATGACCCATACGTCGTCGATCATTGATTCTGACGCCTTCAATAAATCATTGAGCGAAGGCTCGTCGACAGAGCTTAAAGATCTTCTTTCGGACAAAGCTTCGTTTTCCTCCTTTGCGCCGGGAACACGTTATATCTATTCAAATTTCGGCGTCGCGGTCATCGGAGCGGTCTGTGAAAAGGCGACGGGAAAATATTTTAATGAGCTTGCCAAAGAGCTTTTGTTCAAACCGCTTGATATCGACGCGTCATATATCGCCGCCGATATTAAAAATAAAGATCAGATAGCCGAGCTTTACGGCGCGGGCGGCGGGCTTTCTTTGATAAAACAGCTCGGAAGGCCCCATGATTGCCCATTAGGACAGAGGCACCACCTCGTCCAGGGAAATCTGACGATCTCCGCCAAGGACTACGCAAAAATACTTTGCCTTCTCATGAACGGCGGAAGAGATAAAGACGGCAAGGTCATAATGAGCGAAAGCTCCGTAAAAGAGATAAAGAAAAAGCATTTCGACACAGGCGCGTTCGGCGTCGGATACGGACTTCAGATAAGAGACAATATAGTACAGGGCAACAAGGTTTATGTACATACCGGGATCAGCTACGGGATGTATTCGACGTTTATGTTCTCCGACGAGTTTGACGATGCGATCGTCATTCTTACGTCGGGCGCGGACGCAAAAAAGGACGAAAGCACGGGAATATTTGATATTTCGCTTGAGTTTATAAGAGAGTTCAGATAAAAATAAAGGAGACAGTAAAATGAAAAAAATGTTTATTAAAGCTTTATCGGTCATGCTTTGCGTATTTACAGCCGCGTCGTTATGTATGACGGCGTTTGCGGCTGACGAAGAGGGGAGAGAGCCTCTGCATTTTGATAAGTCCGGAAAATTCCGCATCCTTCAAGTGACGGACACACACCTTACTGACAAATATCTTGAAGACACGCTCCGCCTTATCGGAGCCGCCTGCGACAGAGAAAAGCCCGACCTCATCGCCCTTACCGGAGATATCGCGATGGACGGCGGAAAAGAACAGGTCACGGCTTGTATCGACGGACTTATGAATGTATTCCAAACAAGAAATATCCCCGTCGCCGTTACCTTCGGCAACCACGACAGTGAGGCGAATATTTTTGCGCGCGAAGAACTTATGGCGATCTATAACAGCTATCCCTGCAGTATCTCCGTCGATGACGGCGAAGCGCTTACCGGATGCGGAACATATCTTTTGCCGATACTCTCCTCCGACAAAAAGGAGACTGCTTTTAATATCTGGGTATTTGATTCCGGCGACTACGACGACGAGGGACATTACGCGAACGTAGCGGAGGATCAGGTCGAATGGTATAAGACGAAGTCGATAGAGTCCGAAAGACAAAACGGCAAAAAAATAAACTCGATAGTGTTCCAACACATAATCGTTCCCCAGATATACGACGCCATGACAAAATCGAAGGTCTGGCTTCCCGGCTCATATAAGGGCATTTATCGTGACGAGTATTACAGGCTTTCACCGAAATACAACAAACATCGCGGAGTGCTTGAGGAATACCCGTGCCCCGGATACTATGACCACGGTCAGTTTGACGCCGCTCTTGAACGCGGCGACGTTCTCGGAATGTTCTTCGGCCATGACCATACAAATTCCTTTGAGGTGAATTATAAGGGGATAGATCTTGTCGCTTCTCCCGCGACGCGTTTCAGAGCGGACGACGCGCTCTACGAGTCGGGTATGGGCTACAGGATCATCGACCTTAACGAAAAGGACACTTCAAAATACGAAACAAGATGCGTCTACTGGTATGACTTCTTCACTCTCGCCGACGCGGCTGAAATGATAAAGAACAAAGACAGCAGCGGACTTAAACTCCTTTCGACGATCGAGTCCGCCGGTATTTTAAGAAAAATATTCAACGTTTTAATGTGGGTCATCGAATTACTCTGATAAAAATATATTGCCCTGCAGTTTTACGCCACGGCGAATGACCGCAGGGCAGTTTATCTTTTAACCTGTTAAGCGTTAAAATTTGTGATTGGAGAGATCGAAATGAAGAAAAAGACAGTCAGCCTTATTCTCGCCCTTATTATCGCGCTCTGCGCCTTGCCGTTCAGTGTAAACGCCGAGGCTTCCGCCTCGCTTTATAAGGTTTACGGAAACGGCATGGTGTTCCGCCGCGATACTCCCGTGACCGTCGCGGGCACATCAAAGCCGGGAGCTGAAATCAGCTTTGAGATACGCGACAAGAGCGGCCAAGCGGTCGCGTCCGGCGAATGTACAGCGGAAAGCGACGGAAAATTCGTCGCGACGAGCGATAACGGCGTTCACGCGAGCTATGACGATTATACTTTGACGCTTTACGCCGAAGGAGAAAAAGCGCAGGAGCTAAGCGGCGTTCGCTTCGGAGCCGTATGGATAGCGAGCGGCCAAAGCAATATGCAAATGCCTCTTGTCGGCTCCCGCAGGGGTCTCGAGATGATGGAAAAAGGCGAGACGGGCAGCGATAACGTCCGCTTTTTGGAGGTATCGGGTCTTATTCCTCAAAACGGAAATTACGAGATCATTCCCGCCGAGCCGCAGGAAGACGTCGAGAGCGCGTCATGGGTGTCCTGCGCCGACGGCACAAAGCTTTATAATCTCAGCGCTGTCGCGTTTTTCTTCGCGCGCGATCTTCAAAAGTCGCTTGACATGCCTTTAGGAGTCTTGAGCACCGCTCTCGGCGGAAGCTCGATTTACACCTGGCTCTCAAGAAGCTCTATCGACAACGATCCCGTAGTTAAGGGCGACCTCGAAAAGAGAAACGCATACATCCCTCTCGACAAATGGAAAGAGGACAAGATAAACAGCTATGTCGATATGACAAGCTGTTTCAATAACAGGATGTATGCTTTAAGACATTTTTCGCCGGAGGGCATGATCTGGTATCAGGGCGAGTCAAACGTCGGACTTGATAAAGGCTTATATTCGCACGCCTTCGACAATATGCAAAAGTCATATACGGAGCTGTTCGGGCTGACGGAAACGCTTCCGATAGTATATACGACTATCGCCGATTATTGCTACAATAATTCGCGCCCGTATATGGCGTCGAGACTTAACAGTCAGTTCGGCGAGATGCAGATCTCAGCGCCCGATACACGCGCGCTCATAACGATAAACGATATCCCGCTCGATTATTTAAAGGATATCCAAACGATACATCCGATAATCAAGGAGCCGGTCGGCGAAAAAATGGCTCGCGCCGCTCTCGGAAAGGTTTACGGGAAATACGACTGCTCCTCCGCGCCTGTGTATAAGTCAAGCGAGATCAAAGACGGCAAGGTTTATATAACATTTGAAAACGCGGGCGACGGCCTCATGATCGACGGAAATAACACTCTTTACGGCTTCTCGGTTAGCGGTAAAGACGGAGCGTTCGTCGAAGCGGACGCAGAGATAATAAACAAAGATACGGTTTGCATTTATAGCGACAGCGTCAAAAAGCCCGTTTACGCCGCGTATTCTTATGCGCTCGACACAAGACGCGCAAACCTTTCAAATTCTGAAAACGGAAAGACGCTTTTCCGCGCCGTACCGTTTACGACGGCGGACGCCGATAACTTTGATCTTAAATACATCGGAACAAGGGACTTTGCAAGCTGTGATTTCCTTGAGACATGGTGCTTCGCGGGTGAGGATTCGGCTGAAACAAAATGCTGGGACGTGTCGTCGGGGAGCGCTGAGATAGCGCTCTCGTCCGATAAGGCGTCGGGTGAAGCCGCGATCTCCCTGAAGGGAAGCGATTCGTTTGCCGTTCGTCCTGTAAATTCAGTGACCGTTGAAAATAATAAAAGAAAGTATTCGCTGAGCTTTGAACGCGACCTTTCAAAATACGGCGCCGTGAGCGTACAGCTTAAAAACTGCGGCAATAAGCCGATAAGCCTTGATGAGATACGCATCATAACGTCGGGCGTTCGCTGGTATTCTCCCGCCTTTATAGGTGAAAAAGGAGTAGGCGCAAAGCTTCCCGCGGACGGACAGTGGCATACATATACGTTCGATCTTCAAACGCTGTCCGCAAACGGTCAGTACGGCGTTATCCCCAGGAAGGGACGTGCCGTCGGAGACATTAAGGATATCGAATTCGTTTTCAGCGGAAACGGCGATATAGATATCCTTATGGACGATATCCGCTTTGAGGCGGATCACGGACAAAGAGCCGATAAACCCGCGTTCAGCTTCGGAGCGCTGATACGCGCGATCTCCATCGACATTAAAAATATTTTCGGCGTTATGGGAGATTGGCTTAAGTCGCTGAAAAAATAAAACACATATTGAGCTTTCAAGAGGGGAGTTCAGACTTGTAATTTTATTTCCCATTTAACAGTTTTGGGTATTGCAATACGGTAAACTGTTGTGTATAATACCCCTTAGAAAGATTTTAAAGATCATAAAGCAAAATCGCGTATATTCGGAGGTAAAAAATGAAAAAAACGATCGCTGCACTTATGGCTGTCATGCTTATCCTTTCGATCGCCGCCTGCGGTAAGAAGACGGTAAATACCGTCGATACGACAGAGGCGTCCGAGGTCGAAACAACGGCGCTTGTCGAGGAGTCCTCTACCGAAGAGGAGAGCACTACCGAGGAGGAGACGACGGAGGAAGAGACCACGGATAAAAAAGATGAGTCGGAGACAGAGGAAGAGTCTACTGAGGATGACGAGGAAGAAGACGAAGAGGAATCTTCCGAAGAAGAGACCGAGGTGGATCTCGGCGTATACGCAAACGATCCCGACGCCTATTTCGAAAACGGCGTTATCTTCAAAAAGACCGTGTCAAAGGACAAAAAGGGTGAAAAGACCGAGTCCATTACCTTGTTGAAATATCCGAAGGATAAGGGCGACAAGGAATACTATATACCGCAGGGCACGAAGTATGTTGAACATAACGCGTTCTCGGGAGTTTCAAACCTTGAAAAGCTCTATGTGCCGAGCACCGTCGAACACCTCGGCGAGAACGACGAAGGCTTTGTTATGAGCGGACTGTTTAACGGATGCAGTAAATTAAAGACAGTTCAGGTCGAAAAAGCAAACAAGCATTACGCTTCAACAGACGACGGATTGCTTATTTGCCGCGACAGGAACGACGGAATCGTTATATATCTTCCCGGAAGAAGAGAGCTTGTCTACAGGATCCCCGACAGCGTAGAAACAATCGAATTTTACGGCAATTCGCGTTTAGAGAGGATAAGGCTCGGAGCAAATGTCAGAAGTCTTATGGTCGATAATTGTCCGTCGCTTAACGCTTTTGTCGGCAAAAACGATAAAGGCTATTATACAAAGGACAACTGCCTGTTCAAAAAGTGGGTAGCTGACGGAGTAAACGCTCTCATCTACTATCCCCAGGGAAAGAGAAATGCGAAATACAGCGTGCCGGACGGAACAACAGGCTTATACGGAGCGCTTGAGTTTACGAGCGACAGCGCGTTCAATTCAAATCCCTACATCAAAGAGATCACCTTGCCCGACAGCCTGACGTTTATCGGATGCGGAGCGTTTAAAAACTGCACAAAGCTCGAAAAGATAAAATTCCCCGAGACGCTCGAATATATCGGCGACAGCGCGTTCAGGGGCTGTACGTCGCTTAAAACGATCACGCTTTATCCGGGACTTAAGTCTCTCGGTTACTATGACGGCCCGAGCAGCTACGCTCTTCTTAAATCATCAATCACCGATATTTATTTCATGGGCATGACTAAACAGTGGGAGAGCATCGTTAATTCCGATCCGCCCGCAAAAATACCCAAGAGCGTAACGGTACACTGCATGGACAGCGACGAGCATTTCGCGAGAAATGACGATATATTCCTTACTTAACAAACTACGGGGCTGTCGCATTTAGCGAAGAACGAAAAGAATAAATAAAAACAGGGACTGTTTATCCGGAGAAATTTGGAAAACAGCCCTGTTTCGTTTTAATATAGAAAAATATGTTGTGAATTATGATTCTTTTCTCGCCTTTTTTTCGCCCTCGACGTATCTTTATACGCCTATCGGGCGAAGAAAACGGCGTCTTCATCTAAATGTGACAGCCCCCTTGTTTTTTTCTGCTATTGTTTATGTATGATTTTATCTTGACTTTCTTATCTTTAACAGCTCCGCCTTAGTCAGAAGCTCCGAGTTGTCCGCGGTCATGGGGACGATCGTTTTATGCTTGTCGTCATTCACCATGAACTGCGGATATTTTTCGTCCT
>JAILLJ010000087.1 GCA_024693205.1 Clostridiales bacterium | reverse complement strand
AATATGCCGATCAGACCTGCAACGGAGTCAACGCGAGGATAGTAAGAGGCTCCGGAAAGAAATAAGTTCGGATCTTGTTTTAAAAAAATGAGCAGACAGCGTAGAATTATCCGCGTTGTCTGCTCTTATTTTTTACGATTTGTTACTTTTCGGGCTTAAAGCGTAAAGGTTACATCGCTCTATCTGCTCGACATGTCAGCGGGCACTGCCCGCCTGCCCGACTTGTCACCGGGCACTGCTCGCTTAAGCAAGCTCGGCAAAGTACTTGATAGTCCTTACCATCTGGCTTGTGTAGGAATTCTCGTTGTCGTACCAGGAAACTACCTGTACCTCATAGAGACCGTCGTCGACCTTAGTGACCATCGTCTGGGTCGCGTCGAAGAGCGAGCCGTAACGGATGCCGATAACGTCGGAGGAAACGATCTCGTCCTCGTTGTAGCCGAAGGACTCGGAGGAAGCTGCCTTCATAGCGGCGTTGATGCCTTCGATCGTAACGTCGTCGCCCTTAACAACAGCCGTAAGGATAGTTGTGGAGCCTGTCGGTACGGGAACTCTCTGTGCGGAGCCGATAAGCTTGCCGTTAAGCTCGGGGATAACAAGACCGATCGCCTTTGCCGCGCCCGTTGAGTTGGGAACGATATTGACAGCGGCAGCGCGCGAACGACGGAAGTTGCCCTTTCTCTGGGGACCGTCGAGAACCATCTGATCGCCTGTGTAAGCGTGGATAGTTACCATGATGCCGCTCTGGATGGGAGCGTAATCGTTGAGAGCCTTAGCCATGGGAGCAAGGCAGTTAGTCGTGCAGGACGCTGCGGAAATGATCGTATCGTCCTTTGTGAGGGTATCTTCGTTTACGCTGTAAACGATCGTGGGAAGATCCTTGCCCGCGGGAGCGGAAATAACGACCTTCTTAGCGCCGGCGTCGATATGAGCCTGGGCCTTTTCCTTTGATGTATAGAAGCCGGTGCACTCGAGAACGACGTCGATATCAAGCTCGCCCCAAGGAAGGTTTGCCGCGTCTTTCTCGGAATAGATCTTTATCTTTTTGCCGTCGACAACGATAAAGTCCTCGCCCGCCTCGACCGTATGATCTTCGTATCTCTTTTGGGATGAATCGTATTTAAGAAGATACGCGAGCATTTTGGGGCTTGTGAGATCGTTGATGGCAACGACGTCGTAACCCTCTGCGCCGAACATCTGGCGGAACGCAAGACGACCGATGCGTCCGAAACCGTTGATTGCTACTTTAACTGACATGATATTTACCTCCAACAATTTATTTATTATCCACCGGCGATTATTTTATCCTTTTTGGATAAATTATGCAAGTGTCTTTTTTATTTTTGTATGTTTGTACAAAATAAACAAAACAACCGCCGAAAAGTAGGTCATCTTAACCGAGCTGTTTTTCGGATATAACAAAACAATTGTCAAAATTATTAAACTTATCCAAAATTAAATATTTTTTACAAAATTTGACTTTATTTCCAAAAAATATTGACATCGCCGCAGAAATGTGTCATAATATCGGTGCAATAACGGTTTTAAACCGAAACAGGGAGGAAAAATCATGAAATCTTTGGGAATAGTAAGGCGTGTCGATCCGGTCGGCAGGATCGTTCTGCCTAAAGAGCTTCGCCGTCTGTTTAACCTTGAAAGCGAAAACGATTCCGTTGAAATTTTTGTCGACGAGGACAAGATCATTCTTAAAAAATATATCCCCGCCTGTATCTTCTGCGGTTCCGCCGATGATATTATCGAGTACGAGGGACAAAAGATCTGCAAAGCATGCGCCGAGAAGATCGGTAAAAAAACAAATTAGCTCCGCAAACGATCCGGGCAGATGGCGTGATATTTTATTTACGCTGTCTGCCCGGTTTTTTATCCCTGTTAAAACCGCAAAACGCCTCGTCTGAAAGAAGGACTGTTGAAATAAGATTGGGTACCGCCATAAGGGAATTCAGGATATCCGATATGCTCCACACCGTCGTAAGCTTCATGACGGCACCGACAAACGCCGACAGGACAAAAAGCAGTCGGTAAACAGGCACAAAACGGACGGAAAAGACGTATTCCGCTCCCTTTTCGCCGTAATACGACCAGCCGCAGAGCGACGCGAACGCCAACAGAGTCACCGTAACGGACAGTATCATCCCGCCTGTCTTTCCGAACACCGACGCGAACGCCGCGCCGTAAAGCGCGGCTCCCGAAAGAGCGCCGCCGGGCGAATACGCGCCGGAAACAAGAATTACAAGCCCCGTCAGGGTACACATCAGAACGGTGTCGATAAATACTTCGAGCATCCCGAGCATCCCCTGGCTTTCGGGGCTGTCCGTGTCCGCCGCCGAGTGGATGATCGACGACGTCCCGAGTCCCGCCTCGTTTGAAAAAACGCCTCTCGCTATCCCGTAACGCGCCGCCTTGCCGATACCGTAAGAGGCGCATCCCTTTGCCGCCGCTCCGAAGGAAAAGGCTTCGCGGAAAATCATTTTTAAGGCGTCCGGTATCCTTTCGATATTTACCGCGAGAACGACGAGCGACGACAGGATGAACACGGCGACAACGAAAGGAACAAGCTTTTCCGTAAGCGACGCAGTTCTTTTTATTCCTCCGAAAACGAAAAACGCGGTCAACACACAAAAAACCGCTCCCGTAAAATAAGGACTTATCCCGAAGGATGCCGAAAGCGATGACGAAGCGGAATTGACCTGCGTCATACTGCCGATGCCGAAGGACGACGATGCGAGCAAAAACGCGTAGATCGACGCAGTCCTTTTTGCGCCGAGGCCGTCCTCGATATATGTCATGGCTCCGCCGAGCCATTCTCCTCTCTTGTTTTTTCGGCGGTATTTTATTCCGAGGACGCTTTCGACATACGCTGTCATCATCCCGAAAAACGCCGATATCTCCATCCAAAGGAGCGCTCCCGGCCCTCCCGCGGAAAGAGCGGTTGCGACGCCGACGATGTTTCCCGTACCCATACATGCCGCGAGCGCGCCGCTCAGCGCCTGAAAGCGCGAGATGGAATTTTTGTCTTTACCTTTATCTCTTTTTCCGCCTCTCAGCATCTCTTTGATATTTTTGACGAACCATAACTTGAATCCGCGTATCTGAAAAAATCCGCTCCGAAATGTAAAATACATCCCGACGCCGACAAACGCCGTCAGCATCGGCGGCCCCCATAAAAACCTTTCGGCTTTTTCGATAAATATACTTGACATAAAAAATCCCCCCTTCCGAAAATATGAAGGAGGTCATTTAAAAATTCCGACGGACAAACGCGTCAGACGCCCGTGAGGTCGAACGGCGGGACGTATTCCTCGGCGGCGGACGAAAGCTCCTGGACAAAGCCGTCGTCTATCCCCGCGTCAAAGAGATATTCCTCAGCCTTTGAATATTCTTCTTCCGTGAGCCTTCGCGATAATTCCGGATATTCCGAGGCTCGTCCCGCGGGGAAATACTGGCTCATAAGGCTGAAAAGCACACTGCCTTTTTTGAAATTTTCTTTGACAAAATCTATTACGCCGAAGGTGTTTTCGAGGTTCCCCGGCAAGACAAGATGGCGGATTATGACGCCCTTTTTAAGCATTCCGTCGCTGTCAAATTCGACGTCGCCCGTCTGACGGTACATCTCAAGCACCGCCCTTTTTGAAACGTCGGGATAGTCCGGCGCGAACGAATATTTTTTTGACGCTTCCGACAGGGAATACTTCATGTCGGGCAGATATATCTGTATTTTTCCGTCGAGTTTTTTCAGTGTCTCTATGCTTTCATATCCGCCGCAGTTCCAGACGACCGGCACGGGGAGAACAGGATCGAGCGCCTCTGTTATCGTGTCGGCAAAGTGGGTCGGCGTTACAAGATTTATGTTGTGCGCTCCCTTTTCGATAAGCTCGAAAAATATTTTGCGAAGCCTTTCAACGGATACTGTCTTTCCGAAATGTCCCGAGCTGATATCGCTGTTCTGGCAGTAAACACAGCCGAGATTACAGCCGCTGAAAAACACGGCTCCGGAACCTCTTTCTCCGCTTATGCACGGTTCTTCCCACATGTGAAGTCCCGCCCTCGCGACTTTGGGGAGCATCCCCTCGCCGCAAAAGCCGCTTCCGTCACTTTCGTTTCTTTCCGCTTTGCATTTTCGCGGACATATATCGCAGTATTTTTTATCGCACATCTTTTTTCTTAACTCTTCTCATTATAAACCCTGCAAGACACATCGCGGTGAAAACGACTGCGTCCGCCGCAACGACGGTCGCTCCCGCCGGCGTTTCAAACGCGAACGAGCCGACTATCCCCCAGAAAAAGCATATGACCGAGATGACCGCCGAAAGGATAACGACGCTCCTGAAGCTTTTACAGACGCGCATCGCGCTGAGCGACGGGAAGATTATAAGGCTCGAAATCAGGATCGTTCCCATTATCTTCATCCCGACGACGATCGTGACAGCCGTCAAGAGCGAAATGACTGTGTTGTAGAGCTTTGTTCTCGTGCCCGTGGCCTTTGAAAAGCTCTCGTCAAACGTCACGGCAAATATCTTGTTGTAAAAAAGGATATAAAGAAACAGTACGACTGCCGAAAGACATACGCTCACCGGCACGTCGCTTTTTTTCATTGATAATATGCTTCCGAACATGTAGCCCGAAACGTCGTTATTCAGGCCGTCGGCGAGAGACGCCGCGATAAGACCGACGGCTATCGACGTCCCGGAGATGAGCGCGATCGCCGAATCTCCCTTTACGGCGCTGCTCTCGCTTATCCTGAGAAGCAGAAAAGCGGCGACGATGACGACCGGTATCGAGACCGACAGCGGCGCTAAATTCATCGCCATGGCAACGCACATCGCACCGAAGCCGACGTGCGACAGTCCGTCGCCTATCATCGAATATCTTTTAAGCACAAGGCTGACTCCCAAAAGCGAAGCGCAAAGCGCGACGGAGACGCCGACTATCAGCGCGCGTCTCGCAAACGCGTAAGAAAATACATGTAAAATAAATCCGATCAAGTGATATCCTCCGTCAGGTCAGCTCAGCGCGATCCTGAGATTTTCAACATTTTTATCCATCAGCGAAAGGTATGTCTCGCCGTTTTCAAGATCATTTTTTGAAAGATTGTGACATGAATGAAAGAGAAGCGCAGTCGTTCCCGTCTCTTCCGCAAGGTCGCTTGCCGCCCTCGGCTCGATAAGCTCCTCGTAAAAGATGACCGGTATATTCTTTTCCTTTACCTCGTCGATTATCCTCGCCACCGCCGCGGCGCTCGGCTCTGTCTCCTCCGTGCAGGAATCAAACGCGGCTAAATGTGTAAGGCCGTATTCGTCCGTGAAATTTTTTATCGCAAATCTGCTGCCGAAAATTATCTCTTTTCTTTTTGCGTTATCGACGACGGAGCGGATATCGCTGTCGAGCTTTTCAAGTTCGCCGATATAGATATCGGCGTTGGAGTTGTAGAAGCTCGCGTTGTCGGGGTCAAGCTCGGACAATGTATCGGCTATCAGCCTGACTATCTTTTTCACCGTCACGGGATCTGTCCAGATATGGGGATCATACACATCTTTGGATTCCTCTGTCTCCGGTTTCTCATGCTCGTGATCGTGCTCATGCTCCGCGAGCCTCATCCCGAGAGACGAAGCGATATTCAGTACCGTTGTCTTTTCCTCGTCTGTTTCCGAGAGCACGGACGGCGCCCATGTCTCCATGTTGTCGCCGATATAGATAAACAGATCGGCGTCGTTTAATGAGATAATGTCGGACGGCGTCGGCTCAAAGGCGTGGCTCTCCGTTCCGGGAGGAAGAAGAAGCCTGTTATTAACCTTTTCTCCGGCTATCTCGCGTACGAAATCATATTGCGGGAAAAGCGCGCAGACGACGTTCAGCTTGTTTCCGCCGCCGTTTTCCGAGACGCCGCAGGCGGAGAAGGCGCATATCATAACGGCAAGCGCCGCTAAAAGGCAGACGATCTTTTTCATTCGTCGTTCCCCTCCTTTTCCCTGCACTCCGGACACGTTCCGTAGATGACGGTCTTTTCGCCGTTCATCACAAAGCCGTGGTGCTCCAATATATGATCGGCGACTTTGTCGAGATAATCACAGTCGACGTGGAGCAGTTTTCCGCATTTGTCGCATCTCAGATGATAGTGGTTTTTACAGCTCTCGCCGACGTACTGATAACAGGCGCGCTTGCCCTCGTCGATTATAAATCGGCGAACGCTCCCGTTTTCGACAAGCTTCTCAAGCCGGCGGTAGACCGTCGACTTTCCTACGGCGCATCCGCGCTCGGAGAGCATCAGACTTATTTCATCGGCGGTAAGGTGTTCTCCTCCCGTGCTTTTTAAAAGATTTATTATATTTTCACCTTGCTTCGTGGTATAGCCCATTTTTTCACCCCAAAAAAAGATACAATATGAAACTGAATTTCAATTTCATATTGTATCACGTCTTTTTAATATGTCAATAGGGGATTTCAGGAATTTGAAGAAGTCGCTTCTCGCTCCCTTTGTCCGAGGCTGTCACAAAGCTTTATTTTGTTTTGACGTTCCATTCGGCGAGGTATGCCGTGTTTCCGTCGGAGCTGCCGTCGTTTTTGACTCCCTTAAAATATCCGTCGGAGGATTTTGTGATACCGCCTATCACGACCGATTTTTCGTTATATGTGTCGATGCACATGACTTTGTCTGTCCCGGAGCCGGAAAGGGAATGGATAGATATGAGCTTTCCGTTCTCGCTGATATATGCCGCGAACACGTCCGTCTCGCCCTGGTTGCCGATGTCGGCGAACTCTCTGTTTTTCGACTTCGTTTCGCCTACGGCGACAAAGCCGTTCTTGACCTTTGTTATCGCCGAAAATCTGTCGTTTTCAAGTCCGCCCAAGGGAAGTATCCACTCGATATTTCCTCCGGCGCCGTATTTTATCACCGCCGCGTCGTTGCCGCCGTAATTATGATAATTTACAAACGTTCCCTCGGCGTACGTCGTCGAGGAGAAACAACCCGCTACGACGCATCCGCCGTCGTCCGTCACGAGAAGTCCCGGGAATTCCTCTCTGCCCGAGCCGAATATGATATCCTCCCAAACCATGTCGCCGTTTATCGACAGCTTCATAAGAAGGGTATCTCCGTTTGCGTCGTTTCCGGGAATATCCGCAAAGTAGAGAACGTGAGATCTCGTATTGCATACGGCGTAGACATATCCGTCGTCGGTGACCGCTATCTCATCTATCGTGCTGGCCTTGTCGCCGGGGAAACAGCGCTGCCACTGTATCGTATCGCCGTCCGCAGAATATCTCGTAAGGGTGGCGATAAATCTTCCTTCGGCTATCCCGTCGTAATCTCCGTCAAGCGACGACGTATGTCCTCCGACGATATACGCTCCGTCGGGCGTCGCCGCAACGGAATAGAACATGTCGTCTTCGCTTCCCTTTACGGACTTGACCCAAAGAAGCTCGCCGTCCTCGGTATATTTCGCCATTATGGCGTCGTAGTTTGTCATGGCGCCCTTCATGAAATCACAGGGTATCTGTCCGTCCTCGTTAAATATCTTATTGGCGAGCGTGTAGCCGACGACTATTATGCTCCCGTCGGTCAGAACGTCAAGGTCGGTATAATAGACGATACCGCTGCCCGTTCCGCCGATAAACTGCTTCCAGACGATATTGCCGTCGCTGTCGTATCTTATCAGCGCGGATTTGATAAGCTTCCACGATTCGCTCATTCCGCTGAACGTGCCGTCCGTCGAATCGGTGTTGGCTATGGCGAGATATCCGTTCTTAAGCGCCTTTACTCCGACGAATGAATCGCTGCCGCTGCCGCCCGCGGTGAAAAATGTCTCGGGCTCAAGTCTCGCGTTTCCGAATTCGTTTACGTCAACGACGTTTCCGTTGGCGTTCGTCTCTGTTTTAACGTCGTCGGGCGCCTTCGTCGTCGGTATCCTGTTCGTCGTGGCCGTGTTGTTTCCGCCACTGTTATTACCGCCGTTATTGCCGCCGTTATTGCCGCCGTTATTGCCTTCTTTCGAGGGAGCGGTCGTTCCGTCTATCACAAGCCCCGCCGGAGGCTCCTCCTGACGCACGAGCGTCTTGCCGTCCTCGCTGAGTCCTACGTTGTAGCCGTAATCGTTCAGCTCGTTAATTATCTTATCAACGACCGGCTTGTCGAGGCTCGACATATTTTCGTCCCACTTTACAAATTCCTCATCGCCGATGCTGTTGCGGACAAGCGTATATATCTCGCCCTTTGAGGGGTTTTTGTAGTATATCTTATCTTTGACCTTCGGCTGAGGTTTATATGTCGCTCCGGAGGACGATATCTCGACATTGTACCCTGCCTTTTTAAACGCCCTTTCGATATCATCCCTTTTTTCTTTATCGAGCTCTCCGAGCTTTTTGAAATCTCCGTCCCATTCAAAGTCGTCGCCCATAACGGATCTGACTATACGTATTCTCTCGTCGCTGTCGGCGGTCGGGACATACGAAAGGTATGTGATGCCTTTTTTGGTGACATAGACGTTATAGCCCTTCGACGCCATCGCGTGTTCGATATCCTTCATCTGGTCGTCAGTGAGGGAGGAGAAGTCGCCCGTCCAATTAAAGTCCTTGCCGAGCGCCGCCTTGATTATTTCGTTTTCTTTATCCTTGTCGAGTTTCGGGACATATGTAAACGAGTCGAAATGAACGCCGCCTTCGTCGACCGAAACGGTATATCCTCTTTTTTCAAACGCGGAAACGATAAGCTGCTTTTCGTCGTCCGACAGCGACGCGAAATTACCGCTCCATTTGTCGCCCAAGGTCGCTTTGATAACGGCGGCGATCTCCTCGTCCGACAGCTTCGGGACTTCGGTGGAAGCCTCCTTGGTCGTCGCCTCCTGCCACTTTTTATCGGGCTCCTTCAGCTCCTCCGCCATCTTTTTATTACGGCACGAAGAGAAGGATAAAACGGTGATAAGGACCGTCAGAAGAACGCAGACAGCCTTTTTGAAAAATGATTTTATATTCATATCAAATATCATCCCTTCGGAAAAAATCGTGATGTTATGAACCGCATTTTTATTTTATCATAGCGTATCGTACTTTTCAACGAATTTTGTGTTAAATTTCTATAAACGCGGACAATAAAAAGTTAAAAAACGCTTGTATTTGACAATCCAATCCTTTATAATGAAATCACTTGTATTTTAATGTAAGGAGCTGACAAGATGGATCCCATTAAAGTTGATTTTTCAGGCAAGGGGAATGAAGGCAAAAAGGCGATAGTGATACCGCCCGAAAGAGCCGTTATTAAGATCATACTGTCCGTTATTCTGGCGGCGATCACCGGAGGCGTCGCGTATTATTTCATGCTGCCCCCGATGAACCCGAAGGCGATCGAATTCTATTATTTTATCGCGGTGATCTTCGCGTCGTTCGTCGTATTTCTTGCTCTGCTTTCGGCGGCGTTCCGTAAGCCGGAATATGTCCCGTTTGTCAAAAAACACTCCAAGGTGTCGGCGATAGCCATTATCATCCTCGTGCTCGTCGCCGTCGTCGGATATATCGTCGGCTGCCAGTTCTTCCGCGCGAAGTCATACAGCAAAATAATGACTGTCAAAACAGATACGGAGTTTGCGAGCGACATCGAGGAACCGGATTTCAGCATCATCCCGAAGCTTGACGAATCCGCCTCCGCGAGCCTTGCGTCCCGCGCGCTCAGCGATCTTGCCAATATGGGATATGTTTCGCAGTTCACCGTTTATCCGAGCTATCCCCAGATAAACTATAAGGGCGACCCCGTCAGAGTCGCTTCGCTCCAATACGCCAATATAATCAAGTGGTTCACAAACAAGGACGACGGACTGCCGGGATATATCATAATCGACATGGCAAAGGAAAAGACGGAGTTCGTCGACCTTAAACAAAACAACATCAGATTTTCTCTCGCCGACCATTTCGGAAGAAACGTAAAGCGTGTTATCAGGTTTGCTTATCCGTCATATATCTTCGACACGCCGTCCTTTGAGATCGACGAAAACGGAGATCCGTACTGGATATGCGCAAGAATAGATAAGACGATCGGTCTTTTCGGCGGACGCGACGTAGTGGGCGCAGTGCTTGTGGACGCGCTCACCGGCGAATGCGAATACTACGACATCGACGATGTTTATAACAACGAAAAGCTCTCATGGATAGACAGGGTCTACTCCTCCGACCTCCTCGTCGAGCAGTTCGACTTTTACGGCAAATACCGCAGCGGATTCTTTAACTCCATCCTCGGCCAGAAGGACTGCATAGTCTCGACCGACGGCTACAACTACCTCGCCAAAGACAACGACGTTTGGCTTTATACGGGCGTAACGTCCGTCACGAGCGACCAGTCCATAACCGGCTTCGTCCTCGTAAACCAGCGCACGAAGGACGCGAGATTTTATTCCGTCAGCGGCGCAAAGGAGGCGACGGCAAAGACGTCCGCGGAAGGCCTTGTACAGCAATATGAATATATCGCGACGTTCCCGCTGCTCCTCAATATCGCCGAGGAGCCGACATACTTCATGTCGCTTAAAGACGCCAACGATATCGTACAGATGTACGCGATGATAAACGTCAAGCAATACAACAAGATCAAAGCCGTCGGCGACACGATCTCCGACTGCTTCAATGCTTATAAAAAGAGCCTCCAGGGCGAGGGAATAAAGGTCGGTAACGAGATCGTCGTTCCCAAGGACGTCGACGGAGAAGGCGGCGAAGGCGAAGATGAAGCTCCGAAGGCAGTTACCGTTACCGGCAAGATAGAGGATATCAGATCCGCCGTTATCGACGGCAACTCGGTATATTTCATAAAGCTTAAAAGCGATAAAAACTATTACCGCGTTTCCGCCGCCGACAGCGAGGACGTCGTTGTCGTGAACTATAACGACACCGTCACCCTCACCGTTGAGGAAAGCGACGACACCATCAAAAACGTGACCGATTTCGCTCTCGGCGCGCCGAAAAAGGACGCCGAAAAAACAACTGTCGCGGCAGATAAAACAGACGCCTGACAAAAAGACTGATATCCGGAGAAAAGATGACAAAACGAGAAAAAGCCGTTTCGGCGGTAAACGCTCTTAAAAAAGAATATCCCGAAGCGCTGTGTTCTCTTACGGCGATGACTCCCTTTCAGCTTCTTGTTGCGACGCGTCTCTCCGCGCAGTGTACCGACGCGCGCGTAAATCTCGTGACTCCCGCGCTGTTTGAAAAATATCCCGACCCGAAAAGCTGCGCCGAGGCGGACGTCGGCGATATCGAAGACCTGATACGCTCATGCGGATTTTTCCGCACCAAGGCAAAGGATATCGTCGAAATGTCGCAGATGCTTCTCTCCGAATTTTCCGGAGAGGTGCCCGACAATATCGACGACCTTACCCGCCTTCCCGGAGTCGGGAGAAAGACAGCCAATCTCATCTGCGGCGACGTCTACAAAAAGCCTGCCGTCGTCGCCGATACTCATCTTATCCGTATAACAAATCTTCTCGGCCTTGTCGAAACAAAGGATCCGAAAAAGGTCGAGCTGGAGCTTCGGGAGCTTTTGCCGCCGGAAGAAAGCAACGACTTCTGCCACCGCTGCGTGCTGCACGGCCGAAAGGTATGTATCGCGCGCAGACCGCGCTGCGCCGAATGCTGTATGAGCTCGTTCTGCCGCTTTTCAAAAGAAAAAGACGGCGGCTCCTCCGATAATGACGCCGACGCATAACGCCGACGCAATTTTCAGGGCAAATATCCATTTGTTTTTCTTAAGCTTTGTCGGGGGCGGCGCTCCCGCTCCGGCGCTCATCGCTTCCGCGCGGTCCCGCAAGGTCCCCTCGCTGACAGATGCGAATTCCGGCTTTACGAAAAACAGCACCCTGTCAAAATATTCACAGCCCGTCTGTGTTATTTCAACTACCTGATGGTTTACGCCTTTTATCATTTTTTCAGATCCCTTCGTGTTTTTATCCTGTTTTATTTTTAACGCTTTGATATATTTTTATTCAAACAGCTGTATCCCATAATTTTTGTTCCCGGAGCTGGTCAAATGTTAAAACGAATGATCTCACTTCTTCTTGCCGCCGTTACGGCCTTCGGAGTGTTTTCGGTTTCCGCCTCGGCGTTGACGTCAAAGGATCTTCTCGTGTTCGATATCTTAAAGGTCGACGTCGATCCTGACAATTTTATCTGCCGTACCCTCGATATCGAATTTCAGCTTCAATTTTGTAACTATAACGACAAATATAAATTAAAGCTCATAGATGAATACGGAGCTGTCTGCGGATACGGCGTCCCGCGTTCGGACAATGTAAATTTCGTCGATTTTTATTCCGTCGACGATTCTTTCGGAGTCAAGCTCCGCCCCGAGCTCGAATATGAGATCTTTATCCCTGCGGGAACATACTTTACCGACGACAACATGACCTGCAACGATTTTGCGACGGTCATGAAGGGCGTTTCGCTTACGGGAAGCTACTATGATTTCACTATCGAGGATCTCGGTATCACCTCGTTCGTCTCGACCGATTTTTCCGCAAACGTCGTTTTCAAGGGCAAGCTCTGTTTCAACAAAAAATTTATCAAGTCCGACGCCGACAACTGTACGATCCTTCTTCAGCGCGTCGATACCTCCGGCGGTAAGAAGATTTTTACGACCGTCGGAAAAGCCTCGGTAACGGAGCTTGACGACGGCTGTGCGGTCCTCAGCTTCGGCAAGTCCGGCGCAAAGATCGAAAAATATAAGACATACCGCTTTTTCGTCTCCTACGCGTCATTTTACGACGATTCCCACGAGCTTTTCTGCGACGATTCGGTCTTTGGGATCACGGGCAAAAGGCTCCTTAAAATGCGCGAGGATTATCCCGAGGTCGACAGGCTCATCGAGATGTTCGGCGCGAACAGCTTCGTTCTTACCGCCCTCACCGTGATCCTTAAGCTCCTTTCAAAATTAAAGCTCTATGACGCCGAAAAGGCGGAGGACATAAAAAATTATATTGATTTAAAAAGAAAAAATAAATAATTTAATTATATGGAGGCAGATCTATGGACAATTTCGACATCCCGTTCGTCGACAAAAACTCCGAGCGAAAAATGCTCATCCAAAGAGTCGGAAGGATAACCGAACACCTCAGGAAGCGCATGTATTCCGATACCGAAAAGGTCGGCGGCTTCCTTTTCCGCGACGGTCAGTACAGGATATCCGAGCTGAACGACGGCGAGTGGAGACCCTTCGGCGAAAACGAATACTGGGGCTATCCGGAGGAATACTGCTGGTTCAAGCATACCGTAACCGTTCCCGAGCGATTTAAGGGCAAAAAAGTCTTTTACGAGATAAACGTCCATCTCAACAAGGCTTGGCAGAACGAAAGCACCCAGCAGTTCATAGCGTTCGTAAACGGAAAAATGACTCAGGGCATCGACTCCAACCACAAGGCGTTTATCCTCACAAACTGCGCCGAGGGCGGAGAGACCTTTGAAATAGCTCTCAACGCCTATTGCGACATGTGGACCTTCCGCGGCCAGTCACAGCTTACGGCGTCTCTGTGCGTACTTGACGAGGACGTCAAAAACCTTATCTTCGACCTTTCGACGCCTTACGACGTCGCCCACATGTATTCCTATGACGATATGCCGAGAATAGATATCGTCAAGGCGCTCAACGAAGCGGTAAACCTCCTTGATATGCATACCGACGACTACGAAGCCTTTAACGCATCCGTCAAGGCGGCGTCAAAATATATCGACGAACATATCTACGGCGCTGATTCCTTCGCCCTTGCCTCCGCGATAGGACATACCCATATCGACACTGCGTGGCTCTGGAGGCTCCGTCAGACAAGAGAAAAAGCCGGACGTACCTTCTCGACGGTCGTCAACTTCATGAGAGAATATCCCGATTTTAAATTCATGTCGTCTCAGGCCCAGCTCTACGATTTCGTCAAGCAGGATTATCCCGAGCTTTTTGAAGAGATCAAAGAGATGGTCAAACAGAGACGCTGGGAGCCCGAGGGCGGCATGTGGGTCGAGTCCGACACCAACGTCATTTCGGGCGAATCCCTCGTTCGTCAGTTCCTTGTCGGCAAGCGCTTCTTCAAGGATGAATTCGGCGTTGAAAACGAGATCATGTGGCTGCCCGACGTGTTCGGATATTCCGCGGCTCTGCCCCAGATCATGAAGCTCGCAAAAATAAAATACTTCATGACGACAAAAATATCCTGGAGCGAATACAACAGGTTCCCCTATGACACATTTATGTGGAAGGGCATCGACGGCACGGAGATCCTTTCTCACTTTATCTGCACGAGCCGCGACGACGACAGGATAACCTGGGAAACAAGATATAACGGCGACCTCTGCCCGAGAGACGTTATCGGCGGCTGGAAGCGCTTCTCCCAAAAGGACATCTCCGACAACATCCTCTTCTCCTTCGGCTACGGCGACGGCGGCGGCGGACCGACAAGAACAATGATCGAAAAGGGTATCCGCATGAACAAGGGCATCGAGGGCTGTCCCAAGGTCGATTTCGAGTTCACTCACGATTACTTCGAGCGTCTTGAAAAAACAGTCAAGGGCAATAAACGTCTTCCGAAATGGTCGGGCGAGCTCTATCTCGAATTACACAGAGGTACTCTCACCTCCCAGGCGCGCAACAAGCGCTACAACAGGAAAAATGAGATCCTTTATCACGACGTCGAAACGCTCTGCGAAACAGCCCATATCTTAAAAGGCGACGCGTATCCGGCCGACAAGATCCTCGACTCCTGGAAGATAATCCTCTTAAATCAGTTCCACGACATCATTCCCGGCTCCTCGATAGAGGACGTCTATAAGGATTCAAAGGTCCAATACGAAGAGATACTCGGCGTCGGCAAAAAGCTCGCAGACGGCGCGATCTCCTCGATCGTTTCATCTCTCAAGCTTAAAAACAACTCACTTGTCGTATTCAACACTCTCGGCTTCGAGAGAGACGACGTTGTGATAACCGACATGCCCGACTGCGGCAGCTTCATCATAACCGATGAAAACGGCGTAGAAATGCCGTCCCAAAAGAGCTATGACGGAAAGCTCGTCTTCCTCGCTAAGGGAGTTCCCGCCAAGGGCTTCAAGGCGTTCAACATCGTTCCGTCCGACAAAAAAGCTGATTGTACGGCTATCGCCGATACGAAGGGTGCCGAAAACAAGTATTACGTTCTCAAGTTCGATGAAAACATGAACATCTCGTCGCTGATCCACAAGGCGACAGGCAGAGCGGTCGCGCCCGAGGGCGAGGTCATCAACAGGCTCGTCGCCTATGAGGACAAGCCCCAGAACTACGACGCATGGGATATCAAGTGCTTCTTCAGTGAAAAATATTGGTATATCGACGACGTGACGAGCTGTGAAACGGTCGAATGCGGAAGCGTCAGGACCGTCGTCAAGGTCGTCAGAAAATTCAACAAGTCGCTGATAGAGCAATACTTCATTTTCTATAACGAAAAGGAAAGAATAGATATCAGCTACGTCCTCGACTGGAAGGAATCCGATATCGCTCTTAAGACCGACAACCCCGTCGACGTGAACGCCGTCAACGCGACATACGATATCCAGTTCGGCAACATCGAAAGAACCGCTCACAACAATACGACATGGGATTTCGCGAAGTTTGAGACATGCGGCCACAAGTGGGCGGATCTCTCCGACAACAGCTTCGGCCTTTCGATCTTAAACGACTGCAAATACGGCTGGACGATAAAGGAAGGCAATATCCGTCCGACGCTCCTGCGCTGCGCCACCGATCCCAACCATAATCAGGACAGAGAGATGCATTGGTTCACATATTCGCTCTATCCCCACAGCGGTGCCGTATGCACGTCCGACGTCGTATATGAGGGATATTCGCTAAACGTTCCGCTTTATTGCGCTCTCGCTCCCGCATCCGACGGCGATCTTGCGCCCGAATATTCGCTTATAAATGTCGACAAGTCGAACGTCATAATCGAAACGGTCAAAAAGGCTGAAGACGGCAACGAGATGATCGTCCGCATGTATGAGACCTGGAACAAGCAGACGGACTGCGCCGTGTCTCTCGGCGTCGACGTCAAAAACGCTTCGATATGCGACCTTATGGAAGACGATATCGAAAACGTCGACTTCGACAATAACAGCATAAAGCTTACGTTCAAACCGTTTGAGATCAAAACCCTCAAGATAACAATGTAACAAAAAACGGGTCGGTCCTGTCGATTCGACCCGTTTTATTTTATAAGGAGGATAAATATGAGCGCATTCTTTCAAAAAATAACTGCGTTCTTCGCATCTGTTGTTCTCTTGTTTTCGACCGCAGTATTCGGCGCCGTCAATTATCCGTCTGAGCCCGACGACGTAAAATATTTTACACCGACAGGAGAAACTCTGACGCTTATCTCAAAAGGCAAGTCCGATTACGTTATCGTCCGCGGAGAAAACGCCACACCCTGTGAAAAAAACGCAGCTGCGACGCTCTCGAATTATCTTAAAAAGATCAGCGGAGTTACCGTCCGCGTAGTCAGCGACTCAACGTCCAAGACCGACAAGGAAATAATCGTCGGCAAAACAAACAGAGAGGGCAATTCGACGTTCGTCGTCGGCAGAAGCACCCTCGGAACAGACGGCTACGTCGTAAGGACCGTAGGCAAAAAGCTCGTCATCGCCGGAGGCGAAACGAGAGGCACCCTTTACGGAGTTTATGATTTCCTTGAAAAGTATCTGAACTGCCGTTGGTTCACACAAAGTCTTATAAGCATTCCCACGTCCTCCGTTGTTGAGATCCCCGAAAAGATAAACTACACCGAAAAGCCCTATCTCGAATACCGCGAGACCGACTGGATCAGCCCGAGAAACACTGAATACAGTATCGCAAACAGGCTGAACAGCAACACATACCGCTATCTCTCACCGGAGCAGGGAGGCGTCTTCGGCTACTTTAACGGCCTTTGCCACACCATGACGGCACAGATCGTTTCCGCATCAAAATATTTTGACGAGCATCCCGAATACTTCGCTCTCGGCGTAAGAAGCAAGGAGCGCACGCCTAACCAGCTTTGCCTCACCAACGAGGACACCATTCAGATAGCGATAAACGACGTCCTCGACGTTTTAAAGAGAAGTCCCGAAGCTGACATAATATCCGTAACTCAGGCGGACAATCAGGACTACTGCGTCTGTCCCGAATGTAAAAAGGTAGACGACGAGGAAGGCTCACATGCCGGTACGATGATCCGCTTTGTGAACCGCATCGCCGACGCCGTCAAGGAAGCGGGCTACGACAAGGTCGAAATAGACACCTTCGCCTATCAGTACACACGCCACGCTCCCAAGATAACGAAGCCGAGAGACAACGTCGTCATCCGTCTCTGCACCATCGAATGCTGCTTCTCTCATCCGCTTGCGGAATGTCCCGGCGAAGCGAGTCTCCGCAAGGATATCACGAATTGGAAAAACATCTGCAATAAGCTTTATGTTTGGGATTATACGACAAACTATTCCAACTATCTCGGGCCGTTCCCCGATTTCGGAGTTATCCAAAAGAACATGCAGTTCTTTATTGAAAACAAAGTCGTCGGCGTCTACGAGGAAGGCAACTACACCGCCTCACAGTGCAACGCCGAATTTGCGGAGCTGAGATCGTATCTTCTCGCAAAGCTCATGTGGGATCCCTATATGGATATGGATAAGGCCATGAACGAATTCCTCGAAGCGTACTACGGTCCCGGCTGGAAATCCATCCGTCAATATATCGACATGACTATAGCAAACACGGGCAGAAGAACGTTCACGGGACTTAAGCACGGAAAGATCTATTCCGCCATGGTCGACGAAGGCGTCCTCTTCCTCAACAAGAATCAGATAAAATATATCGACTCCCTGTGGCTCAACGCTTACCGTTCGGCAAAGACAGACGAGCAGATCCGCAACGTGAAGCTTTCCGAGCTGTCATGGAGATATTGGAAGGGCTGCAACGCCGTTGACGAATTCTCAAGAGATCTTCCTTCAAAGACATGGCAGAACGAAAACCGCAAGCTGTATGAAGATATGACGTCGCTTGGAATAACACGCTTCAACGAGTCGCGTATGCTCACAAGCGAGCCCGATTTCACACTCCGTCCCTCAAGCTGGGGCGAAAACCCGGACAGTGTCCGGTGACATTTCGAGGTCGGCAGTGCCGACAGACAAGTCGGGGCAGGCTGAGCCTGCACGCAAGTCGAGCAGACAGAGCAATATAACTGATATGCCACATGCCCGACCGGTAAGGTAATTAGATATGACTCCCGACCGGCAGGCAGGCTGAGCCTGCACGCAAGTCGAGGTCGGCAGTGCCGACAGACAAGTCGAGCAGACAGAGCAATATAACTGATATGCCACATGCCCGACCGTAGGGCGATAAGCACCCAACCGATAGACGACCGGTGTAAATTTCCATAAAAAGCCAGAGCAGACAGCGCGGATAATTCTACGCTGTCTGCTCGTTTTGTTTTTGTAAAAAAGAGGCTCGCCTGTGTAAGGGGAGCAGGGGCTGTCTGAGGAGCTATAAAGGCTCACCTGTGTAAGGGGTGCGGATCGCCGGTGGCGATCTCTGCCGTAGGCAGAAGCACCGACCGAGCCGGCAGGCGAGACGCTGTCAGCCGTAAGGCTGACTGAGGGGTTGTCGCCGTTTCCTGATGACGTTTACCTCGACGATCCTTCAGCGTTCCATTGACCGACCTCGATGTGACTTTCGGCGAGGAACACGGAGGCCCGTGTTTCCTTGTATAATGGAGCAAACAAAAAAGCTGTCGCATTCATCCGAACACGACAGCCGATCAATTTTCATGCGCCCTGAAAACCGAACAAAGAACATTGTAAAGCTAAACAGGTCAAGCCCTCGACCTATTAGTACTGCCAAGCTAAATATGTCACCATACTTACACATGCAGCCTATCAACCTCATAGTCCTTGAGGGGTCTTACCAGCTTATGCTATGGGATATCTTATCTTGGAAACGGCTTCACGCTTAGATGCTTTCAGCGTTTATCCGATCCGCACTTAGCTGCTCGGCC
>JAILLJ010000021.1 GCA_024693205.1 Clostridiales bacterium | reverse complement strand
GCCATGATCCTTGAAAGCCGCGCGATACCGCCGCCGCTGCAAAAGCCCTCGAACGAGCCGCTCTTTCCGTAGCCGACGGGGCCGTCCTTTTCAAGGCGTATATGCCCGACCTCGCCCGCCATGTCGTTCGTTCCGGAATAGAGCCTGCCGTTTAAGATCAGACCCGCGCCCATGCCCGTTCCGAACGTCAGAAAGACCATGTTGTCACATCCGCGTCCCGCTCCGAATTTCCATTCCGCTGCGGCGCAGGCGTTGGCGTCGTTTTGAAGAAACACCGGCACGCCGAACTTTTCGGTAAAAATATCGCATATCGGCACGTTGTCCCAATCGGGGAGATTGGGCGGACAGTTTATAGTGCCCTTTTTGCTGTCAAGAGGCCCTCCGCAGCTTATACCGATGCCGATAAGACGTCCTGCGTCCGTTTCGTTCCTGCGCATTATCTCATCCGCGGAAGAGATAATGTCCTTTATCACCTCGTTATATCCGCGTTCGCGCCCGGTCGGAAACGATATCCTGTCGACGATAAGCTCCTTAGGATCGTCGGGCATACTTCCCTTTCCCAATATAACGGCGCATTTCGTGCCGCCGATATCTATCCCGAGAGAATACAAAGTACTGTCCAAGCTTTTCACCTCGATTTTGATTATATACAGATAAAATTGCGATGTCAATAAAAAATACTGCTCGGCTTAGGTCAATTTTTTATCCGCCTGTTTATCCGCCCGTTTACGGTCAATACTAATGATGAAAAGACATGACGAAAGGAACTACTCAATGCTTGTCACCGTCATAAGAACAGTCATATTATATCTTCTCGTCATACTGTCGATAAGGCTCATGGGCAAACGCCAGGTGGGCGAACTGCAGACAAACGAGCTTGTCATAACGTTTTTTCTCTCCGAAACGGCGGCAATGCCGATCCAGAACAGCGAGATACCGCTCGTCTACTCCGTCGCCGCGATATTGCTTCTCGTCTCCTTTGAGATAATCGTTTCGTCGCTCGAGCTTAAAAGCAACGTACTGAGAAAAATGCTCCAGGGCGATCCGACGACTGTCATACGCGACGGAAAGGTTGAGGTCAAACAGCTTAAAAAGATACGTCTCACAATAGGCGAGCTTCAGGAAGCCCTCAGAGAAAAGGACGTATTTGATATCGGCACGGTACAGTACGCGATAATGGAGACGAGCGGGAAGCTCAGCGTCATGCTGAAGCCCGATCATACGCCCCCGACGGCGAAGGATCTTAACGAAAACGTGCCGGACGACGGGATACCCTGTACAGTCATTTATGACGGCAAGATAGTCCGCGACGCCTTTACGGAATGTCGCATGAGCGACGAAAAGCTCAATAATATTTTATCATCAAAGGCCTTGTCCCTCGAAAACGTGATCCTTATGACCGCCGACAGGGGCGGAAACACAAACATTATTTTAAAGGAATGACCTCTATGAAAAAGCGGCTCATTATTTCTATTATCCTTCTCTCCCTTTCGGCGGGGATAACCTCAGTCAGCTACGGCCTTATAACACAAAGGATAGGAAAGCTCCGTGACGAGCTCTACAGCGCGCTTTATACCTATAATGAAACGGGAGAGATAAGCTCCGCCTCTTTGTCGTCCGCCACCGAAAAGTGGGAGGAATACCCCCCTCCTTCTGTGTCTTTTTAAACGGAAACGACGTATCGGACGCGGAAAGGGAGATGAAAAGCATCGTGATATATTCAAAACGACACGACGGCGAAAAATTCTTTGAAGCCTGCGTAAAATGTATCTCCGTACTCGACGACACGGAAAAGAAAAACAAATTATGCGCCGAAAACATTCTTTAAAAAGCGAGAAACAGAGCCTGCCGGGTTGTAGCTAAATTCGCCTTACGGCGAGCTAAATTTGCTTCGCAAGCTAAATTCCCTTCGGGAGCTAAATTCGCTTCGCGAGCTGTATGGCGAATTTAATTTAGCTGAAAACCGCAAGTTTTCAATTTAGCTGCGAGCGAACGCGAGCAATTTAGCTTCTTAA
>JAILLJ010000176.1 GCA_024693205.1 Clostridiales bacterium | reverse complement strand
TATGAAACCGTGGCATTTTATTTCGGACGACGGCAAATTCGACCTTACCATGACCCCCGAATACGACAACGCGTCGTCTGCGCTCGTCCTCGGTCTCGTAGGCTCGAAATGCCATCAGGTTTACGGAAAATGGAACGGTACAGCCGTCCTCGACAGCAGCGAAGTTCTTAAGATAGAAAACATGCTCGCATTCTGTGAGGACGTTACGAACCGTTGGTGATCATTTCACGTTCAAAACCTTTTTAAGATAAATACCCGTCAGCGAATCGGGATCTTTCGCTATCTCCTCGGGCGTACCGAAGGCGACTATTTCTCCACCCCTGTCGCCGCCGTGCGGTCCGAGGTCTATTATTGTATCGGCTGTCTTTATGACGTCAAGGTTGTGTTCAATTACTATTACGCTGTTTCCCGCGTCAACGAGCTTTTGCAGCACCTCGATCAGCTTATGGACGTCGGCGGAGTGAAGTCCCGTCGTCGGCTCGTCAAGAATATACATCGTTCTGCCCGTGGAACGCCTCGAAAGCTCCGTCGAGAGCTTGACCCTCTGTGCCTCTCCGCCTGAAAGAGTCGTTGCCGGCTGACCGAGCTTTATATATCCGAGCCCGACATCGTAGAGCGTTTTGAGCTTTCGGCTGATCTTCGGAACGGCGGAAAAGAATTCCATCGCTTCCTCGACCGTCATCTCCAAGACGTCGTAGATGCTCTTTTCTTTATATTTGACCTCGAGCGTTTCACGGTTATATCTCGCGCCCTTACAGACGTCGCAGGGAACGTATATATCGGGCAAGAAGTGCATCTCTATTTTAACGATACCGTCGCCCTGACACGCCTCGCAGCGTCCTCCCTTAACGTTGAACGAGAACCTGCTCGAAGTGTAACCGCGCCGCTTTGAATCGGTCGTTGAGGCGAATATCTCACGGATATCGGTAAACACTCCCGTATACGTCGCGGGATTTGAGCGCGGAGTCCTGCCTATCGGCGACTGGTCGATATTTATTATTTTATCAAGATTTTCTATGCCGAGCATATCCCTGTGCGCTCCGGCAAATTTTTTTGCCCCGTTAAGCTCCGCAGCGAGGCGTTTATAGATTATTTCGTTGACGAGCGACGATTTTCCGCTTCCGGAAACGCCGGTCACGCAGACGAATTCGCCGAGCGGCACCGTGACGTCTATATTTTTAAGATTGTTTTCGGAGGCGCCCAAAACCTTTATCGACCTTCCGTTGCCCTTTCGGCGCGTCTCGGGGACGGGGATCTTTTTCTTTCCGCTGAGGTACTGTCCCGTTATCGAATTTTTACATTTCATGATCTGTGCCGCGTTTCCGGCGCAGACGACATTTCCGCCGTGTATTCCGGCTCCAGGGCCGATATCGACGATATAGTCCGCCGCCATCATCGTCTCCTCATCGTGCTCGACGACTATAAGCGTGTTGCCTGCGTCGCGAAGGCGTTTAAGCGTCTCGATAAGCTTGTCGTTGTCGCTCTGATGAAGACCGATGCTCGGCTCGTCGAGGATATATAATACTCCCATCAAAGACGAACCTATCTGTGTCGCAAGCCTTATCCTCTGGCTTTCGCCGCCGGAAAGAGTCCCCGACGAACGCGACAAGGTGAGGTAGTCGAGCCCGACGCTTACAAGGAAGTCGAGCCGTGAGTGTATCTCCTTCAAAATCATGTCGGCGATCATCGCCTGACGCTCGGTGAGCTTCAGGTTTTCGATAAACTCAAGCGCCTTGTTTATCGACATCTTTGTGAACTCATAGATGTTCAGCCCGCCGACGGTGACGGAAAGCACCTCGGGCTTGAGCCTCGCTCCCTTACAGTCGGGACACTCGCGCGCGGTCATGAACTGCTCTATCTCGTATCGCGCCCAGTCGCTCGTCGTCTCCCTGTATCTTCTTTCGAGGTTGTTGATGATGCCCTCGAAATCAGTCGTATATGTGCCGTGACCGTATTCGTTTTTACGCGTCATGGTTATTTTTTTGCCCTTCGTGCCGTAAAGAAGCGTGTTGAGCGCTTCCTTCGACAGATCCTTTATGGGCGTATCGAGCGTAAAGCCGCAATGTTTTGCAACGCCCTCAAAATACATCTGGGCAATCGTTCCGCCCTCGGCCTTTGCCCAGCCGCTCGCCCTTATCGCCCCGTCGTTTATTGAAAGCGACTTGTTCGGGATAACAAGATCGGGGTCGACCTTCATGAAAATTCCGAGGCCGGCGCATTTCGGACAGGCGCCGAAGGGATTGTTGAAAGAAAACATCCTCGGCGCAAGCTCGTCGATGCTCAGTCCGTGTTCGGGGCAGGCATAATTCTGTGAAAATATCAGATCATCTCCGCCTATGACGTCAACGGAAACAAGTCCGTCCGAAAGAGAAGAGGCTGTCTCTACGGAGTCGGCAAGCCTGCTTCTTATGTCGGGCTTTATAACGAGCCTGTCGACGATTATCTCAATTATATGTTTTTTATTTTTATCGAGAGGAACAGGCTCCGAAAGGTCGTATGTTATCCCGTCGGCACGCACTCTGACAAATCCGCTTTTACGCGCGGATTCAAGCTCCTTGACGTATTCGCCCTTTCGACCTCTGACTATCGGAGACATAAGCTGTATCTTCGTCCCCTCTTCGAGCGACATTATCTTGTTTACTATATCGTCGACGGTCTGGCGTGTTATCTCCCGTCCGCAGACCGGGCAGTGAGGTATGCCGACGCGCGCGTAAAGAAGACGAAGATAGTCGTAAATCTCCGTCACGGTTCCGACTGTCGAACGCGGGTTTTTGGACGTCGTCTTCTGATCTATCGAGATTGCCGGCGACAGTCCCTCTATCGAATCGACGTCGGGCTTCTCCATCTGGCCCAAAAACTGTCTCGCGTATGACGACAGCGACTCGACATAACGTCTCTGTCCCTCCGCGTAGATCGTATCGAACGCGAGAGACGTCTTGCCCGAGCCGGAAAGTCCCGTCAGAACGACAAACTTGTCCCTCGGTATCTCTACGTCGATGTTTTTGAGGTTGTGTTCCCTCGCGCCCTTTATAACAAGATTTTTATTTGCCATTTTTCTGTCCTTTCAGCGATTGTATCTTATCGCGGAGATACGCGGCGTGCTCAAACTCAAGCAGCTTTGCCGCCGCCTTCATCTCCTCCGTCAGCTTCTTTATCAGCTTTTCCTTTTCGCGCGGATTCATCCGCTTGACGGGCTTGTCGTCATCCGCCTTACCAGTTATTTCGATTATCTCCCTTACGTCCTTTACGATCGTTTTCGGCACAATGCCGTTCTTTTCGTTGAATTCGGACTGCTTCTTTCTTCTTCTGTTTGTCTCGGTTATCGCGCGCTCCATAGAGGGAGTCACCGAATCGGCGTACATTATGACTTCGCCCTCCGCGTTTCGCGCAGCCCTGCCGATCGTCTGGATAAGCGACGTCTCGGAGCGCAAAAAGCCCTCCTTGTCCGCGTCTAAAATAGCGACGAGCGAAACTTCGGGAATATCAAGACCCTCTCTTAAAAGGTTTATTCCGACGAGCACGTCGAATTCGCCTAAGCGAAGGTCGCGGATTATCTGCATTCGCTCTATCGTATCAACGTCGTGGTGCATATATCGCACCTTTATCCCGTAATCGTCGAGGTAATCGGTGAGATCCTCTGCCATCTTTTTTGTGAGCGTCGTCACAAGCACGCGCTCTTTTTTCGACGTCCTGATATTTATTTCGGAGATCAGATCCTCGATCTGTCCGTCGGTCGGCTTGACCGTCACGAGCGGATCGAGAAGTCCCGTCGGCCTTATCACCTGCTCCGCCGTCTGTACGCTCGTCTTTCGCTCATATTCGCCCGGAGTCGCACTGACAAATATCTTTTGACCGACTCTCTCGTAAAACTCGTCAAACGTCAGAGGCCTGTTATCAAACGCCGAGGGCAGTCTGAACCCGAAGTCTATAAGCGCTTCTTTTCTCGAACGGTCGCCGCCGTACATGGCATGTACCTGCGGAAGCGTAACATGCGACTCGTCTATAAAGAGGATAAAATCTTTCGGGAAGTAGTCGAGCAACGTAAACGGAGCTGAACCGGGCGCCCTTCCGGACATTATCCGCGAATAGTTTTCTATCCCCTTGCAAAACCCCGTTTCGCGGAGCATTTCGATATCGTATTCCGTGCGCTGCTGTATCCTTTGGGCCTCGATCAGCTTGCCCTCAGACTCGAATTCCGCCTTTCGTTTCAGCATTTCATCGTATATCGTTTTAATGGAGGCTTCCATTTTTTCGGGAGACACGACGTAATGCGACGCGGGATATACGGCGACATGTGACAACACGCCGAGGACCTTTCCCGTAAGCGCGTTCACCTCGCAGATCCTGTCTATCTCGTCGCCGAAAAACTCGACTCTTACGGCGTTTTCGTTTGAATAGACGGGGAATATCTCAACGACGTCCCCTCTTACCCTGAATTTGTTTCTCGTAAAGTTTATATCGTTTCGCTCGTACTGTATCTCGACGAGCTTCGCTATGAGGTCGTCGCGCGATCTCTGCATACCGGGGCGGAGAGAAATGACCATGCTCTTGTAGTCTATCGGATCGCCCAAGCTGTAAATGCACGAAACGCTCGCGACGATTATCACGTCTCTTCTCTCGGAGAGCGAAGACGTCGCGGAGTGACGGAGCTTATCTATCTCGTCGTTTATCGCCGAATCCTTTTCGATATATGTGTCGGTCGAGGGGATATACGCCTCCGGCTGGTAGTAATCATAGTACGAAACAAAGTATTCAACGGCGTTCTCGGGGAAGAACTCCCGAAACTCGCTGCAAAGCTGCGCGGCAAGCGTTTTGTTGTGCGCCAGAACGAGCGTGGGACGGTTCACCCTCGCGATGACGTTTGCCATCGTGAAGGTCTTTCCGGAGCCGGTCACTCCGAGGAGCGTCTGTTCCTTATAGCCCCTGTTCAGTCCGTCGACAAGCTCGTCTATCGCCTGCGGCTGATCGCCCATCGGCTCAAATGACGAATGAAGAATAAATTTATCCATCCCGATAAAGAGCGGGTCATTGATTTTTGTCCCGCCGCCGTTCCTTTCAGATATTTTGCCGTTTTTCTTATGACGTCATATTATATAGACTGAAAAAGATTTTTTAAAAAACGGGAAGTTAAATTATATTATATAACTTTACGGCGTTTTAATCAATAGAAAAACAAAAAATAATAAAACAAAATCGGGACATAAAAGATAAAACAAAATCGGGACATAAAAGGACAGAGACTGCCTTTCGGCAGCCTCCGCCCTTATGGAAATCAGTATGATGGTGTTGTCTTAAAAATCATACGTTCATACTCATACGATCATGAACGTTGTTCCCGTGACCTGGTCAATGCCCATGATCTGTGCAACGACCGATTTCATCTTAAGAAGATCCGCAGACTCGACTTGTCCGTCCTCTGTGATGTCTCCCGCCTTGGCGAACGCAGCGCCTTCGGGAAGCGTCGATACCTGAGCAGCGACTGCTTTATACTTAAGAAGATCCTCATTGTCCGCGATACCGTTGCCGGTTATATCGCCGAAGATCACTATCGTATAAGTCTCGTCCGGAACAGACGCGCCGACTCTGTAAACGTTGATGATCGTTCCCGTTCCGATCGTTCCCTCAATATAAGGAATGATCTCAACTCTTCCTCTGCCGTCCTTGAGAGCGACATATTCGCTCATGAGCTCCTGCTCCGTGATACCGGTCTTCAAGCCGTAGATCAGCTTGCTCTCCTCGTCTATCACAGCCGTTGATTCATCGCTCGCCTTGACGAGCTTAACGGCCGCGTCGCCCCAGACTGCGTATAAGGTCACAGTCGCCTGTGAAGCTATCGTATACTCCGTGAGAGGCTCTGTCGCTGTGGGTGAAAGCGCCCAACCGAGGAATGCCTTGTCTCCGTTTTCAAAATCGGTCCCTCTCGGGAATTCGGTGATGACTGTACCGAGCTTAGCGGTTATATCATCGGGGATCGTACCTGCTCCGCCGTTCATGCTGAACGTTATCGAACCCTGTGCTACCCAGATCGCATAAAGCGTTACGGGCGTTTCGCTCGTCAGATTTACGCTCGTCACAGCGGTCGTGGAGAGGTATGAAAGACCCCAGCCGTCGAATATCCTGTTGCCGTTTGAGAGTCCATCGCCTGTCGGGAATTCCGTTACGCTCGAGCCGATCTCGCCGACGATGTCAGCGGGAACGTCGCCCGATCCGCCGTTAAGATTGAACGTGATAACGCCCATCGGCTTCCAGATGGCGTAAAGAGTGACTGTCTCTTCCTCTGTGATCTCATAGCTTGTAATAGGCTCTGTCGCGTCGTGAGTAAGTCCCCAACCGAGGAACTGCTTATAGCCGTTTGAGAATCCTTCGCCCGACGGGAATTCCGTGACGGTCGTATAGATGTCGCCCTGAATATTACCCGGGACCGTTCCCGTTCCGCCGTTAAGATCGAACGTGAATGTGCCCTGGATCAGAGTATAACGGCTGTAGAGATCGAAGTTATGAGCGGGCATCGTCATAACGGTAAGCTTTTCGGTATAATTCTCATCCGTATACCATCCGTCGAATACATACTCGTCGATGTACTCGTCCATCTCGGGGATATAGCCCTCGATGTCTTCGCCGTAGGCGATCTCCTCATATGAGAAGTAAAAGTCGCCGTCAAGCCAGAACGTAAGATCGTATGTACCGAGCGAATTGAAGCCGTAGATCGTAGTATCCTGTGTAAGAGGCTGCATCGGGAATGTTACGGGAACGCTGGCAGGATTGTTGTACTGTCTCCATCCGCCGAAGATGTATCCCTCGGGCGGAGTATAAGCGACATCTTCCTCCTGAACGCGCGTGCCTGTATATACCGGGATCTTGGGACCTACCTGAGCGCCGTCAACTATACGGGTAAGATAGAATCCGTTGATGTTGAGCTTAGCATAAAGCATCTTGTTTTCGGCAGGCATCGTGGTGAACGTATATTTCTCCGTGCATGCCTTGTTTGTATACCAGCCGTCGAACTCGCTCTTATCGGGATCGTATTCGATGGTCGGTTCCGTTATCGCGGTGCCGAACGGCGCCGTTATCGTAAGATCGGGATATTCCTCGTCATTGACCGAGAATCTCAATGTATATGTCTTTGCCGCCCAGCTTGCGACGACCTCGATATCCGATGACGGGAATGTCGAGAATGTGTAGGGTGAATTGTTGTAAAGCCATCCGTTGAAGTCAAATCCCGTTCTTGTGGGATTTCCGGGAGGCGTTACGGTATTTTCGTAAAGGCCCGAGAGAGTCCTTACTCCGCCGTAAAGCGAGCCGCCTGACGGGTTGAGAGTTATCGTAACTCTGTTTCTCGTATAATACGCGTTTACTATCGTCGAATTGTCATCTCTTACCGTGTCGCTCGTCGTCGAGATACATGTGAATCCCGGATAGCTCTTTGACACGGCCGTGACTGATGTTCCGATCTGTGCGTATTTTATCTCATATTCATCGCATGTTTCAGGATATCCCGTAGCCGTCAGATTCTGTTTCCAGTGTCTCTCCGTGTAGCTCGCGGTCATTGCGGAATACTGAGCGTAAAGAGTGGTCGTACCTGTTCTGATCGTGTACTTTGTGAGATAATCCGTTCCGTCGGGAGTGGTGGTCCATCCGAGGAAATCACGGTATGCCCAGTGGACGTCTTCGCCCGTGGGAAGAGTTACTTCTCTTCCGACTTTTCCGACGATGTCGCTTGCCGTCGCCGGCGACGCGCCCATATCAAATGTGATCCTGCCTTCCTGCATCGGCTCTATCTTATAGGAAAGCTTCGGAGTCTCGATGACGTATGTGAGCGTGTCGAGAATGGAGGAGGGATTTTCGAGGGACATGTCCTTATCGAACGCGGTATCGTATTCGTTTCCGTCCTCGTACGCGGCGTAAACTCTTCCGTTTATCTTGTCGTCAAGCTTCGTAAAGTTTGTCGGGATGAGAATATCGGCTGTCTGATTACCTGTCGTGACCTGAGCGGTATCCTTAACCATAAGCTGGAAGGAGAAGAGATCCTGTCCTGCCTTAGGCATTATACAATATCCGTGCGAGGGAGACGAGGAAGCGTTTGAGATCTGTACATAGACGTAATCGAGGTACTGATATTCGTCTTTAAGAACGTAGGTCGTCTTGTTGCCTTCCTTGATCGTGTCATACCATGACGCGGGATAGAATTTGTTGATAGTCGTACCGCTGACGTTTACACGTCCGGTCGCGGAGCCGTTTTCCCAAACGTTATAGCCGTCGACCTTGAGCGAAGGATCGTTATCTACCAAGGTGACGAATTTTGTGCCGTTACTCGAAACGGCGTTGTTTCCGTTTTGAGTTTCATTGTAAGGCTCGCCGTTGCGCGCGGGCTGATAATATCTGTTGTCGTAATAAACGATAAGCTGATGCGTACCGACTATGTAGTTAGACTGGATATGCGTCGTGACCGTCACGATATCGCCCTGCTGGAGCGTATCGGACGGAGCGTCCGTCCTCATGGAGAATTTTACCATGGCGGGAGCGTATTCCCAAAGAGCGACAAGCGTTACTGTCTCTGTCGGGACCTCGGTCAGCTCATAAAGCTCTCCGTTCAATGTCCATCCGACGAAAACATGATCTTCGAGAGTCGGGTCTTCGGGAGGAGTTATCGGAGTACCGACGTAAAGTCCGGTATAATCGGCCGCAACGAACGTCGAATCGAACTGAGCCTGGTCGTTGCCGAGGGAGAAGAAGATGTCGACGATGTTGGGGTTCCACTTCGCGTAAAGGACGATACTGTCGCCGCCCATGATGAACGAGTTGTCGAATGTTACCGGTCTTTGGAACGCTGTGTCGAAGTACCATCCGTCGAAGGTATAGCCCCTTCTTTGCGGGTCGTCCTCGGGACGCTGGATGACTTCGCCGCGGTTATAAGTGACGTAGTCGATATGTGTTCCGCCGAACGTCTCAAACGAAACCGTGTATGAAGTATTACTCCAATGCGCATAAAGAGTCGTATTTGAGCTCGGGGTCGTATAGATCTGATCGAAGTTGATCTTTGTTCCGTTTTCGGATTCGGTATACCATCCTGTAAATCCGTAGTTTGCACGGATGGGGACCTCCGGCTCCGTTACGATAGAACCGTAGGACTGCGTTACCGCCAATGTCGTAGTATTCGTGGAGGCAAATCTACCGCCGTTGGCGTTGAATGTTACCGTGAAATCAGCAACGCTCCACTGAGCGTAAAGTGTGATGTCAACATCCGGGAAGGTATATGTCGAGAAGTCGACGAAGTTTTCGCCCGCGGGGTCAGTCGTCCAACCGTCGAAGTTGAAGCCGGCCTTTGTGGGATCGTCGGGTCTCGGAACGCTTTCGCCCGGAAGACCTATGACCGTCTGGGTACCTATACCGCCGTTAAGCTCGAATGTGATGGTCGTAGCGTCGATCTCCCATCCGGCATAAAGCTCGATACCGGTCCTGATAACGTCGTCCTTATTGCTTACGCTGCCGACGAAGTATGACGCCATGGGGTTCATGGAGATATTCCAGTCAGTCGGAAGCATGTGGGGATTTGTATGGTTTGTATCGTCCTGTGAATACCACATCCAGCCCGTGAACCTGTAGTATCTTCTCGTCGGGCTCGTCGGCATCGGTATCTGATCATTGATATGATAGCTCGCCGTGGGAGGCGTGTCTGTAGCGCCGTTGCCGTAGAAGACGATATTGAACGACTTACGGACAAGCGCTCTCGTCGCCGTGTCAAGCTCGAGCGCCAAAGCGTCGACGTATGACTGATATCTCTTGTCAAGGTCGCTGTCGCCCGCTATGGTATCGATCACGCTGTTCAGCGCGGAAGCAGTAGTATAGGTATAGTAGCTGCCCGGCGTGTTATCAGAATACTTGTAATTCATGAAATCGGAGGGGATCTGGCTCATATAGTGGTCTACCGTGGAGTAGTCCGCCTGAGCGTATCTGATACCGCTTACCCAGCCGTTATTGTCATAAACGGGGATACATGCGCGAAGCTCCGCCTCGGCTGTATTGATCTGGGCCTGTGTAACGTCTTCTCGGACAAGCGCCAGCCAGGCCTGTTCGTATTTTTGAAGGTATGTGCTCCATCTAACATAACCGGTGTCGTTGCTTACTTCATCGCTGAAGTAGCTTTCCTGCCTGTTGCCCATAACCTCCTGTGTGATAAGAGTACGAAGAGACTCCTTATCGTATGTCTGGACATTGATGTCGATGTAACCCTTTGAGCTGCCCATGGTGATGGTCAATCTTCCGGTAACGATCTGATTGTTCAGCTTATATCTGTCGGTCGGAAGCGAGCCGTTGAGCTTTGTCGAATAATTCGGGCTTGTGCCCGAGTTTGACGCCACCGTGAAAACAGCGTTGGAGTTTCCGTTGAGCTTCTGATCGGAGATCGAGATCGACGGCGCGCTGCTGGTCCTCGTCATAACGACAAAATCGGAGGCCTGGATCGTCGGCACCCTGGATGTATCGACATAATATGTCGCAACAGGCACGTTTGACGTCGACATCGTACTGCCGCTGTTGAACCTGATACCGGACTTGGCATCGCTCGTATCGGTCTCGGGCGCGTAGTTCTTGTAGTTATAGTGGATCGAGTTGCTCGTCGTGTTGACCGAGCCGTATGTCGGGTGGACCCACGCCGCAACATCGGTGCCGCCCGCAATACATGCGTCGTTGAATCTCGGGCAGACATATGCCCAGGCGCTCGAAGAATATGTTTTACCGTTCCAGTTATATGTTACGGTAAACTTGACGCTCCTTACGTTCTCGTTCACGACCTGTCCGCCTTCGACGGTCCAATAAGATTCCGATCCGTTAGTCTGGCGTTCCGAAACGGATACGCCGGAGCTGTTGGATGAAATATAAATATCCGTAGCGTTTGCAAGATAGAACCGGATCGTACCGACCGCCTCAACGTTCGTTCCGCGCAGGAACAGGTTGGTACCGTACGTCCTTATGACCGGGACGGTAAAGTACTGAGGCTCCGGCAATACTTCCGGTGTTTTTGTCGCGGCGCCGGCGGTGAATGAGAAGCCCATAGAGACGACAGTCATCACCATAACGGCGGCGAGAAACAGGCTTAACGCGCGTTTCATTTTTGACATATTGTTTCCTCCATTCGAATTTCGTTGACATTTGAACGATCGCAAGATGATGTGTTCGCCGCTTAAAGAGGCAACAACATGACCTCAATGACCGCTCATACGCATGGGTACGCTACTATGCATATTAAATTTATCATACCGCGGCAATATTGTCAATGCTTTTGTGAAAAATATCCGCCGTAATTGCAGTATTTTTTCATCTATTTTTACAACAATAACAAATATACTTTTAAAAAATTGTTAAATATGACGAATTCTCGTCCTTGTTCTATGTTTTACACAATTTTCTATTGAACTTTTCGGGCATTTGTGATATTATTTGTTTAAGATTTTTGACTAAAGTTAAAGGTGTGTTCCCGTGAGCGGCTTTTCAGATCAGGCTGATTTAAACGGCAATAAGTATTCCGAGCTGTTCAACGCTGTTGTACGGCTTTCCCGCTTACTTAACCGAAAGGTCGGAAAGAACGTTTCTTTCGATCAGCGTTTCGGCCGCGGCAAGATCCTTTCTCTTTTATCCGGATCCGACGGACTGAGCCAGAGCGAGATCGCAAAACAGCTCTCACTCTCCCCTCCTACGGTCAAGGAGATGCTCGACAAGCTTGAAAGCGTTTCGCTTATCGAGCGCAGGCAGGACTCCTCCGACAAGCGTAAGCAGCGCGTGTTCATCACCGAAAGCGGCAGGAATCTTCTCTCCTCCGACAGCGACGTCGAGTGCGGCGACGAGGTTAAAGAGATCTTTTCCGTTCTCACCGCTTCGGAGCAGGACGAGCTGTTGTATCTGCTTTTAAAGCTCGACGGCGAGCTTCCCACGGCGGAAGACGCGTCACATTCGCTCAGCGAGTCTTTACCCATGATAAGAAACGGCGTCCGCCTTTAAAATTCGATATCCATTCGTGGGGAATATCCCCTCGTTTGTATATAAATCTATGAAAGGAGTACTTAATAATGGCGATATTTGAACAATTCCTCGTAGCGTTCCAGAAGGCAGTTGAATGGTTAACATCTTCTTCCGCTTCCCAGGCTGCATACACAGCTCTTGCTGCAGCTCTCGAGTTTGTCAGAAAATATGTCGGCAACATCGGCAAATAATTTTGATCGACTTTTTAAGCGCGTTTAACGCGCAGGCAGAATGACTATGTTTTATTCTATTGGCCAACAGAATTAAGCAGAGGAGCCGTATCGAAAGATACGGCTTCTTGTTTTTTTGTAAGGCAACACCGCACAAGTCGGATTGCACGGTGTTGCCCTTATTTTTTTTTTGAAAGATAACCGCCAACTTGAAGTTGACAAATAACTTTCATTTTAATATAATTTTATATCAAACGGATATGTAAAGAGGCGTTTTTATGAAAGACATTTTTTCCGAGGGCGACATCACTCTGACGATGCTCGGAACGGGCAACGCGCTCGTGACCGAGGTCTACAATACATGCTTCGTTATAAATAACGGAGGATCGTTTTTTATGGTCGACGGCGGCGGCGGAAACACCGTTTTATCGCGTCTGAAGCACGCCGGCTTCAACTGGATGGATATGAAAAACATTTTCGTCACGCACAAGCATCTCGATCATATCATGGGCATTATCTGGATGATACGGATGATATGTCAATATATGAATGAGGGAAAGTACGAGGGAGACGCCGCGATCTACGGCCACGACGAGGTAATAACTATCCTGAAAAACGCCGCCGATACTCTCCTTCGCCCGAAGGAAACGAGATTTATCGGCGACAGGCTCCGTCTCGTGACCGTAAACGACGGAGAAAAAATGAACCTCTGCGGCATGGATCTGACGTTTTTCGATATCCATTCCACAAAGGCAAAGCAGTTCGGCTTTAAAGCCGAGCTTCCGAACGGAAAGGTCCTCACCTGCTGCGGCGACGAGCCGTGCGACAAGGACTGCTTCAAATATGCCTTGAACAGCGACTGGCTTTTGCACGAGGCGTTTTGCCTCTTTTCCGACGCCGATATATTCGGCCCTTATAAAAAACATCACTCGACGGCTAAGGACGCTTCCGTTCTCGCAAATGAGCTTAACGTCAAAAACCTGCTGCTGTACCACACCGAGGACAGCAATATAACCGAAAGAAAAAAGCTCTACACAGCCGAAGCCGAAGAACATTTCAGCGGCAATGTTTTCGTGCCGGACGACCTTGAAACCATCGTTTTATAATTTTTCATAAAAGAGGAAGAAAATGTATTCGTTTTTACTCGCGCTCATATATCTCGGCTTTATAAGCCTCGGTCTCCCCGATTCCCTCGTCGGCTCCGGCTGGCCGGTAATGCATAAGGAGCTCGGCGTCCCGATATCATATATGGGCATCATCACGATGGTCATAGCGGGATGCACGATCATTTCGAGCCTTATGTCCGACAGGCTGACAAGAAAGCTCGGCACAAGGGTCGTCACCGTTTCGAGCGTATTCCTGACTGCCGCGGCGCTTCTCGGCTTCTCGTTTTCGACCGATTTCAAGATGCTGATAGCCTTAGCCGTACCGTACGGTCTCGGCGCGGGAGCCATCGACGCGGCGCTCAACAACTACGTCGCCCTCCACTATACGTCAAAGCATATGAGCTGGCTCCACTGCTTCTGGGGAGTCGGAGCGATAATAAGCCCCTTTGTCATGGGACGCGCTCTAATCACCTCGACATGGAACACCGGCTACCGCGTCGTAGCTTTTATCCAGATAGGCATCGGACTGATACTGCTTGTCACCCTCCCCGTCTGGAAGGTCAACAAAAGCTCCTTTGAAAAAAGCTCTGAAAGCGTCGGGCTCGTCGGAGCTATGAAGATACGCGGCGTACCGTTTATCCTTATCGGATTTTTTGCGTACTGCGCCGCCGAAGCGACCTCGATGTATTGGGCGAGCACATATCTCGTCGAGGTAAAGGACGTTTCTCCCGAACAGGCCGCGAAATTCGCCTCCCTGTTTTATATCGGACTTACGGTCGGAAGATTTTTTTGCGGCTTTATAACAAACAAGCTCGGCGACAGAAAGATGATAAACCTCGGAACGGTCGTTTTGACCTGCGGCATATTTTCTCTGCTCCTGCCCTTAAAAAGCGCAGACGCGTCGCTCGCGGGATTTGTTATAATCGGATTCGGCTGCGCGCCCGTTTACCCGTGTATCATCCACTCGACGCCCTACAACTTCGGAGCGGAAAACTCCGGCGCGATCATCGGTATACAGATGGCGAGCGCGTATGTCGGAACGACGTTTATCCCTCCTCTTTTCGGATTCATGGCGCACCGATCGAGCTTTAAGATACTGCCCTTCTTCCTGCTTTTCTTTATCGTCCTTATGATAACGATGACCGAGATCACTTTCAGAAAAACATCAAATAAAAATAACATTTCAATTTCTTCGGAGGACATATAAAATGAAATTCAAAAAAACGCTCTCGCTCCTTTTGGCCGTCATCCTCCTTTCGGGGTGCGTCACCGTTTCTTTCGCCGCAGATGAAAACGCCGACGCCTTTAAGCTCGGCGTGATCTCGTTTAACGTCGACGGTCTCCCCGTCCCCTCGTTTTTGTCGTCGACAAAACGTCCTCCCTCAAAGGCGACGAAGCTCATCGCAAGGGAGATAAACAAAACCGACTGCGACATACTTTGCGCGCAGGAGGATTTTAACTTTGACGGCGTCCTCGAAAAAAATCTCGATATGAAAAACAGGACTGTCACCTCCGGCCCCGCGGTCGTCGGCGACGGTCTCAACATCTTTTCAAAATATCCGATCTTCAACGTCGGAAGAGTCCTTTGGGACGACGCGTACGGGATATTCGACTGCGGTTCCGACGAGCTTACGCCGAAAGGCATACTTTACTGCACCGTCGAAGTCAGACACGGGATATTCGTCGACGTCTATACGCTTCACGCCGACGCGTGGGAGGACGACGACTCGATGTACGCTAAAGTGTCGCAGTTCGATCAGCTTTTAAAGCTCATCGAAACAAATTCCGCCGATCGCGCTGTCATTTTAACAGGCGACTTCAATACGAATTACGCCGTTTTCCGCGAGGGATATAAAAACGGCAGATACCCCGTCGACCTCTGCCAAAAGCTTCTCGATAATTTCATCGGAAACGGCTTCAAGGACGCCTGGATCGAATGTAATACGGACGGGAATTACGATTTCACATATTACGAGATGAAGGAAAAATACGGCTGCGACTATCCGCGCGTCTGGGACACTCTCGACCACATCTACTACAGAGACGGAGCGGGCGTATCGTTCGAGCTTGAAAGCGCCGTGTATGACGATTTCGACTGTGAGGATATAACATGGGAAGGACATCTTTCCGACCACGCCGCCGTAAAGGCGACATTCAACGTTACGATCGAAAGAAAAAACGCGACGAAGCCCGAAAAGCTTGAAAGGGAAAACAGTCATCCCGTTTCTCACTTTTTCAGCGCTGTCGCGTCGATCGCAAGGACGCTTTTCAAGGTCATAAAAAATCTTCCCTCTCTTTTCAAAAACGGCATAGGCTGGCTGAAATAAAGGAGTAAAGGAGCAAGAAATGATAAAGGTTGATTTCAGTAAGATAAACGGCAAAATAAAGCCGCTCCACGGCGTGAACAACGCCGCGAGAGAAACAGGCTACGGCGATCTTCTGCCCGATTTCAAAAAGCTTCATGTTCCGTTTTCGCGCCTCCACGATACGAGATACCCGTTCGGCTGCGGAAAATATGTCGACATCCCGTGCATATTCAGGGATTTTGACGCCGACGCCGACGATCCCGCGTCATACGATTTCTATTTCACCGACATGTATATAAAATATCTCGTCGAAAACGGAATAGAAGTCATGTATCGCCTCGGCGTGACGATAGAGCACGCACCTAAAAAATATTATATATATCCGCCTTCATCAGCCGACAAATGGGCTGACATCGCCGAGCATATCGTGAGACACTATAACGACGGCTGGGCGGACGGTTTCAGATATAATATAAAATACTGGGAGATCTGGAACGAACCCGACGGCGACAATCCCGACTGCGAGATGTACGGACGGCCTATGTGGGAAGGTACTCACGAGGAATACTACGAGCTTTATTCCAAGGCGGCAAACCGCATAAAAAAGCTTCATCCCGACGTCCTTGTCGGCGGATATTCGAGCTGTTATATCATGGGCTCATTCCATTCGGACGAGATGCGCTGGATAAAAGACGACGCAAAGTTTTTCAGAGGCTTTCTCGACTATATCACTGCGCCCGAAACAAAGGCTCCGCTCGACTTCTTCTCATGGCACGGATATTTGGGCGACAACCACATGGAGAAGATCCGCGAGGAATCGGAATTTGTCGACATGATGCTTAATAAATACGGCCTCGGCGACGCGCTTCGATTTGACACAGAATGGAACGTACTTGTAAACACGGAAAACGACGGCAGGAGCAAATTCATCAACATGCGCAACAACATCGGCGCGTCGAATATCGCCGGAGCTCTCTTTGAAATGCAGCGCTGTAAGGTCGACGGAGCGATGTTTTACGACGCGCAGCTCTGGTGCAACTACGGTCCGCTTTTCGAGCTTCCGTCGTTTAAGCCGACAGACGCATACCGCGCCCTTCTGCTTTTTGACGAGCTTTATTCTCTCGGACAGAGCGCCGATATAAACGAGGAAGACGGCGTTTCGACTATAGCGGCGACAGACGGCGTAAAAAAGGCATTAGCCCTTGCAAACTTCAAAAGCGTCCCGTATGAAGCCGAGATAGATATTATCGGCGGCGATATAAACGATTTTACGCTTTGCTTCCCGATCGCCGGAACAAAAACGGACGAAAAAAGAGCGACAGATAAATTCATCATGCCGCCGCATTCGGTCGCAGTACTAAGAAACTATAAATAATAAAACGAAGAAAAAAGCAAAAAAAGAGGCTGTTGCATTTAGCGAAGAACGAAAAGAATAAATAAAAACAGGGACTGTTTATCCGGAGAAATTTGGAAAACAGCCCTGTTTCGTTTTAATATAGAAAAATTGGTTTTGAATTATGATTCTTTTCTCGCCTTTTTTTCGCCCTCGACGTATCTTTATACGCCTATCGGGCGAAGAAAACGGCGTCTTCATCTAAATGCGACAGCCCCTTTTCATTACCTTTTTAGTATCCTGTTGATTTTGTTAAATCTCGGCGACGGATCGAAAAACCTGTCGACGAATTTGCCCCAAAGCGCTATGATCGGAGAATTTATTATCGTTGTGACAATCGTTCCGAGCCCGATGTTGTGAAAGCTCTCGTAACCTATCGAGGTCCGGTCAAACGTCCTAAAATCGTCGAAAAGCGTAAGCGCGAGCGTAACGGATATTAACAGAAGCGAAATGTCAAACGTCCATTTTGTTTTGTTTATATTGAGAGAATAGCGATCGGAAACTTCTTTTACGAAAAGCTCATATACCTGGAGCGGAAGATATGTCCTGAAAAAGCATGCGACGCCGAACGCGGTCGTGATATCTCCGACGATGAGCATGACCCAGCGAAGAAGGACTGTGTCGAACGAGACGTCTTTGAGTATCCATAAAAAAAGATTTAGCGTATAGCCGTAGATGACCGCCACAAGGAAGGCGAGCAGATAACGCCAGTTAAAGCGGCGGACGACGATACAGAGAACGATCAGCAAAACGCCCTGTATCATATATTCCGTCATGCCGACGCTGAACCCGCTCCAGAGCGGGCCTATGGCGTCATAGACGACGAACGCAGGAGCCGCTATCATCGAAACGCCGAGGTTTGCCTTACTGCAGATCGAAACTCCGAACGCCACGAATACTATTCCCAACAGCCACAGCAGTTCGGAAGCTTTTTTGATTTTTCGCATAAAGACCTCCTTCAGAAATTTTTACGTTTAAATACCCTTTCCATACCGGGTGACAACGGCACGGGAATAATAAATCTGTCGATGATCTTTCCCCACATCGTTATGAGCGGCGTATTGATGATCGTTGTAACTATCGTCCCTATCCCCATGTTGTGATAACTCGAATAACCTATCGACGACCAGTCGAACGTCCCTATGTCGCGGAAAACGATAACCGCCGTCAGTACGGACGCCGCGAGGACGGAAAAATCAAATACCCACTTCGTCTTATTTATATCGAGCTTAAAGCGAGACGCCGTCTCCGCGACAAAAAGCTCATATACCTGGAGCGGCATATACGTCCTGAAAAGGCACGCCACGCCGAACGCCATAATGACGTCGCCTATGACGAGCGTCAGCCACCTTTGCCATACCGCGTCGACATAAACGTCCTTAAGGAGCCATAAAAACAAATTCAGCGTGTAGCCGTAAACGACCGCAACGGCAAACGCCAGGATATAACGCCAGTTGAAGCGCCGCACTATGACGCAGAGGATGATAAGCAGTATCCCCTGGATGATATATTCCGTGACGCCGACGCTGAAGCCGCTCCAAAGCCTGACGGCGGCCTCCGACACGACGAACGCGGGAGCGGCGTTTGCCGAAACGCCGAGGTTCGCCCTACGACAGATACATATGCCCAGCGCGACAAAAACAAGTCCGAATACCCAAAAAAGCTCGGACACTTTTCTTTCTCTTTTCATTTTTTAAAGACCTCTGTATGCCCTGCCCGATTTGATTCAATAAATATTATCATATGCTTTCGGAAATATCAATATAAAAATGAAAGACGTTTTTTAATACGGCTCTGCGATCTCTACAGTGTCGCCCGCTTTGGCGTCTCCCTCTTCAAGAACGATCATGAATATCCCCTCGCGCGGCATCACGCAGTCGCCGGCCTGCCGCCGGATGGCGCAGTCCTCATGGCATTCCTTGCCGATCTGCGTGATCTCGCACAGCGCCGTGCCGATCCGCAGCTTTGTTCCGACCGGGAGTTTATTCAGATCAAGCCCTTCGCAAAGAATATTCTCGGCAAAGGCGCCGGGGAAAAGCCGGACGGAGATTTTCTCCTGAAGACGATCTACGCTCTCCTTTACGAGAAGGCTTACCTGCCGGTGCCAGTTTCCGGCGTGGGCGTCCCCATCGATCCCGTGCTCAGGGCGCAGATGGACAGAGTTGACCTCATGCTTCTGCTGTCCCTTTTTCTCGCTGATGCAGACAGCCTTGATAACGCCGCTCTGACTACTCATGAGAACACCTCAGAAAAACAAATCTTCTTGCTATGTTATACATCGTTTTCTCCGACGTGTCAATATTATCCTACCGAAAAAAGCATGCCGCGACCGTTTCTCCGATCGCGGCTTTTCTATAAGCACGCCGTAAAAACAGCGGCGGGCTTTTCTTTTATCCTTTTGTCGTAGTTTCGATTTTAGTCTCGGGTCTTTGAGCGGCGCTCGTATAGCCCATCGTCGTCGCAACGAGCGATTTGGGATTGCAGCTTTCCATGATATATTTCAAAAACGCCTGCGCCCTCGCCTGACCGATATAAAATACATATGTCCTTTCGTTTATCATGAACAGCATATATCCGTCGGCGGTGAGGCCTATGCTCCCGACGTCATAGCCTACGAGCGGGAAGCTGTATCTTATCAGAACGGTTTCTTCATGCCTCACCTCGCGCGTATCAAGCGCAGCTGAACGGTCAAACAGCTTCCAGACCTCGTTTTCGTCGGGCGCGGAAAACGTCATTGCAGTGTAGTCTCCGCCGCAGCCCGAAACGCCCTTGAAGGTACAATTTTGTTTAAGGCTGAAATCGTCCATGAGCTGACCGAGGTTTTTCGGAGAATAGGATTTATTGACATAGGCGTAGTACTTCCCGCTTTCGACGAACTGCTCGGCGTAGCCCGTGAACTGAACTGCGACGGCGGCGTCGGGCGAAACGGAGCTGATCGGCATTATCTTCGCAGTCGTCGTCCGGCTTTTATCTCCGTCGTAGCTTTCGAGAGTGACTTCGCCCAAGACCTGCTTGACGGGATCGCCGAGCTTTGCCTTTCCGCGCGACGTGTAGTATTTACCGTTATAAGTGAAGCTCGGGTAACGCGTCGTGATCGCTATCGACTCCCATGTTCTCTGAACGATCGTTGTCGACAGCAAGCTTTCCGTAGCCGTTTCCGCCTTTGCCGTCTCCTCCGACCGGCCGTCGCCCGATCCCATGCTGCCGCTGCCGGCGTTCGTTTTGTCTGTCCACGCGACAGAGGGCTTAGTCGTTACGGCGCGGTCTGTCACATTCGGATTTTCAGAAGCTTTTCTGTCCGCCTTATTTTCCGTCGACGTCTCTTTGGCGTTCTCCGCCCCTCCGTTTAATGTCGCGCGGTCGGTTCCGTTATTTTTCACATCGACTTTCACGGAATACGATCTGTTTTCCTCCGTCCCGCCGCCGGGGATGTAAGCGGCATTGTCAGAAGTAAAATAATCGTTAGACGAAGCGATCGCGCCTGACTCGGAATAAGACGCAGGCAAGCTCTTCGCACCTGTCCCGTCTTCCTTTGGAATGTCCTTTCTGTGTATCACCGCGGTGACTGCAAGCGCGGAAAGCGCGATGCACGCCGCCGCCGATACCCATTTCATCACGTTATTTCTTGCCGGCGGGATATTGTTGCAGAGCTCCAGAAGAGCGTCGTCAACTCCGCCGACGGATGTTAAAAGATTATCTGCCGTCATAGCTTATATTCCTCCTTTTCGAGATATGTTTTAAGCTTTGCGCGCAGCCGGTGAAGCTTGACCTTGGCGCCGTTTTCGGACATACCGCACCTGAGCGCGCATTCGGCGACACTTTTCATGTAAAAATACCGCAGCAGGAAAAGCGCGCTGTCCCTTTCATGCAGAGTATGAAGAAACGCATTGACGGTTTTTGAGAGCTCCTCGTTCTCGATCTCCTTTTCCACATCGTCCTTTGCCGGCAAACAAGCTTCGAGCTCCTCGGTGATCGAAATATATTCGCCGCTTCCCCTCTTTTTGGCGTTGTTTTTTCTGACCTTGTCAAGAGAGAGGTTGCGCGTTATCCGTGCGAGAAACAACGAAAGCTTTGATGGACGTTCGGGGGGAATGGAGTTCCATGCGCGAAGATATGTGTCGTTCACACATTCCTCCGCGTCGAGAGCGTTTCCTACTATCGACTTCGAGATCCCGCGGCAATAGGATCCGTAAGCCGCGTCGGTCTCCTCTATGGCGCGTTCATTGCGCTCCCAGTAAAGTCTTATTATTTCATTATCCTGCATGGCGTCTCCTCCTTTCACCTATATAGACGTAATTTGTCGGAAAAGGTTACATAATTAAGGCGATACAGCATAATTCAGGTGTGCGGTATCGTCTTAATAAAAAAATTCCGTTTCGGCGCAGACGCAAAAGGCGCTGTACGCGACAAAACGGAAATTGATGCTTCGCTTTTTAATCCTTTTCGGGTATCTTCCAGTCCCATATCTTTTCGGGCTGTTTGAACGGCGTTTTGTAAAAGATATCGGGCAGCTCCTCGCCGAATCTGTAATGCATCATGACCTGAGCGAGCACACGCGCGTCGGCGAGAGTATGGGCATGAAAACCCTTTCTGAAATACCAGAGAAGGTTGTTTTCCACGCCGAGAAATTTATATACCTCTTTAGCGGCGCACGACGTCTGCCATGAGCCGACGGGATTTGTCCAGATATCGCTTGCCGCTTCGCCTACTAAAAGTATCCTCGGAGCGACCATAGCCTTACATGTATGGGCGTCAAACGGCAGGTCTTCCTCACAGTCGGCGTACTTTTCAAGCCCCTCGCCGCACCAGTAGTCGAATTTATCCCACATGTCGCGGAGAGTCTCGCTTCTTCCCTCGCCGCCGTTTTCGTTTTTCGCTTTCATATGTATACGGTAGCAGGAACATCCCATGGCGTTAGTCTCGTTCGGATTTACGATAGCCGCCCTCTCGTCGAGCATCCCCGCCAAAAAAGCCGTCTTTGCCCCGCGTGAATGTCCCGTAAACGCTATAGCGCTCTTGTCGATATAATCCAACGTTTCGAGCGCGTCGACGCACCTCATAAAGCCCCAGGCCCACGCACCTATCGTACCGAAACCGTAATCGGGATAAATGTCAAATATAGGGCCGTGGTGCCTGCCGACAAACTGGATATCGTCGGCAAAAGAAATGCGGTCAAATCGGCAGAAGGCTATGCCCCTGTCGGTAAATTCCTTTGTGAAATTGTCGAGCGTAAAATATCTCCAGCATCCGTCGCCGTAGACGACAACGGGAACGGGCGACTTAGCGGAATACTTTTCAGGCATCGAAATGTTCATCATAAAGGTCATCTGTTTTGCCCTTGTCCCGACCGTTATCCTGAACACCTTGTTTTTTTCCGAATCGCATGCCGTCTCGCACCTGAACACCTCGGGCGAAGGAGGCATCTCGCCGTACTG
>JAILLJ010000153.1 GCA_024693205.1 Clostridiales bacterium | reverse complement strand
CTCAAATTCGGAGGGCTCGATATCTACGTGAACAACGCCGGTATCGTCAGAGCCGGAAGCCTTGACGAGATGACGCTCCGTTCGTTCACGCTCGTTGAAAACGTCAATTATAACGCCTATTTCCTCGGCGCGAAGTATTCGTCGATGATAATGAAGAAACAGCGCGAGGCAAGCCCGGACAAGATGTTCGATATAATCGAGATCAACTCAAAATCCGGTCTTGAGGGAAGCAATAAAAACTTTGCCTACGCGGGGAGCAAATTCGGCGGGATCGGTCTCACACAGTCGTTCGCGCTCGAGCTCGCACCGTTCGGCATAAAAGTCAACGCAGTCTGTCCCGGTAATTTCCTCGACGGACCTCTGTGGAGCGACCCCGAAAAAGGACTGTTCGTTCAGTATCTCAACGCAGGGAAGGTCCCCGGAGCAAAGACTGTCGACGACGTCAGACGCTTCTACGAGGCGAAGGTCCCGCTCGGACGCGGATGCCGCACCGAAGACGTGTGTCTCGCCATTTCTTATATAATTGACCAGAAATACGAGACGGGCCAGGCGGTACCGGTCACCGGCGGCCAGGTAATGCTCAGATAGCCGTTCATATTTCGTTCATATTTACGGCTCGGCGGACGCAGTAATGTAACGGAGAACAGCATCATATAATACTTCAGTATCAAATACAGAGGTGATATGATGCAAAACTGCGCGTCTTTACACGAAAGATGTGAGGTCCTCGCAAGATATCTCGTCGAAGAATCATCGACCGTACGCGAGACCGCAAAGCGTTTCGGAGTCAGTAAATCCACGGTACATAAAGATATAAAAGAGAAGCTGAAATACGTAAACCCGTCGCTGTACGCCGAAGCAAGGATAATTCTTGACAGAAACAAGCTTGAACGGCACATACGCGGCGGTAACGCGACGAAGCTGAAATATCAGAGGATAAAAAACGCAAGGGAAAAACAAGTCCGCTGAACTGAAAACTCAGCAGGAAGCGCGCGGGGCAGAAGTACGCGGGGCGATCCTTACCGGCGGATTTCTACATACACAATTATACAAAATGCAAATTTTGTATAATTAAGGGAAGCGAAAAGGGGTAAAAATGGAGCTATCTACTGTTATCGGCAATTCCTACGTCAAATTCGCGCTCTTTGACGGCGAGCGTGCCGTCAGCCGTTTTTCGGTATCGAGCAAGGTCGCGCGCAGCTCCGACGAGTATAAACTTATGATACGCTCTTTTATCGGGGATCATATTGCAAACGGCGACGTCGAAGCTTCCGTCGTCTGTTCCGTGGTACCGTCCGTCACAGACTCCGTTATCAGAGCCCTTGCGGACGAGATCGGCAATAAACCGTTCGTTATAGGTCCCGGAACACGCACGGGCTTCAAGATCAAGATATACGATCCAACCGAGCTCGGCGCGGATATAGTATCTAACGTCGCGGGCGCAAAGGCTCTCGTTCCGTCGCCGTTTGTCGTGATGGACTTCGATACGGCTACCACTCTTGCGATCGTGAATGCGGACGGAGATATTGAGGGCGTGATAATCCATCCCGGTCTCAAGCTGTGCCTGAGGGCTTTGTCCTCCAACACGGCGCTCCTTAACGATGTGCCGCTTGACGACCGCCGAAAACTAATTGGACAAAATTCAAGAGAAAGCATCGTAAGCGGCATTATAAACGGCCATATCTCGATGATAAACGGTTTTATCGAGTCTATAAAAGACGAGATATGCAAGGACGGCGAGAAGCTGTCTCTCGTCGCGACCGGCAAAAACGCCGCGTATATAGTGCCTTTCTGCAAAGAAATTATAAAAACAGAGGAAGATCTGACCCATGCGGGCAATCTCCTGCTCTACCGCTCAAACATAAAACCGAACTGAATTATACAAAATTTATTTTGACGCGATATTTTGTATAATAAGTATAAATTTGCATACGTTTCACCGCGGGTCTTCCGCGGGAGACAGTATCGGGTAAAGCCCCGGGAGGTTAAAATGGCAAAAAGAATTGACCGTACGAGAACTCTGAAACTCGTACAGATAGCGCTGATCACAGCAATAGTCATAGTGTTGCAGCTCGTCGGCGCTTCCATCCGTTTGGGTACCTTTTCGGTATCTCTCGTACTCGTCCCCATAGTTATCGGCGCGATATTATACGGACCGATTGCCGGAGCCTGGCTCGGGCTTGTGTTCGGCGTGACCGTGCTTCTGTCGGGAGACGCTTCCCTGTTCCTCGGATTCTCACCCGCGGGAACCATAATCACGGTGCTTTTGAAAGGTATACTCGCAGGCTTTGTTTCCGGCGTCGTATATAAATCGTTATCAAAATGGAAAAAATACCCGGCCGTGATAATTACCGCTGCGGTATGTCCCATAGTCAACACCGGAGTATTCCTGCTCGGCTGTTTCACGTTCTTTTATAAATATCTTCCCGACATCGGATCCGCCATAGGTCTTGATTCAATCGGCAGCCCGTTTGCGTTTGTGATAACGGTCCTTATCGGTCTCAATTTCGTATTCGAGGTCATACTGAACGTGGCGCTCGCTCCGGTAATAGTCCGAATTACAGACCTCGGCAAAAAAGCGCTGGCGAAGCGCTCAAAATAATTTTCGATAGTCTCTTCCATTTTTCAAAAAACTGTGATATATTATATTTGATAAATATAAAAACGGAGGAAAAAATATGCAGACTGTAAAAATGAGAGTCATCTACTCAACGACGAAGAAAAAGGTCGTCACGTTCGCAACGGCGATTGCCGAGGCGTTCAAGTGCCAGACGGACGACGTTCCGCCCGCATTCCCGTGCGACAAGGAAAAGCTCGTAGTTATCGTTATGACCGTCAAGGACGAGCCGAACGACAAGCTCAGAAGATTCTGCGGAGAGCTCAACAAGACCCGCGCGCTCAACACGGCGCTCGTAGTCGACGGCGATCCCAACTCCAAGGGAGTCCAGCAGGTTAAGCAGATACTGAGCGAAGCCGGAACGAACGTGATCGAAGACATATACACGGTCGACGGCGGCGGATTCTTCGGCAAGAAGATCTCCCTCGAAGAGCGCACGAACATAGTCAAATGGGTCGAGAAGGTTATCAACGACACTTTCGGCGCGGCTCAGTAAAGAAAAAAGAATTCCGGGACGCCTCATGCGTCCCGGATCTTTTTATTTTACCATGAATTTATAAACGGTTGTGTAATCGTACTTCCCGCCCGGCTTCAGAACCGTGTTCGTGAAGTTGGTATGATTGATCGAGTCGGGCATGTGCTGTGTTTCAAAACAGACCGCGCAGTATTTTCTTTGCGGACGGTCTCCCTTGAAATGAACGTCGTCCTCGTCTATCATATTCGCCGTGTAGATCTGTATACAAGGTTTATCCGAATAAACGCTCATTTTCAAGCCGTTTGCCGGGTTCTCAAGAGTCGCTGCAAGTTTTACGGTGCCGTCGTAGTTGTTGATTATGAAATTATCGTCGTATCCGGCACCCTTTGCACTGTCAAGATCCCTTCCGATAGGCTTCGGTTCGTTGAAATCGTACGCTCCGCCCTTTACGTTTATAAACTTTCCGGTCGGAATGAG